>VXLM01000097.1 GCA_009841605.1 Dehalococcoidia bacterium
CGAGATGCTCGCCGTGAAGTAGCTACGGCGTCCAGCGGACTCCGCCGACGCTTTCGAGAGTCTTCCAATTGACCGTCGCCCCCATTCCAACCCCGCCGGGGAAGACGAGATGCCCGTCCTCCACGATCTCCGGCGGATCGATCAGGTCCGCCCTCCAGTCGTTCTCCCACAGGGCGTGTTCCAGCGCGTGAGGATTGGGAGTTGCCGCATGTACGTGTGCGCTCGCCAAGTTGGATAGGGGGCCGAATGGACTGTGGCACGATGTCTGCGCACCGTGCCTCGCGCCTGCTTGTCCCGCCCGCGCGGCCACCCCGACTCCCCCGCAGCGCATGACGTCCTGCATCGTGTACTTCACGCCTGACTGCACAAGCTCTGCGAAAGTCTCCTCGCCATAATCGTCGCCCCCTGCCGCTATCGGAATGGTGACCTGCTCCACCACCGTGCACAGCCCCTCAAGTTCGTCCCTGTGCCGCACGGGGTCTTCGAACCACGTGACCCCCAGCCGCTCCAACTCTGGCGCGATGGCAATGGTCGTCTCGACGTTGAATGCCCCATGGCAGTCCACCTGCAGGGCGACATCGTCCCCCGCCGCCGAACGCATCGCCGCGAGCCGCTCTAGGCTTACCGATGCCACCTCGAATATCTCATCTACCGTATGCGTGGGCCTCACCTCGTCGAAAGGGTCCGTCTTCAGAATGGTGAAGCCCTCCCGTGCCGCGCCCTCAGCGGCCTCGCCGAAGTCCACGGGAGTTCGGCTCTTCTTCACGTCGCGCAGATAACGGTTGAGGTTTGCGTACAGCAACTGGCGTTCCTTCGGCTTCCCTCCGAGAGCTTCCGTCATGCTGAGCCCGGAGTACCGGCATTGGAACTCGACCACAGCCGTGGCAAGAGCGCTCACCACACGCGAGTTCGCTTTGCCCTCTTCCCTCGTCAGACCCAGAAGCCGTTCGACCTCTTCGTCGCCGGTGATTTGAACGCCCCGAAGTCTTTCGATGAACTCCGCAAATATGCGTTCCCTGTCATCGACCGTTCTCAGGCCCTGACACTCTACGGTAACCGTTTCACCGTTAGCGTCGGTGATCTCGACGAACGACCAGCTCTTCGTCCCGTTCGCCGCAACCCACGCGAACGCAACCCGATCCAAGACAACCGGCTCAGGCATTTGAGGCCCTCTCGGCGACGAAGGTGTGATGAGAGGACATTCTACGTCCGTAGCGTCGGTTGAGCTACCCGCGACACTGGTGATATGCTCGAATGAGAGTTTGGGGTAAGGAACAGCAATGGACGGTCTTACGATCCACGACATTCCGGAGCGACGGCTTCCCTACATGATCGCCGCGTTCGCCGGATGGGCGGACGGTGCGGAAGCAACGACGAGGGCCCTCCGTTTCCTCAATCGCACGCTCGAAACGAAAAAGGTCGCCGAGATTTCACCCAAGGAATTCTACGACTTTACCTCCACCCGGCCCCAAACGTTGCTGGACGACAAGGGCGAACGATACATCTCCTGGCCCTCCAACGAATTCCATGCCTACGTCCCCGACGACGACTCGCCTGGCCTGCTTCTGTTTTCCGGCATCGAGCCCAATCTCAAGTGGAAGGCCTACTGCGATACTGTCATCGCGGTCGCCGACCGGTACGGAGTGGAGCTTATGGTCACGCTCGGCTCTCTGTTCAACACCGTCCCGCATACCAGACCCTTCCCCGTCTCGTCAGTTGTCAGCTCACAACAGAAGCTGGGCAAGAGAGTCCAGGCTATCGGAGCATTCAACTCCCCATACCAGGGGCCCACGGCGATTCACACCGTTCTCTCCGACTTCTGCAGACAGCGTGGTCTCGACCACGTCAGTTTGTGGGGACACGGTCCACACTACCTGCCATCCATGCCGAATCCGAAGCTGAGTTACACTCTGCTGGACAAAGTCCGACAGCTCCTCGACACCGATTTTGAGTTGGAAGACCTGCGCCGGGCTGGCGACCGCTTCGAGCAGAAGGCCACCGAGTCCATCGCCAACAACGAGGAGATCGTCGAGTACGTCCGGCGTCTTGAAGAGGCATTCGACGCCTCCCAGACTCCCAAGCCCCTGCCGGACGACGTTCCCACCCCGGACGAGGTTATCAGAGACCTCGAAGAGTTCCTCAAGGGCGAGCGCAACCGCTTCGACTCCGATTAAACAGGCCGGTCGCGCTCACGCCACCTTTCGCATATTCGGAAATGCCGGGGTCTGATGCCCATTCGCGCCATAGGAGGGCTGAGTGTCGAAAGGCTCCTGCGTCCCATTCTCAGCTCTCAGGCCGTCAAGCTCCGCGACCGCCCCGTTTGACGCCCCTTTTACGCTGGCCTCACGAGACGGAATGCCGGTAGCAACCAGCGTCACGCGGACCTGTTTATTCCATCGCGGGTCTTGCACGAAGCCGAACACGACCTGGGCCTGCGACTTGCTCGCGCCCTCGATCATCCCGGCAATTTCCTGCACCTGTCCGATGGACAGGTCACGACCGCCCCGTACGTTGAACAAAATGCCCTGTGCCCCCTCGATCGGCGCGGTGAATAGAGGATTTGCGAGAGCCGCCTTCACGGCGTCCGTCGAGGCAGTCCTGCCCTTACCCTCGCCCAGCGCCATGAACGAAACGCCCCGGTTCATCATCACCGACTTCACGTCCGCAAAGTCGACGTTGATCGTGCCCGGAACGGTGATTATCTCCGATATCCCTTCCACGCCCTGCCGCAGCACTTCGTCCGCGATGCGGAAGCCGTGCTCCAGCGACATCTCTCCGTCCAGCGAAGTGAGCAGCCGGTCGTTCTCGACCGTAATCAGCGTGTCCACCTTTTGTCCAAGCTGCTTGAGGCCCTTGTCGGCAACGGCCATACGCCCCTGACCTTCGAAGGAGAACGGGCGGGTTACCACGCCGACCGTCAGGGCGCCCTTCCGGCGGGCTATCTCGGCGATGATTGGAGCCGCGCCGGTACCCGTGCCGCCTCCCATTCCAGCCGTGACAAATACCATGTCCGACCCTTCAAGCAGTTCTCCGATGTGTTCCAAGTTTTCGCGCACTGCCTTGCGACCCCGGTCGGGACTCCCGCCCGACCCCATGCCGCCTGTCGCTATGGGGCCAATCGCATAGGTGGGCACGCCCTTGACGCGCCTCAGCGCCTGTACGTCCGTGTTCACGGCAAGGAATTCTACGCCACGCAGCCCCGCGCTCGCCATCCGTGCGACCGCGTTGCCACCCGCGCCGCCCACGCCGACAACTTTCACGCGTACGTCACCTTGGGCGGCAATGACAGCAAAATCGAGGTGTCTTGCTATCCCACCGTCCGGCCCTCCTACTGACCCGAATTTCCCGGCGTAATCGGTGCCTTCGTTAGTAAGCAGCCTTCGAAGTGCATTCAGCATGTGTCTCTCCTTTTCTATGCCGCCTTGAGAGCCGTTGACAGGAAATAGAAGGGGATGTGCCAAGTGCCCCACCCGTACAGGTCGACAACCACGCGCCTGCCCCTTACCTCCTGCACGACGCCGGTGGCCCCGAATTTTGGACCGCCCTTGATGTGTCCGCGGTACGTTACCTCGACGCCAGGATGAAGCTGCCAGCCGCCAAGCACCGTTTCGACGGCACTGCGTTCGTGCATCCCCGGCATAATCATCTGTACGTCCATGGCGGTATCGTGGGCACCCATGTCACCCTTCTCCTGTAATAGAGGGTTATCGTTTAGAACAGAATAGAACAGAACAGGCGTACTGTCAACCCTTTTGCAGAAATAATGTTCTGCGAAGCAAAAATTGACCGTACACCCGCTGAAGTTTCAGCTGTGTTAGACTCCGCTCAGCATTCACAGCGCGGACATTGAATGTGGTGGAGACCTACGCACTATGATGAAACTGAGCTGGATGGCGAGGGCCACGGACGCCGAGGCATTTGAACAGCACTTGGAGTTTGCGGGCGATATCGGGCTGGACGTGATCGACTTTCACCTCAGCGGCATGCCCCGTGACCCGGCGTTCATCATGCGGATCAAGAGGATGTGTGTTGACGCCGGCCTGCTCATCGGCTACCTGGGAGGTGGCAAGTTTGTCGGACCGCTGGAAGAGCGCTCCACGCGGCTCGACATTGGCCGCAAGGACGTGGACACTGCAGCGCTCATAGGGGCGCAGATGCTCCGGGTCTTCGCGAGGTTCAAGTGGCCCGAAACCGTGGAAGAGCAGGAGCGGTTCTGGGGCCCGATGATCGAGGATTTTCGCGAGATATCCGACTATGCGGCGGAGAAGGGTGTAGTAATCGGCCTTCAGAACCACAACCACAGCAGCTTCGCCATGAACGCCAACCAGGTACTGCGGATCCTCAATGACGTCGAGCGGCCTAACTTCACCTACATCATGGACACCGGCCAGTGGCAGGGCGCCGTCGGAGGATCGCCGCGCGGCTGGCGTGATCTGAACGTGGACATCTACCGCGACTACATGGAGCGCGTCGCCCCACATACGACTCTGGTACGCGCGAAGATCTACAAGATCGACAACGGCTGGGAGGAGTGGCTCGACTACCCTCGCATATTCAAAATTCTCCGCCAAAACGACTTCAACGGCACGGTGTCAATCGTCTTTGAGGGTGGGCAGCCGCCCCGCAATCGATTTGACGCCCAGGAGTGCATCAAGCTGGCAGCGGGCCATCTGCGCGACGTGATGGCACTGTCGTACCTGTATCACTAAGAGGATGTCCGACACATCAATCGAAACCGTTCGTGGTGAGCCTGTCGAACCATGAACTGCGCATCGACCCTTCGACAGGCTCAGGGCGAACGAAGTCATTTGAGACACTCGCTGAAGGTCGAGGCGATGTTCGGTTGCGAGACAAAGAAAGGCGACTTGCGTTGATAAAGCTCTCATACATGGCGCGGGGTCAGAGTGAGGATGACTATCCGGGGCTGATCGAATTCGCGCGCGACATTGGCCTCGACATGGTCGACATCCTTATGATGGCCGACCTCCAAACGCCGGAGTTCCTGCTGCGGACCAAGCTGATGTGCATGAAGGCCGGACTGCCCATCGGGTACTTCGCGTCCGGCGTGAGCCTCGTTGGGCCGGAGGAGATGAGAGCCCAGCGCTTGGCGCGCGCCAAGGCTGACGCCGACTCCGCAGCTTTCATCGGCGCGCAGGTGCTCCATGTCTTCGCCCGCCACACCTGGCCCGCCACCGTCGAGGAACAGGAGAGGTTCTGGGGCCCCATGATCGAGGACTTCCAGGAATTGGCCGACTACTGTGCCGAGCGGGGCGTCGTCGCATCGCTCCAGAACCATAACCACGGCAGCTTCGCCATGAACGCCAACCAGGTGCTCAGAATTCTGCGAGAGGTCGGCAGGAAGAACTTCACGTACATCCTCGACTCGGGACAGTGGGAGGGCGCGCGCGGCGGCTCCCCGCGGGGCTGGTACAACACCGAACTCGACATCTACGATGTCTACCATAAGCGAGTCGCTCCCTATGCCACCGGCGTCCGCGCCAAGATATACAAGATCGACAATGGTTTCGAGGAGTGGCTCGACTACCCGCGTTTCCTCCGCATCCTCCGAGACGTCGACTACAACGGCGCGATTTCCATTGTGTTCGAAGGGGGAGACATACCCCGCAATCGCTACGACGATCAGACCTGCATCGCCATGGCCGCCGACTACCTTCGAGAGGTCATCGAAGACTCAACGGTCTTCGCGCGGTAGCGTCCCATGGGATAACTTGCAGCACGGACTGTCATTCCGAGCGCAGCGAGGAATCTAAGGTGTTCTGCCGTCGTGTCCGTCACGTCTTCGGTGACCAAGTCCCCAAGATACCGCGAGCGACCTCAGTCGGGCCTCCCGCAGTCACATTTTCGACGATAACCCTTGCGTCGTCCTGCCCGGGGAGGGGGTCGCGCCCCTTGGTGTAGCCGAGCGCACCCGAGTAGATGAGCGCGCTCCCGTCGGGTGACCAGGGGCTGTGCGACTGCACGTACTGGTCGAAGAACATAAATACGCTGAGTTGCTCCTCGGTGGGCCGAAAGTCGGACAGATACCGCGACTCCCCGGACTCCACGTCGACGAGACCCCAGCGGACGGAGCCCTCCGCGCCCTCGGACGTTGTGACGTAGGCAATGTGCTTGCCGCTAGGCGACCAGAAGAACGCCAGCACCATGTCGTTGACGATCTTCCGCTCCACGCCGTCGAGCGTCACGTGCCAGATGCCGCTGTAGAACCGCGACTCGCCCTGAGGTTCCCGCGTCAATGCCACCGATTCGCCGTCGGGACTCCAGACGAAAGCGCCGTTGCCGTTGAACTCCACCAGGGTCTGGGCCGACAGGTTCTCCACGTCGACGAGCATCAGCGAGCTACGGTATTCCTTGCCCTCGCTGAGCAGTCCCATGACTGCGCCGCGAGGCGACCACGACGGCGTCATGTAGAGTCGTGAATCACCGGGCATCCGGCGCGGCGTCGATTCGCCCTCGAAATCGACGAGGTAGTGCTCGGCGCCCGCATGGAAGAGGAGGAACCGCGAGTTCCGCGACCAGGAGGAGAACAGCGGGAATCCGTCATGAACGAGTTTGGGAGGCCCTTGCTCGCCGACCCGATATACGAGTCCCGACAGATCCTCGGCCTTCGACCTGACGACAAGTGAGATCATCTTCCCGTTGGGAGACCAGAGCACGTAGTGCGGCGTGCGTCTCGCAATGCCGTCGGACCCCGGTTCGTTCGCGAAGATTCGCTCGGTATCTCCACTTGAGAGGTCGTGAAGATAGACTCCGATGCGGCCATGCCCGTTCATGCCGGATGAGAACGCGGAGTACACGACGTAGCGACCGTTGGGTGACCATGTCGGCCAAGACTGGGCATCACCCGGACCGTTGAGCGGGACTGGCGACTTCCCCGAATCGTTCGTGAGGAACGCCTTCATGGACTCGTTTATGTATGCGATCTCAGTCATCGGCTCCGACCGTTGATTGTAGCACCGCCGGTTGACACTTGGGCAGTTGGGCGATAGCCTTTGCGCGCCCCGCAAGTCCAATGTTCCGAGGCCCGCGATGCCCGACTACGAATGGTTCAAAGGCAATCTGCATACCCACACCACCGAGTCGGACGGCGACGCCGACCCGGAGTTTGTCGTCAACTGGTTCATGGAGCACGGCTACGACTTCCTCATGCTGAGCGATCACAACCACCGCACGATACTCGAACACGAGGTCGAGGGCGGGCCGCTGATGATCCCTGGGGAAGAGGTCTCCGCCAGAATCGAGATGGGACAGATACCGATCCATATCAACGGCATCGGCATTTCACGGCTCGTCGAACCTATTCACGGCGACGACATCGTAGGTACGATCCAAGCAAACGTGGACGCGATTCACGAGGCGAACGGCATCGCACAACTTAACCATCCAAACTTCCACTGGGCGTTCGACCACACGCACATTACACAGGTGAGGGGCGCGGAGCTCATGGAGGTCTACAACGGCCATCCTGGAGTTAACCTCTACGGCGCTCCCGGCAAACCCAGCACAGAGGAGATCTGGGACGGTGTGCTCAGCGCGGGCAGGGTCATCTTCGGCACTGCCACCGACGACTCGCACCGGTACTACGACTACCATCCCGGCATGAGCAATCCCGGACGCGGCTGGGTCGTCGTGCACGCGCCGGAACTGACCGTTGACGCCATCGTGGACGGTCTTGCGACGGGCGAGTTCTACTCATCGACGGGCATAGTTCTCACCGAACTGGAACAGTCCGAAGAGTCAGTCTCCCTCGAGATAGAGGAAGAGAGTGACTTCATCTACACGACCACCTTCTCCGGAAGGGACGGGAAGGTGCTCGCCGAAGAAACGGGACTGTCGGTCTCCTATTCGATAAAGGGCGACGAGGGCTATGTTCGCGCCACCGTCCGGTCCTCGTCAGGCGGCAAGGCGTGGACGCAGCCCGTCTTCGTCAGGGGCGACTAAATGTCCAACTGGTACAAGGGCAACATCCACACGCACACAACCAAATCGGATGGAGACGCCGATCCAGAGTTCGTCGTCAAGTGGTTCATGGAGCACGGCTACGACTTCCTCGTCTTGAGCGACCACAACCACCGGACGATACTGGAACACGAGGTTGAAGGCGGGCCGCTCATGGTCCCCGGCGAGGAGGTCTCCGCCCGAATCCAGGCCGGCTCGATCCCGATCCACATCAACGGAATCGGGATCACGCGGGTCGTCGAGCCGTTCCACGGAGAAGAGATCGTTGAGACGATACAGGGCAACGTGAACGCCATTCTTGATGCCGGTGGCATCGCGTCGATCAACCATCCCAACTACCAATGGGCCTTCGACCATACTCACGTCCGCGAGGTCGACGGCGCGAGCCTGATCGAGGTCTACAACGGGTCTCCGGTCACGAACAACGAAGGTGGCCCCGGCAAGTTTACCGCCGAAGAGGTATGGGACGGCGTTCTCACGGCAGGCAAGCCCATCTTCGGCGTGGCCTCGGACGACTCCCACAACTACTTCGACTTCGCCCACGACAAGTTGAACCCCGGGCGTGGCTGGGTAGTCGTCCATGCCGACGAGCTGTCGGTGGACGCAATCGTCAGCGGAATGGCTGACGGGCATTTCTACTCGTCGACGGGAGTCACACTTAACGATCTGGAATCGACCGAAGAACGCATATCACTGACAATAGAGCAGTATGCCACCTGCCTATACCGAACGGTGTTCTCCGGCCCCGACGGCCGGATGTTCGCCGAGTGCGATGGATTGGAACCCGAGTACGATATCGAGGGCGACGAAGGCTACGTCCGAGCGACGGTTTACTCATCGCTGGGCGTAAAAGCATGGACACAGCCGGTATTCGTCAGCGAAGAGAAATAGGAGGAGACACCAATGCTAAAGCTGGGATGGATGGCGCGAGCGACGGACGCCGAGGTCTTCGCCGGACACGTGAAGTTCGCCAGGGAGCTCGATCTGGACGTGATCGACTTTCACCTGGGAGGGATGCCGCGTGACATCGATTTCGTGATGAAGATCAAGATGATGTGCGTCAAGGCTGGTCTGCCCGTCGGCTACCTCGGCGGGGGCAGTTTCGTAGGCCCCCTCGACATGCGAGACGACAGAATGGAGCAAGGCAGGGCCGACGTGGACATGACTGCCCTGATGGGCGGCCAGATGCTGCGAGTATTCGCGCGCCACAATTGGCCGGACACGAAGGAAGAGCAGGAGTATTTCTGGGGACCGATGGTCGAGGACTTCAAGGCTCTGTCCGACTATGCCGCCGAGCGCGGAGTCGTCATCGGTCTGCAGAACCACGACAACGGTAGCTTCTGCATGACCGCCGACCAAGCGCTGCGCATCCTTAGCGACGTAGACAAGGAGAACTTCACCTTCCTGTGGGACACCGGGCAGTGGCTGGGGGCCATCGGCTCACATCCTCGCGGCGAGTTCGATCCGAACGTCGACCTGTACCAGGACTACCTCGTCCCCACCGCGCCATACGCCGGTTCCGTTCGGGCGAAGATATACCAGATCGACACCGGCGTCGAGACCTACCTCGACTACCCGAGAATCTTCGGCATACTCAAGGACGTTGGATACAACGGCAACATCTCCATCGTCTATGAGGGAGCGGAGGGCCGCAACACGTGTACCCCCGAAGAGGGAATCGCTCTGGCGACCAAGCACCTGCGCAAGGTCATCACGGAGGTGTACGGGTGAGGCAAGAGGGCCAAACGTAGTCCGTTGAAATAATAAGCCGTTGCCTACCTGGGGACTGTTATTGCCTCGTTCCGCTTGTGCCGCCGGCTTGCGTTCTCCATCCGTTCGAGTTGACGCAATCCCTTGGTGGTGTCGCTGGCGATCCTGGCCTTGTCGGAATTCGCCCAGCGGTACTTGAAGAGCCAGTACGTAAAGGCGCGGTGCTCGGCCATGGAGGACTCGCCTTCGGGGTCGAGCGTCTCGCTCTTCCGGAACATGCAGAGTAGCTCTTCGCGCGACTTACGGTAAATGAGCGGAAATGCCTGCTCCGAGTAGCCGTTGCGGTACTTTACACCGTTTGACGTGTCTCGCTTGCGTAGCTCCAACTCACACGCCAGTTGCAGGGCTTCCTCGACCGTGACGCCGTAATGGTAGTTCAGGTACCCGCGATACTTATCGCCTCCGAGCAGTTCCGGGATGCGCTCGATGTCGAATCGGATGGGAAACCTTCCCTCGAATAGCAGAGTCTCGATCTCATCCGGAGGGACATGGTCACGTATTTCGTCCAAGAGACGTTCTGCGAGGAGAAGCCAGTCAAACGCCTCCCCAGCGATGAAGTAGTTGTATTTGCGTTTCTTCCGTACCTCGGATGGCGCGGTCCACAGCGCCATCGCTGTGAGCAGGGCTTCCGGCCAGTCTCGTCCCTCGGCTAGGGCCGCTTTGAGGTGATCGACGGCAAGGCGTCGAGTGTCGTCGCCGTTTGTAGTCGAATTTCTATCCATGTTCGGCCAGGAACTGCGGTCGGTCTGGCTTGTCCGTGTCAAGGTACTTTATGAAGGAGTCTACGGGCAGGGTGTTGAGGATGTGCTTAGGTTCGCACCACGCCCTGCGGGCTACGGCAACCCCGCAGCGCTGGTTGTCGAGACTCTCGGCGTCGTGAGCGTCACTGTCGATGACGAGCGGGACGCCAAGCTCGCGGGCCCGGTGTGCATGGGTGTCCTTAAGGTCAAGGCGTCGCGGAGACGCGTTGATTTCCAGCGCCGTGCCCGTCACTGCCGCCGCCTCGAATATGGCCTCGAAGTCAGCCTCGATGGGCTTGCGCTCCCCGATCATCCGGGTGGTCAGGTGGCCCACGGCCGTCACGTGCGGACTGTGCATCGCCTTGATAATGCGTGCTGTCATCGTCCCAGCGTCCTGACCCATGCCGGAGTGGACGGAGGCCACCACCCAGTCCAGTTCATCGAGCGCATCGTCGGGATAGTCGAGACTCCCATCAGCGCGGATGTCGACTTCCGACCCGGCCAGCAGCTTGATGTCGCCGAGCCGGTCTTCCAGCTGCCGGATTTCCCGAATGTGCTCTTCGAGTCGCTCTATGCTGAGACCGTTGGCAATGCCCCTTCCAGCCGAGTGGTCGGTTATGGCGACATACTCATAGCCGCGCTCACGTGCTGCGACGACCATCATTTCGGTCGCGTCACGCCCGTCGCTCCACTCGGTGTGAACGTGGAGATCGCCTTTCAGGTCGGATACCTCCACGAGCCGGGGGATGGAGTGCTGTCGAGCGCGGTCGATCTCGTCCGTGCCGCGGCGCAGTTCGGGTGGAATGTACTGGAGTCCGAGCCGCTCATACATGGCCGACTCGTCCGTGAAGGACTCGGTCTCTCCGGTCTCTGTGTCCTTGATGCCGTATTCATTTACTGAGAGTCCCTGCCGCACCGCCAGCTCTCGGAGGCGGATGTTGTGCTGCTTGTCTCCCGTGAAATACTGGAGGAGCGCCCCGAACTGGGAGTCGTCTACCACCCGCAAGTCCACCTGGACGCCCTCGCTCAGGACGACGGCTGACTTCTTCTCCCCGTGCGCGAGGATGCTTGCCACGTTCGGAAGCTCGACGAGTGTGTCAAGCACGTTCTGAGGGTCCGTTGCCGTACACACGATGTCTATGTCGCCGATGGTCTCCTCGAACCGTCGGAGGCTCCCCGCAGGTTCGATGCGGACGATGCTCGGACATCGTTCCTTGAGTGCGCCAATGACGCGCTCGGCGGCGGGCAGGGCGCGGGCAATGGGTACGCGGTCGCCCTTTGTACGTGCTGCTGCTATCTCTTTGAGAATGTTCTCGGCCTTCTTCGGACCCATGCGAGGCAGCGCGGCGAGCCGTCCGTCTGAGGCCACCGCCTCAAGAGCTTCCACCGTGGTCACGTCCAGTTCGTCCCACAGACGCTTGGCGGACTTTGGCCCAACCCCCGGTACCCGCATAACGCCTAAGATGCCGTCCGGGAACTCACCTCGCAGCTTCTCGTAGAAGTCCATCTTGCCTTCGGTGGCGAGCTGCGTGATCTTGCCCGCGATGGCCTTGCCGATTCCGGGTATCTGCGTGAGGTCCTCCTCTTCCTGCACCATCTGCTCGAGCTCGGTTGGGAGGTGGTCTATCGTGCGTGCCGCGCGCTGGTAGGAAACGACAACAAACCGCCGCTCGCCCTTGATCTCGAGCAGGCCGGCGATGTTCTCGAAGACTTCCGCGATTTGAGTGTTGTTCATGCGATCTAGACCCGATTCACGACAAGACGGAATCGTTCTCATCTTACGATATTTCGGGTCTGCCGTGTCGGGGACGGACGGTGGTACACTTGTCGCAGTCCGAACGAGGAGCGTGACAATGCTCGACGTAGTCATCAGCGGCGGAGAAGTCGTCGACGGCACCGAAGCGCCGGCCTACCGGGCCGACGTTGGCATTCGGGGGGAGCGCATCGAGTGCATCGGAGACCTCTCTCAGGTTGCCGCGAGGCGAGTAATCGACGCCAAGGGACTGACCGTCTCACCGGGGTTCATCGACACGCATACCCATTCGGAGGGCGACCTGCTGGTCGACCCCCAACACGCCTGCGGTCTGCGGCAGGGCATCACGACCGAGTTTCTCGGCATCGACGGCATGTCCTACGCCCCCCTGTCCCACGACAACTACCTGACCTACCGCAGGTGGCTGAAAGGTATCCTCGGTGAGCCGCCGGAGGACCTCGACATGAGCAGCGTCGAGGCGTTCCGCGCGAACTACCACGAAAAGGTCTCCATCAACACCGCGTACCTTGTGCCGAACGGTACGGTGCGCCTTGAGGCGGCGGGATTCCGCGACGTGCCTCTCACCGAAGATTTGATGGCGCGGTACAAGGACCTCGTCCGCGAGGGCATGGAGCAAGGCGCGGTGGGCTTCTCCACAGGGTCGAGCTACTATCCCGGCCCGTGGACGAGCACCGATGAGCTTGTCGAGATCTGCGAACTGGTGCGCGATCTCGGCGGCGTGTACATGGCCGAGCCGCGCCGGGCGAATCCTGAGCGGGCCTTCGGCGGCGGCGGCGTTCCAGAGGTCCTGGAGATCGGACGGCGGTCAGGCGTGAAGCTCCACTTCGCCCACTTCCGCACCGACCCACGCACGGCCGGGAAGACCACGGAGCACTTGGCCCTGATCGATGAGGCCAAGTCCGAGGGAGTGGACGTAACGCTTGACATCTACCCGTACGCCAGCGGCTCGACTATCCCCGTCAGCTTCCTTCCCAGCTGGACGCAGGACGGCGGCCCAGACGCCATTATCGAGCGGCTGAAGGACCCCGGCGACCGCAAGAAGGTCGTGGACTACCTGGAGAAAGAGTTCTACTACATGCGGTCGCTGGATGAGGTCGTCTTCTCGTACATTCCGGGCGACCCGTCTTTAGAGGGCATCAGCCTGCCTGAGTACGCGGAGCGCATTGGCAAGAGCCTCGGCGAGGCCCTGTGCGAAATTCTGCTGCAGGAGGACCTTTCGGTCGGCTACACCATGCCCCCGCCCACGAGCTATGGACTGTGGAGACAGGTCAGCAAGGACTCGATGGAGCTCATAGCGCGCGACGACTACATGGTTTGTTCCGACATCACCCCCGCCGGTTCGATGCCGCACCCGCGTTCTTACGGTGCATTCCCACGCTTCCTCGGTCGTCTGCGGCGAGCATATCCAACAGTGAGCGTGGAGGGCATGGTGCACCGCATGACCGACCGACCGGCCCGGCGGTTCAACCTGACTGATCGAGGGCGATTGGCGGAGGGGTACTTCGCCGACATTACGATCTTCGATGCCGAGCGCGTGATCGATACCTCGACGTACGACGACCCGGTACAGTATCCCGTCGGCATCCCCTACGTGCTGGTCAACGGGCAGGTGGCCGTGGACAGCGAGCGATGCACCGGCGTGCTGGCCGGGCAGGCGGTACCGTAGGTGTGATTTTGAAGGAGCCATTATCGAAGCAATGAGCAATTCACTCTGGGTCGAGTTGAGCATCGACACACCCGCCGAGTTCGTGGAGCCATTAACGCAGGTCTTCACCGAGCACGGCGAGGGTGGCGTGGCGATCGAGCTTCCGGCGGGGCACAACCCCGACGAGGGCGAGAGCGCTCCCGTTCCCGAGCGAGTGACGGTCACCACCTACATCCCTCACGACAACCGCCTAGAGGGAAGGTACGCCCGCATCGACACTGCTGTCCGGCTGGTCGCGCACGTCGGCGATGTTTCAGACCTCCGCGTCCGCGTTGTCGAGGAAGAAGAGTGGCAGGAGTCGTGGAAGGAGCACTTCCACGCCCTCCGCGTGGGGACGCGGACGATGGTCGTCCCAACATGGAGGTCCTACGAGCCGCTGGATGACGACATCGTCATCTCCCTTGACCCCGGTATGGCATTCGGCACAGGTCACCACCCGACCACGCGGATGTGCCTGGAACTGGTCGAACAGCACGTGCAGCCAAACGACAGGGTGCTGGATCTCGGATGCGGTTCGGGCATCCTCTCAATAGCGGCGGCTAAGCTGGGCGCCTCGAAAGTCCTCGGACTGGAAATCGACCCCATAGCCGCGACCGTTGCCGTGCAGAACGTCAAAGAGAACGGCGTCCAGGATGTCGTTAGCACGGAGGAGGCCACTCTCCCTCATCCCTGCGTCGTGGAGAATGGATACGACCTCCTCGTCGCCAACGTGTCGGCCAAGGTCATCACGGAATTGGCGGATCACATCGTCCGAGCCGTCAAGAGCGGTGGGACGCTCATCTTCTCCGGCATCTTGGACAAACAGCAGACCGAGGTTGTGGAGCGCATGGTGGCCCTCGGCGTTCAGTTCGATGAAGGACTGACCGATGCCGATTGGGTCGCCCTGGTGGGCAGGGTGGGGTAAGCCTAACGCGTTTCATGCAGAATAGCAGCCGGCTGCCCCATCACGATGACATTCTTCCTACGCAGACCTAGCCCCCTGCCTAGATGATTGCTCTGTTCCCGTGAGGCGAGCACGGTGATTCGAGCGCCCGCTTGCCTACACTCACGAAAGAACCTGACCAGCCTTCTGGTGTCCACCCGCTCGAACTGCGCTCCGAACGGGGCGTTGGTCACGATTCGCGTATGCGAGTCGATCATAGCTGTGTCGAGGCTCTCGAACGACTGCCGGAATATCGAAGCCTTTCCACTGTTAAGTCGATGCTCTGCGATCTCGGCGGCTGCGGAGTCCACCTCGAATCCCACGACCGCCCTTGCTTGGTACTGGCGTAAGGCTGCGTCGAGAATGGTTCCTGTCCCCATGAATGGATCGAGCACGACGCTCTCCGCGTCGATGCCTGCCAGTTGAAGCAGCCCACAGGCCAGATGACGCCTGAGAGCGCCCGGCTGCCCTGAATCGTCATCCCCGAGGTTGGACTGCAACTGGACGCCCACGAAGGCGTATTCCGGGTCGGCCTTACAGAAGATGCGGACAGCCCGTTCGCTTGACCGTCGCCATCCCGGAAACGCGCTTTGAACGGCCCGCTCGACATACTGGGCGAGTTCTTGCCGCCGCACCGAGGTGCGTCCGATCGTCTCGCACACAACGCTGTACCGGCGAGGGCGGGTGCCTTCCACGTAGGGAAGCAAGTCGAGGACGGCACGCTTCACTGCGTCCGGTCGCACGAGCTTTACAATACGCCGAGTCGCGTCTTCGCCTCGGCGTGAATCGGAGGACATCACTTCACCAAAGACCTCGGCGGGTGTACTTAGGTCTTTGGGCAGGGCAGGGATCCCATCCCTGCAGACTAGCGTGGAGTCGCGATGATGGAACCGAACGTACTCTTCTTCGGCCCCCGCGGCCCGAAGCTCGGAGAGCGTGGCGAAGGCCCAACCGGGCTGAGTCGTGATGATGAGAGGACGACGGGCCATCCTACTCGGGTGTGGGCGCGCGACCCATGAGCTCCGCGACTGCCCGGTCGACGGACATGCCCTCGAAGAGGACGCGGTAGGTTAGCTCGGTGATGGGCATTTCCACTTCCAGTTCGGCTGCCATCGCGCGGGCTGCCGCCGTCGTGTTGATGCCCTCGGCGACGTTGTGCATCTCTGACCGGATCTCAGCGAGGGTCTTGCCACGGCTGAGTAGCATTCCTACCTGGTGATTGCGGCTGAGGTTGCTGGAGCATGTGGCGATGAGATCTCCCATTCCTGCCAGGCCCGCCATGGTCATTGGCTTAGCCCCTGCCGCAACTCCTAGACGTGCGATCTCGACGAGGCCACGTGTCATGAACGCCGCCTTCACGTTGTCGCCCATCTGAAGGCCGTCGCAGATCCCCGCGCCGATGGCAATGATGTTCTTCAGCGTGCCGCCAAGCTCGACGCCGATAATGTCGGTGTTCGTGTAGACGCGAAAGACCGACGAGTTGAGAATCGATTGCGCCTTCTTCGCGGCGTCTTCGTCGGCGGACGCGACGACCGTCGACGAGAGCTTGCCTCGTATGATCTCCCTAGCAAGGTTCGGCCCGGATAACGCGCAGATGGGAGTGGGTGCGGCCCCATCCAGTTCTTGTCGTATAACCTCGCTCATCCGGCAGCCGGTCTCAATCTCGAGACCCTTTACGGCACTAACGACGACCGTTTCATCGTCGATATACTCACCGACGTTCTGCACGTTTTGCCGCAGAGTGTTGGACGGGACCGCCAAGATGGTGAGGTCGGTTTTGTCGAGCGCCTCCGTCGGGTCGTGCGTGACCCGCATGGCTGGGTGAAAGGACGCGCCGGGTAAGTATTGACTATTCTCGTTGGCGAGTCGGAGACGCGCGGCCTCTTCGTCCGAGCGGGCGAGGAGGCGAACGGTGTGCCCTTCCCGTGCCGTTATGATCGCGAGGGTCGTCCCCCAACCGGTCGTGCCGACTACGCCGATCGTGGCCATCGGAGGCCCTTCCCGCGCTGGGTTTCCGCTTGAGCGGGGACCGTATCGACTTTCTGGCCGAGCTTGCGCTCATCGCCCCTAATGAGCCGTTGGATGTTGTCACGGTGCTTGAAGAGGATGATGGGCGCGCCGACCGCGCCGTACAGGGCATATTGCCAAGGTACGGAATCACTGACCAAGGCTATAACGGCCAGTGTAAGCGAGCCCAATGTTGCCGCGACCATGGAGCCGAGCGATACGTATCGAGTGAGTGCGACCAAGCCGACGCCGATGACCGACGCCACGATTCCCGCGATTGGGGACAGGGCGAAAAGGGCGCCCCAGCCCGTTGCCGTCCCTTTGCCGCCTGAGAAACCGATGAACACCGACCAGCTATGTCCCGCGATAACGGCGATTCCCGTGAGGGTCTCGACCAGAGGCGCCTCGGCGATGACCATGGCTAGGACTACGGCTCCAACCCCCTTGCCCATGTCCAGGGCGAGCACCAGGATGGCGACAGGAGGACTGACCGTTCGCATGACGTTGGTCATGCCGATGCTGCCGCTTCCGTGGTCGCGAACATCGACGCCCCCGAAGAGCTTGCCCGCGATATAGCCGAAGGGGATTGCGCCCAGTAGGTACCCGAGCGGGATGAAGATGAGATACTCGATCACTTCTCCCCCCTTCGCTTGAAGCGCATCCTCAGAGGACTACCCTCGAAGCCGTAGGCGTCGCGGATGGCGTTCTCCAAGTAGCGTTGGTAGCCGAAGTGTACCATGTCCGCGCGATTTACGTAGAAGGTGAATGAGGGCGGTCCCGTGGCGTCTTGCGCGACGCTGTATATCTTTGCTGCGCTCCTGCCGGAAAGCGCGGGCGGATGTGCGGCGACGGCGTTGAGAACCGTCCTTCGGAGGTCGTAGCGTGGAAGGTCCTTGTGCCACTGCTCCGCGACGCTCTCGACGGTGTCCATCATGGCGTCGAGACCGGTATTTTTCAGGGCCGAGATGAAGCGGATAGGAGCGAACGAGGCGAACTTGAACCGCTCCCGCACCTTGTACGTCGCAGTCTCCTTGTTCAGTCCAACCTCTTTGGCGACATCCCACTTATTGACCGCAAACACGATCCCTTTGTAGGCGTCGAGGATGTAGCTTGCGATATGCGCGTCCTGCGCGGTGGCCAGTTCAGTCGCGTCGAGAACGAGCACCGCCACGTCGGCGCGGTCGATAGCCCTGATGGATCGCAGGGAGCTGTAGCGCTCGATGCCAGGCTTGATACTACCTCTCCGTCGCAGGCCTGCCGTATCCACGATGAGGGTTCTCGTGTCCCCATGCGTGATGAGTGTGTCAACCGTATCCCTCGTGGTGCCCGGTATCTCGCTGACGATGGAACGCTCTTGACCCACAAGCGCGTTGAGCAGCATCGACTTGCCAGCGTTGGTACGCCCGACGAGGGCAACCTTGAGGTCGGCCTCCGTCTCCGGCATGTCGGGCTCGGACGGGAAGGCTGCGATGACCTTGCTCATCAGATCGTCGACGCCCACGTTGTGGTAGGCGCTGATGGGAATCGGGTCGCCGAGTCCGAGGTCGTAGAAGTCGAAGACCTGCTGTTCGCGGGCCTCGTTGTCGGACTTGTTGACGGCGACGATGACGGACTTCTTGGCGCGACGGAGCGCCTCGGCAACGTCGTAGTCGGCTGGAGTCAGCCCCGTGCCGACGTCGGCCAGCATGACGATGACATCGGCGTCCTCGATGGCGACATCGATCTGCGACCGCACCTTCTCCCAAATCTGCGTGGGGGTTGCCGGTCCGCCGTCGTTCTGCTCGTCCAATCCTCCCGTGTCCACGAGGATGAACGGATAGTCGGCCCACACCGTCTCCGTGCTGACGCGATCTCGCGTCGTGCCCGCGATGTCGGACACGATCGACACGGGCCGCCCGACGAGGCGGTTGAACAGTGTCGACTTTCCCACGTTCGGGCGTCCGACGATGGCGACGAGCGGCTTCTTCGCTGAGTACATGGTTTTATGAGAAGAGTGTGACCATCACGGCGTTCTGCGCGTGGAGCCGGTTCTCTGCTTGATCGAACACGACCGAGCGGAGGTCGTCGATCATCCCTTCGGATATCTCCGCGCCGGCGTAGGCTGGCATGTCGTGCATGAATATGCTGTCGGGCTTGGCGTATTCCATAAGCGCTGGGTTGACCTGGTAGTTGGCGAACGCCTTCACCCGCTCGGCCTTTTCCGCCTCCTGGCCCATACTGACCCACGTGTCGGTGTAGACGACATCGGCGTCGCGGACTGCATCCTCCGGTAGCTCCACCCGAGTCACGGATGAGCCGCTTGCCTCCGCCCTCTGCAAGGCCGTGTCCCACACGGATTCGGGGACCCCATACGCAGGAGGGTTGGCGATGACGAAGTCTGCCCCCACGGACGCGCAGCCAACGGCGAGGCTGGCGGCAACATTATTTCCGTCTCCGATGTAGGCTACGCGAATGCCGTCAAAACGGTCTTTATGCTGCGCGATCGTCTGCAGATCTGCCATTGCCTGGCAAGGATGCTCAAGGTCCGATAGAGCGTTGATGACCGGAACGTTCATGTGGGCCGCCATGGTCACCAGCGATTCGTGCGCGTTCACGCGGGCGACGATACCGTCGACCCAGCGGTCGAGCACGCGCGCGACGTCTTCCACCGGCTCGCGAACGCCGAGGTTCACGTCCTCCTTGGAAAGGTAAATGCAGTCCCCGCCTAGCTGTCGGATTCCGATCTCGAAGCTCACTCGCGTTCGGAGCGAAGGCTTCTCGAAGAGGAGCGCTATGACCTTGCCGTTCAAGGGCCGCGCGTTCGAACGCTTCAAGCTCTCCGCCTGTCGGACGATGTCGGCGACCTCGGCGGAAGTGAAATCGGATACTGCGAGAAAGTCCTTCTTCATGCGGTTCCTGCCTCAACAACAAACTACTCTAATTTAGAGTATCGCAATGAGGGGCTGCGAGGCTACTGAAACGGGGAGTCGCAACTGTTCAGAGTTGGTGAGTTGGATTGCGAAGACCCCTCTCTGCGTCTCTCCCCCAAGGGGAGGTATTTGGCTATGGGGGGGGGGGGGGGGGGGGGGGGGGGGGGGGGGGGGGGGGGGGGGGGGG
>VXLM01000119.1:0-2507 GCA_009841605.1 Dehalococcoidia bacterium
CCTTCCCCCTCGATGGGGGAAGGTTAGGATGGGGGTGAAATTCGCCGCGCTAAGGCAATATCTGGAGGTTACGCAATGGCCTCTGAAAGCGGGTATCCACAAGGGGAAGGGTGGTTCATGTCGCCAAGACTGAACGGTTGCGCCAGCAGCCCCTGTGGCTGCTGCCCGTCTCCCAACTTTACAATAACGCGGGAAATGCCACAAAATGCCACACCATGCCACAAATTCGGAAGTTTTTTCCGCCCGGCAGCCGCTCGCCGTCCCACATCTAAACCCCTCACAATAGCCCATCAACTCCACTCATGATGCGGGCGTGCCACCCGGTCCAATCGACTGCTCTGATACGGTCCTTATTCACGTTTGACCCTTCTCGTTGATTCAAGTACCGTTGACCCATGACCAAGTCCTACGCCATGGCCCTCGACCTAAAGGACGACGCGGCCCTCATCGAGCGTTACATCGAGCATCACCGGGCCGTCTGGCCGGAGGCCCTCGACAGCCTGAAGCGCCTCGGCATCGAGAAGATGAAGATCTTCCTGCTGGGGCGGCGGCTGTTCATGTACGTCGAAGTCCCCGACGATTTCGACTTCCCCACGGACTTGGCGAGATACACCGAAGAGCCTCGCGCTCGCGAGTGGGACGAGTTCATGCGCGGCTTCCAGGAGAAAGTCCCCGGCGCGATGCCTGACGAGTGGTGGGCGCAGATGGAGCAGGTGTGGGACCTGTACGACTGGCCGAGGGATGAATAGGGTAGGGCGAGCAAATGAGAACCGTTCGTGGTGAGCCTGTCGAACCATGAACGACTCTACTGCTGGCTCAGAGCCTGCGATTAAGACGCAAGGGCAGGGGAGTGCACAGTGAATGATTCGGTCCCGACGGTAGACAGTCACCAGCACTTTTGGGACATCGACCGTCTCGAATACCCGTGGATGCCCGAGGGCGACAACGTCCTGCGACGCAGCTACCTCCCCGAGGACCTTGCTCCGCACCTCGAACGGACGGGCATATCCAAGACCGTCGTCGTGCAGGCGCAGATGACCATGGCCGAGGCCGACCTCCTATTCGACTTGGCCGCTGGCGCGGAGTCCATAGCGGGTGTGGTCGCATGGGTCGACCTGACGGACGAGAACGTGGGCGCGACCCTAGACAGACTGCAGAAAAATCCAAAATTCGTCGGTGTCCGGCACCAGGTACACGACGAGCCCGACGAGCGGTGGCTCCTGCGGGACGACGTTATGAGCGGCCTCCGCGAGCTTGCGCGCCGCGAAATCGCGTACGATCTGCTGCTGCGACCGCCGCACCTGAAACATATCTCGGAACTGGCCGACCGTGTCCCCGACCTCAGGATGGTCGTCGACCACATCGCCAAGCCGGAGATCGCCGACGGCCGTATGGAGCCGTGGGTCGAGGACATCGCCAGGGCGGCGGAGATACCGGGGATGCACTGCAAGGTCTCCGGCATGGCGACCGAAGCCAACCCCGCAACGTGGCAGTCCGAGATCGTGCCCTACGTTGCCCACGTGATCGAGTCCTTCGGGTTCGACCGGCTCATGTGGGGCAGCGACTGGCCCGTGTGCCTGCTCGTCGACGGCTATGAATCCATCAAAGACGGCGCTGTCGCTGCCGTCGGGGACATCGCCCCGGAAGACTTCGCCAAACTCATGGGCGGGAACGCCGCTCGGTTCTATCGGCTGGGGTAGAGCGCGACCATGCCACCGAAGCCACAGCGCACCAAGCGCCTCCCCATCTATCGCAACGCGGGGTTCCTCTTCGACACCATCGGCGAGGCGGCGGACGTGTTCGCGAAGGAGGAGGAGTACCCGCAGAGCGCCGACCGGTTTTCGTACAGCCGCTATGGGAACCCGAACGTAGCGGAGACGGAGGAGTTACTCGCGGAGATGGAGGGCTCGGAGTGGGCCGTCCTGACCGGTTCGGGAATGGCCGCCATCGACACGGCCCTCTCGGTCTTCCAACGCGGCGAGAATACGGGCCACTGGCTCTTCTTCAGCGAGCTCTACGGCGGAACGAACGACTACATCGAACATGTCCTCATAGGCAGGCGGGGCATCGATATCACGCGCTTCCATCCCGAGGAGGGCGAAGAGCGGTACGATCTCGACCGTCTCGATGACCTGCTCGATCGCGTCGAGCCGTCCCTCCTCTACTTCGAGCCGGTAACGAACCCGCTGCTCATCGTCTCCAACGGCGGCAGGATCATCGAGATGGCGAAGGAGCGAGGTGTAGCTGTCATCGTGGACAACACCTTCGCGACCTCGCGCCTCTGGCGGCCGCTGGAGCACGGCGCCGACATCGTCCTCCACAGCGCGACCAAGTACCTCGGTGGTCACGGCAACCTCACGGCGGGCGTCGTGTGCGGGAACGACTCCGGCATCCGCAAAGACGCCATGCTCTACCGCAAGTACGTCGGCAACACCCTCAGCGCCGCCGACGCCTACCGCCTAAACACGCAATCGCGCACCTTCGCCCTGCGGTTCGCGGTCCAGTGC
>VXLM01000119.1:2517-19723 GCA_009841605.1 Dehalococcoidia bacterium
TCCAGTGCGAGAACGCCTCAAGGCTGGCGGCTGCCATGTCCGACCATCCCTCCGTCGAGCGCGTCCGCTATCCCGGCCTTAGGACGCACCCCACGCATGATGAGGCCGCCAAGACGTTCGAAGGACGTGGCTACGGCGCGATGATAAACGTCGACTTCAAGGGAGGGCGCGCTGCCGCCGACGCCTTCGTCGAGGCCGTCTCCGACACGATCTCCTACGTCCCGACCCTCGGCGACCCCACGTCCATCATGCTCCACGTCGCCACGGTCTGGGGAGAACAGCGCTTCCCCTATCCCGGAATGCTCCGCATCTCCGTCGGCTTCGAGCCCTACGATGAGTTGGAGGCAGGCGTCCTCCGCGCGCTGGATGAGGTGGCAGGGATGGTGTGATGGAGTCACGTCATCATTGCGCTACCGTCCCATTCCTGCTTTAATTCGTGCCAGTCAATTTCCCATGCAATGAGGTGTATCAGTGACCACAACCTATGAGCCGAATGTCGTCCTGTCCGAGGTGGAGTACACGACCATTGGCAAGCGCCCCATCCGCCACGATGGGGCCGACAAGGTGACCGGCGTCGCCAAGTACGGTGCTGACCAGTACCCGACCGGGCTGCTCTTCGGAAAGATTCTGCGGAGTCCCCACGCGCACGCTATCATCAAGTCCATCGACACGAGCAAGGCGGAGGCGCACCCGGGCGTCCGTGCCGTGACGACCGCCGCCGACTTCCCTCAGGACGGGGAGCACGAGGACCTGCGCGAGTCGCTCATGGCGAGCAAGAAGGTGCTGTACAAAGGCCATCCCATCGCCGGCGTCGCGGCGAACACCGTCCACGACGCGGAGGAGGCGCTGGCCCTCATCGAGGTGGAGTACGAGTTGCTCCCAACCATTATGACCGCCCCCGATGCTCTCGCAGACGGCGCTCCGATACTGCACGAGAAGAACCGCTCCGAGTATCACGGCGATGACAACGACACGCCGACCAACATCGAGGAGTACATCCACCACGTCAAGGGAGACGTGGAAGAGGGTTTCGCTCAGGCTGACTTAATCATCGAGCGCACCTTCGACACCGCGACGGTCCACCAGGGGTACATCGAGCCTCAGAACACGACTGTCCACTGGAAGAATGACGGTCGAGTCCACATCTGGTGCAGCACGCAGGGGCCCGTGGAAGTCCGCGACGGCACGGCCAATGCGCTCGGCATCTCGGAGTCGCAGGTCGTCCTGACCCCGCAGGAGATCGGCGGAGGCTTTGGCGGCAAGTTCGAGCCGTACGGAGCGCCGCTGGCTGCCTACCTCTCGCAAAAGACCAACCGCCCGGTGAAGATCATCATGACGCGCACGGAGGACCTCGAGGCCACCGGCCCGACGCCCGGATCGCACATCGTCATCAAGATGGGCGCGACCAAGGAGGGGAAGCTCACTGCCGCCAAGGCGATGCTCGCCTACGAGTCGGGCGCGTATGCGGGCTCGATGATCGGGCCGGGTTGCATGTGCGTGTTCGCGCCCTATGAACTTGAACACGGCGACATCGAAGGCTTCGGCGTATTCGTGAACAAGCCTTCCACAAACGCCTACCGCGCTCCCGGCGCGACGAACGCCGAGTTCGCTGCCGAGACGGTGGTCGACGAGCTGGCGGAGAAGATCGGCATCGACCCCCTCGAATTCCGCCTTATGAATGCAGCGAAAGAGGGAACGCGGCGCATCGACGGCCCCGTCTTCCCAGCCATCGGTCTCGTCGAGGTCATCGACGCGATGAAGTCGCATCCGCACTACGACGCTCCATTGGAAGGTGCCAACACGGGTCGCGGCGTCGCGGTCGGCTGGTGGATCAATGGCGGCGGGCCTTCGAGCGTGAACATCAACGTCCATTCGGACGGCACGTGCAGCCTTGTCGAGGGATCCCCGGACATCGGCGGAACGCGCACTTCCATCGCTATGCAGGCCGCTGAGGTGCTCGGCATCCCCGTCGAGGACTTTCACCCCATGGTCGTCAGCACCGACGAGATCGGTTTTACCGCCGGGACGGGTGGGAGCCGTGTCACATTCGCGACCGGCTTGGCGGCCCACGACGCCGCTCAGGACGTCAAGCGCCAGATGATCGACCGCGCCGCGCTGATCTGGGACGTCGAACCGGACTCGGTCGAGCTCGTCGACGGGGTGTTCCAATCGAAGGTCGACTCGGAGTTGTCCATGAGCTTCAAGGAGCTCGCGGGACAGATCGGCGGCACCGGCAACCCCATCGTCGGTCGGGCAACCGTCGACGCGGCGGGGGCTGGCTCTGCCTACTGCGGCAACATCGTCGACCTCGAGGTCGACCCCGAGACCGGAAAGGTGTCGATACTGCGCTTCACAACCGTCCAGGACGTGGGCAAGGCCGTCCATCCCAGCTACGTCGAGGGACAGATGCAGGGCGGCAGCGCGCAGGGCATCGGATGGGCCCTCAATGAGGAGTACTTCATGACCGGCGAGGGCCGCATGGCGAACAGCACGTTCCTCGACTACCGGATGCCGGTCGCCAACGACCTCCCCATGATCGACACCGTGGTCGTCGAGGTCGCCAACCCCGGCCATCCCTTCGGCGTTCGCGGCGTCGGTGAGGTCAACATCGTCCCGCCTCCAGCGGCCATCGCCAACGCCATCTACAAGGCCGTCGGCATCCGCATGGAGAAGCTCCCGATGAACCCCGTCAACATCATGCAGTCGCTGTGGAGTCAGAACGGCGGATAAGCAGGTTCATTCGCGGATAGCAATTAGACTAATCTTTCCCCCGCCGGGGGAGAGATACAGAGAGGGGGCCTAGTAGGCCCCCTCTCTTGCACTTTGCGCTCTCCGCGTTCTCTGCGGTGAGACCCGCACGCCCTACCGATAGTAGTGCGCCACCGTCTCCTCGGCCTTCGTCTTCGCCTCAACCAGCGACGGCTGACCGTTCTTATTGGCCTCCGCCGCTCGCCTGAAGGCAGGCCCAAGCTGGTCCGGAGTCTCGACGACCTCGGTGTGCGCTCCGAGTCCCTCTGCTACCTTGGCGTACTCGCCGCCGAAGGCGTTCGTGCCGTACTTCTTGCTGGAGAACGGCATGTGGCTGTCGTAGTGCGTCATCACACCGTTGTTCAGAACGATGGTCATCAGGCCGATCTCCGCCCGCGTCGCCGTTTCGATATCCAGTCCGGCCATCCCGAACGCGGCGTCGCCCATCACGTTGATGACCTGCCTCTCCGGCATGGCCAGCTTCGCCCCCAGCGCCAGCCCGAGGCCGTACCCAAGCTGCGTCGACTTGCCCCAGCCAATGTAGGAGTGAGGCGTATTCGACGGCCAGAACGGGACGAACTGCTCTCGCGGATAGCCGGAGTCGTGCGTCACGATGGAGTTGTCCGGGTCGACCACCTTCTTGAGCTCGGTGAGCACGCGATAAGGGCTGATCGGCAGTTCGTCGGAGGTCAGATGCGGACCCCACTCCTTCATGAACTCGGCACGGACCGTCGCGACCTCCTCGATCACGCCGTTCACATCCCCGCGTCCGTTCTCGCCGACCTGCCGCTTCACCTCTTCAATCATCTGCCGCAGCACCAGCTTGGCGTCACCGATCAAACCGTGGTCGATCTCATGGTCCTTGTTGACGTCCTCGACCGCGTTCGTGATCTGGGCCGACGGAGGGTTCTTCGGCACCGGTGCGTTGAAGTGCGTGTTCGTGAAGCTCGCGCCCACTCCCAGCACGTAGTCCGTCTTCTGCAGGTAGTGGTGCACCATCAGCGTCCCCGAGTTGGCTCCCGTGCCCAGCGCCAGCGCATGACTCTCAGGGAAGGCGCTCTTGCCCGCAAGCGTCGTCATCACCGGGATGTGAGTAAGCTCCGCAAACTCAATGAGCTCCTCGTATGCCTCCGCGTAGTGGACGCCCTGGCCCACGTACATCATCGGAGCGCTCGCCTTCAGGAGCTCGGCCACGACTTCCCGCACGACATCCGGGTCGGCCCCCGATCGATGCACTTTCACGGGACGATAGTCGAGTTCGCCCGGATACTCTCCGCCTGCCACGTCCGACGGGGTTTCGATCAGCGTCGGAGCCGGACGCCCATGCTTCATCTGCGTGAAGGCGCTGCGGAACATCTCTGGGATGCGCGTCGCGTCGCTGATGTACCCGCTCCACTTCGTGATCCCGCCGTAGTGGCTCACCGAGTCGAAGCCCGGATGGACCCCGAATCGGTTGCGGTCATGTCCCCCCGGCAGCACGAGGAACGGCACGTTGTCAGCGAACCCCTGCGCGACGCCGCCGAAGGCGTTCTCCGCCCCCGGCCCTCGCTGCATGGAGAACACCCCAATCTTCCGGCCGTTCATCACGCGGCTGTACCCGTCCGCCATGTTTACGCCCGCGCGCTCCTGTCGCGTGATGATGGGACGTATCCCCTCCATCGCCACGGCATCTATCAGCGTCTGCGCCGGAAACGCCGCCATCCACTCCACGCCCTCGGCCTTCAGAATCTTCGCTATTGCCCTATCGCCGTCCATCCAATTCTCCTTAACTATTCGTGGTTGAAATTGCGTCAGCGCATCATATCAGGCAAAGGCAAAAGCGTCACCCGCCCAATCCGCGAATTTGACCAAAGAGAACACACGTACTATATTAAGCAAAAACCCTTACGGCCAACAACGGTCTTCGACAGGTTCATCACGAAGAGCCATGTGCGGCTCGACCCGAACAATGAGAAGACCCTTACGACTAACCGTAATATCTCGTTCCAAAGAAAGGAATGTCCGAAAATGACCGAAAATGTCCGGTTAAACAAGACCCCCCTGTCGACCAAACAGGTTCAGGCCCTCCCGCATCTCGCCATCGGTAAAACGTTGGCGCACACCGCCACTGCTATCAATGTTTCGGAAAAAACCCTCTACCGCTGGCTGAGAGAACCCGACTTCAAGGCCACGTACCTCCAGTTGAGAGATCTGGAAGCTGAAATCGCAACCGCGGAGCTGCGCGGCCTCACGCTCAAAGCGGCCATTGTGCTCTCGAAGGCTATGGACAACCCCGACCCCAACATCAGCCTCCGTGCGGCGCAGACGGCAGTCAAAACAGGCGCCAAGGCCGACGAGGCCGCGGAAGCCAAGCGCCTCACGCGTCTCCTGGCCCGGTACGTCCATGAGGACGAAAACAACCACCACACCTCCCGCATGGTCCGCAACCAGCTTCGCAAGGCGTCTGGTCCCCAGTAAGCCCTTGCCCGGCAGGGAGAGAGACCCGGAGTACGGGAGCGCCTACACCCGCGCGAACTTCTGCACTCGCTGGCCTTCCAGCACCTCGCCGATGTAGATGTCGCCATGCGAGTCCACCGTGACGCAGTGCGGCGCAACGAACTGCCCCGGAGTGCGGCTCTCCTCGCCCCCCCAGCGCCCGATCAGGTTGCCCTCGCTGTCGAGAATGCTGAACCGTGACTCAAGCTCCGTCACGAGTACTGTGTCGTCCGGCCCGAAGCATACCGAGGTAGGCAACCGAAAGTCCGCCGTCCAGATATCGAGGAAGTTCCCATCTTGGTCGAAGAGCTGCAGCCTATGGTTTTCGCGGTCGCACACGACCACCCGCCCTGCGGGGTCGATGCCGATCCCGTGCGGATTGTGGAAGTGCGATGGGTCCGTCTTGCCCGGCGCTCCCCACGCCAGCAGGTACGTCCCGTCCGCGGCGAACTTGTGGACGCGGGCGTTCAAATACCCGTCCGAGACGAATATCTCACCCGAACCGTTCGCCGCAATCCCCGTCGGACGGTTGAACGGCCCCGCCGCCTTCACCACCAGGAACTGTTCGACCTCCCCGCCCGTATCCGACGGCTGGTTCTTGTTCCCAAGCGTCATCAGGAGATCGCCCTCCGGCGAATACTTCGTGACCGTGTGGCTGCCCATGTCCGCGAAGTACAGGTTCCCGTCATGCCCTATCGTCATCCCGTGCGGCTGATTGAACCCAACGTCCCACGCCCGGAGAAAATTTCCGTCGCGATCAAGGACCATCACCTTGTGGTCGCTGCGGGTGAACAGGTAGATGTTGTCCTCGCTGTCCGCCGCGACGCCTGCAACTTGGAAGAACTCATACCCCTCCGGCAGCGCCCCCCAACCCTCCACCGGCTCATACGTGTGTTCCCCAACCTGATATCCCATTGATGCAACCTCATAAGAGTATCGTCCAAGAGACCCGGCCCCCAAGGACTGCGCTACTATACGTCCTGCCCCAGAACAGGTCAACTTCGCCCCGCTTCACTCTATTCTCTGCGCTCTCCGCGCCCTCTGCGGTAAATCAGTCCGCAGACCGAAAACAGCCTCGAAGTCTTGACACCGCACAAGCCCAATAAGTACGATTCATCTATAGGCAGGACACACGGTTGAACGCGGCAGCCAGGAATCCGAGCGGGAACCACAGAGTCCCCGCCCTTTCGATCAAAGGATAGTCACATGCCGCAGAAGTATCAAAAAGAAATCGAAGAGATCCTGCAGCAGGCCGGAGACCTCGGCCTGAGCGATCCTCCCAAGCGTCGGGAAAAGCTGGGATTCGGACGACTCGCTTGGGAATACTTCAAGCAGTCCATCAGTGGTAGCGCCTTCTCCATAACCCCCGGTCGGATTATGCTCGGGGCGGTGCTAATCCTTCTCGCGGCACTGGTCCTGAACCTCGCCACACCCGGATTCGGAATCGTGGGAATCCTCGCGTGGGTCGGCTTCATCCTCTTCATCGTCGGATACGCGATGTTCTTCATCAAGCCCAAGCCGGTCCAAAAGCGCTGGCGTGGCGACGTCATCGAATATCATCAGGGCGACTCCCTGTGGGATAAGCTCCGAAACCGCTTCCAGTAACGCTCACGCGCATCACATCGACAACGAGAGAGGCCCCGCATTTACGGGGCCTCTTTTATTCCACTCTATCTCCGGCAGGCTAGGGGAGTTCCCTCACACCGCGCACTCGCCCTCGCCGCGCTCCAGCTTGTACTTCACCGTCTTGTCCCAGTCGATGTACTCCTGGAGCGTGTCGCGGTTCAGTTCGCCGACCTCTTTGAATTCCTGCAGAATCGGCTCGAACTCCTTGGGCCCAAGCCGCGCCGCGAAGTCCTTGAACTCCTCACCCTGCTCGCGGTACGCCCAGTAGAACTTGATCACCTTCTCGAGGGCGTCCGGCACACGCTTGGCCGGCACCTTCGTCCTCGTCCTCAGGCCAATGCGAGTGTCGCCCTCTTCGTAGCTTCCTCCCAGGAAGAGTTCGTACGCCGGGACCTGACCGCTCGGCGCCTTCGACGCCGCGCCGTGGAAGCCAATGTCCGCGACATGGTGCTGACCGCACCCATTCGGGCACCCGCTCATCTTGACGTGCATTCTGCGCGTCAGCGGATCGTCGATGTTCATCCCTTCGATCTTGTCCATCACCGCCCGGCCCAGCCCCATGGAGGACGTGATGCCGAGCTTGCAGCTGTCCGTGCCGGGGCAGGAGACCACGTCGCTGATCTCGTGTATGCCCGACTGGCCGAAGCCAATCTCGTTCAGTTCCTCCCACACCGAGTGCAATGCCCCCTCAGGCACCCATCGGAACGTCAGGTTCTGCTGGTGGGTGATCCGCGCCCGGCCTCCGGCATACTTCCGCGCCATGTCCGCGAGCTTGTGGAACTGGTCGGCTTGGATGTCCCCTTGGTACAGCTTCACGTTCACGGCCTTGTACCCGGTCTGCTTCTGGTCGACCACGTTGGTCTCCACCCAGTGCTCGAACTCCGATGAGCTCGCGCCGTTCCCATACACGCTGTTGACAGGCGGCGCGTCGAGCGACTCGTCCTCGATGAACAGCAGCGACGTGGGATCGAACGACCTCTGCGCCCAGTCGCCTCGCAGCTCCTCCTCGACCTCCTTGCGGAAGGCGTCGATGCCGACCTGCGCGATGTGGAACTTGATCCGCGCCTTCATCTTGTTCTTGCGAAGCCAAGTAGTGTGGTGGAAGATGCGGAGCACCGCCTCGGTGACCTTCAGGTACTCGTCTACCGGGACGAAGTCGTACAGCGTCGGCGCGATCTTCGGCATGATCGACGTGCCGCCGCCCACCCTGATCTCGAATCCCCGCTGACCGCCCTCCACCTTCGGAATGAACCCAACGTCGTGGATGCCCGTGATGGCGCAGTCGCGCGCGCACCCGGAGAACGCCGTCTTCACCTTCCGGGGTAGTGCTTGGGTGTATGGATGCCGCACGAAGTACCGCGCATAGGCCGCCGCGTACGGAGTCACGTCAAACAACTCGTCGGAACACACGCCTGCCATCGCGCACCCCGTAACGTTGCGCACAGTGTTCCCGCACGCCTCCCTGGTGGTCAGCCCGACCTCGCCGAGGACGCGCATCACATGCGCCGCGTCCTCCAGCTTGACGTGGTGGTACTGGATGTTTTCGCGCGTCGTCACGTGCCCCTTGTTCAACGGAACATACTTGGCGGAGACTTCTCCGAGGGCGTCAAGTTGATCGGCCTTCAGCCCCCCGAACGGTATCTTGACCCGAATCATCTGCGCGTCCGGTTGACGCTGGCCGTAGACACCCTGCTTCAGCCGGTACGCCAGGAACTCCGTTTCGTCGAACTCACCCGCCTGGAACCGCTTTACCTGGAGCTCGAAGTCATCGAACTCCTCCGGCATCACGTCGATGATACCGGAAGTCCTCTGCTTAAATTCGGTGGTCGTCATGTTCCTTGCTCCTCACTGATAACAAAAACCCCGCTCGGCAAGTGTTCGGGCGGGGCTGATGATTTACGTTCTCTATCGGACAAACGGTTTTATGCGGCCCCTTGGACCCCCCATACAGGCGCAGACGGCAACAATACCGTTCATCTTCATACCTGCCCAAGTCTAGCAAGCCCACCTTGCAGTGTCAATGTTCCCCAGATCGAAGATTCGAATGTTACAGTCCTACGGATTCTCCCCCGCCGCGGGCGAGATCCGGAGAGCGTTATCCGCAACCCCGTTCGCCCTGAGCTTGTCGAAGGACAGATCCTGAGGATGCTGTAATCCGGTGGCCCCTCACTAACCCATCAATTCAACGGCACGGTCCAATATCCGGTGCCCGACATCGTACTTGTCCATGAGAGGAAGTTCCTCGATCCGTCCGCTGCGGTCGACGAGCGTCACCCTGTTTGTCTCCACCTCGAAGCCGCTGCCCTCTTCCGTCACGTCATTCGCCGCGATCAGGTCGAGCCCCTTCTCCTGCAGCTTCGCCTGAGCATTGGCTACCAGCGACTCGGTTTCTGCTGCGAAGCCAACCCGGAAAACGTCCGCGGGCACCTCTTTGAAAAAATCCTCGTTCTTGAGCAGGTGCAGTGTCATCCCATCGCTGTCCGCGTCCTTCTTGATCTTCTGAGGAGCTACCTCCGCCGGACGATAATCGCTCACCGCTGCCGCCATTACGACAACGTCGGCCTCCACACACGCCCCCAGCACGGCCTCCCTCATCTCCGCTACGCTCGCTGCTCGCCGCACCTCGACGCCGGTGGGGTTGTCCAGCGCGGTGGGCGCGGTGACCAGCGTCACGTGCGCCCCCCTGTCGCGTGCTGCCTCGGCAATCGCGTATCCCATCTTCCCCGACGAGCGGTTGGTGATGATTCTTACCGGGTCGATAGCCTCCTGCGTCCCGCCCGCGCTCACCACCACTTTCCTCCCGGCAAGGTCGCCATCCCGCCCGAGCACGAGCGCGAGATGCCCGAGCAATTCCGGCGTCTCCAATAGCCTGCCCTTTCCCGACAGCCCTGACGCCAGATGACCCGATGCGGGCCCGGCAAACGAAACGCCCCTCGCGCGCAGTCTTTCGAGATTCTCCTGCGTCGCCGCATTCTCGTACATGTGCCCATCCATCGCCGGAGCAAAGAGCACTGGCGCGGTGGTTGCGAGAATCGTCGTGCCAAGCGCGTCGTCCGCCAGACCGTTGGCGGCCTTGGCAATGAAGTCGGCCGTGGCGGGCGCGACGACCACGATGTCGGCTCGCTCAGCGACGGCAACGTGGTGGATGCCAAGTTCAGACGCAGGGTCGAACATGTCCGTGACCACGGGCCGGTGCGTGATGCTGCGAAACGTTATCGGCGAGACGAACTTCGTCGCGCTCTCCGTCATGATGACATCCACGTGTGCGCCTGCTTGTGACAGCTTGCTAGCCAGGTCGACCGCCTTGTAGCAGGCAATGCTCCCCGTCACACCGAGGACGACGTTCTTTCCCTGAAACGGACGCGGCATCGAATACATCCCCCGAACACGCGCACCTGTAGCCTGGATACATGGTACGGCGAAGGCAGTCTCCCGCGAAAGGTAAAACAGGTTCCAAGTTCGGAGACCTTTACACCATCTCAATCCCACATTGTGAGTCCACGAAATGTCCTGTAATATCACAGAATCGTGTGATGCGGCGCGTAGAGGGTAGGGCGTAAGATTAACCTTAACGTACGAACCGGGACGCGGGCGTCCGTCTTGAGGTGTCGGTCATGAGAAAAGCGCTGTCGATTGCACTGATCGCCCTCGGCCTCGCCGGAATGATGGCCTCGCCCTTGATGTCTACCGTCGAGGCCCAAGCCCCTCACGCCGTCGTCGTCGAAATCGACGAGCCGATTCAGCCCTCCACCGCCAACTTCTTGGAGCGGGTGGTGAACCAAGCGGAAGACGACGGAGCTCGCTTCGTGGTCATCCGTCTCGACACCCCCGGCGGACTCTACGACTCCACGCGCGACATCGTCGAGACCATCCTCGAGTCCGAAATCCCGGTGATCGTCTACGTCTCGCCCTCCGGCGCTCAGGCGGCCTCCGCCGGCACCTTCATCGCAACTGCCGGTCACGTCACGGCAATGGCTAACGGCACAACCATCGGCGCTGCCTCACCCGTCGATCAGCGGGGCGGCCCTCTCCCTGAACCCCTCGGCTCGAAGGCCACCAACGACGCCGCTGCGTTCCTCCGAAGCATCGCGGTTGAGCGAGGGCTCAACGCCGACGCCCTCAACGACACAGTCACCAGGGCACAAGCATATTCGGCATCAGAGGCCCTCAACCAAAACGTCATCGACTTCGTCGCCAAGGACCTCGAACAGCTTCTCTCGACCGTCGACGGACGGAGAGTCGATCTCTTCGACGGTTCCTCCTACGTCATCGAGACGTCGGAAATCCAACTCCGTACCGTCGACAAGACCATACTCGAACGATTCCTCGCCATCATTTCCAACCCAAACGTCGCGTTCCTGCTCTTGGTAATAGGTGCGATCGGTCTGTTCATAGAATTCCTGGCGCCGGGTCTGTTTGCCCCCGGCATCATCGGTGTGATCTGTTTAGTGATGGCCTTCGTTGCCTTCGGCAACCTGCCGGTTAACTGGGTCGGCGTCGGCCTCATCGCCTTTGCGCTTTTGCTCATGTTCGCCGAGCTGAAATCCCCCGGCGTGAGCTTCTTCGGCGCGGGCGGAGTAGTGAGCTTCGTCCTTGGCTCCGTCCTCCTTTTCGGCGGCTTCACACCGGGGCCGCTGGATGCCCCTAGCTTCCGAGTCAACTATTGGCTGATCGGCGGTGTGACCGTCGGGCTGGCGGGGTTACTTATCTTCGTTGTCCGCGATATCCTCTTGGCTCAGAAGCTCGAAGAGCGGCAGGCCAAGAGGGGGATCACGACCACAGCCTTGGTTGGGACAACGGGTGTGGTGAGCGCCCAGCTTGCCCCTTCGGGAATGGTCTTCGTAAGCGGTGAAGAGTGGAGCGCCGTCAGCGACACCGGAGACTCAATCGAAGAGGGGGCTGAGGTCGTCGTCACCGAGGTGGACGGACTCACATTGAAGGTATATAAGTCCACGGACTAGTACTCAGTCAATTTGAATATAAAACGGATAGATAGAGATTTATCCCCTCTCCCGTCGTGGGAGAGGGTTAGGGTGAGGGTATTTGTAATATCAAAACTATGTTGACTGTGTACGAGACACTGCTTCGTCGGCAAAGCGGAAAGAACATCACAGGACAGGAAGTGCGAGACCACTAATGGACATCGTAGGACTCATCGTCACCATCGCCCTCATAGGGGGCGTACTGTACTTCGTGTGGGACATGTTCATAACGGGCAAGTCCGGACAGAGGCTGTCGGGGTGGCGTTCAGGAGAAAAGCCCACCACTCAGCAGTCTGTGGTCGGTATGACCGGCGTCGCCGCTTCCGATCTGGCCCCGTCCGGGATGGTCCACGTGAACGGCGAAGACTGGAGCGCCATCAGCGACACCGGAGAGACCATCGAGAAGGGAGCCAGGATCCTGGTTATAGACGTGGAGGGACTGACCCTAAAGGTGTTCAAGGCCGCGGAGTAGACGATGCGAACCCCCTCTCCCGTCGTGGGAGAGAGCCTGCCCCGAACTCAGATACGGGGTCTGGGGCTAGCGTAAGAACTTCTCCCACCCGCGAACTAAACATCGAACAAAAGAATAGGAGGAAGAAAATGGCAATCATCAACTTTCTGAAGAACTACGAGCGAATGGCCCGGTTCAAGTGGGGCAACTTCCAGGGCATGAGAGGGCCGGGCCCCGTGTGGCTCATCCCGATCATGCACGCCGGGTCGCGCATAGATCTCCGCACCGAGGTGATGGACATCCCCCGCCAGCGGAACATCACGAAGGACAACGCGCCCATCGACATCGACTTCCTCGTATACATGCGCGTGGTCGCCGAGTACGCGGACAGGGCAGTCCTCGAAGTTGAGAACTACCGGCTGGCGGTCGTCGGTCTTGCCACTACGACCCTTCGCGCGGTCGTCGGCGACATCGACCTCGACGACGTGCTCTCCCAGCGCGAGCGGATCAACACCGTCCTCCGCGAGAGGCTGGACGCCGAGACCGAACGCTGGGGGATCAAGGTCACGAACGTCGAGATCAGGGAGATCGAGCCGCCGCGCGACATCCAGGACGCCATGAACCGCCAGATGTCCGCCGAGCGCATCCGCCGCGCCGTCGTCCGCGAGGCCGAGGGTACGCGCGAAGCGGCGGTCACTGTCGCCGAGGGCGAGAAGCAGGCGGCCATTCTGACCGCCGAAGGCCAGCGCCAGGCGGAGATCCTCACGGCGGAGGGCGACCAGCAGGCCGCCATCCTCAGGGCCGACGGTTTTGCGAACGCTCTCGACCGCATCTACGGTATCGCCCAGAACGTCGACCCGAACACCATGAGCCTCCAGTATTTCGAGACCCTCAAGGAGATCGGCAACGGCGCGTCCACCAAGTTCATCTTCCCGATGGAGTTCACGAACCTCCTCAAGCCCTTCACCAACATTGCCCAGAGCGGCAAGGGCACCGACGGCTCTGGCGACTAGGGGCCCCGGCCACCCTTTTTCGCAGGGGCGGGTTCAAAACACGCCCCTGCGAACGCGACCCACCACCACCATCACTCCAGCAGTAAATCCCCTCTCCCGTCGAGGGAGAGGGCTAGGGTGAGGGTCTTGAGGGCTGGCAATCTAAAGCACGGCGCCGCCGCCCCACACACCGTCATTCCTGCGGTTGCAGGAATCCATCCCAATCCCTATTCCGATCCTTCCGTCTGCTCCGCGAAATGCCGCTTCAGCCGCGGATAGAGTCTCCTATAACGCTCGTAGGCCTCTCCGTACGCACTCATGGCGACCGGACTCGGCTCCATCCGATCGAGTGGCCGGAGCCACGCCCGGCATGCCTCTTCGACGGCCGCGAATTCGCCGGAACCGACCGCCGCGAGCACCGCGGCCCCGTACGGCGCGCCGCCTGACGGTGCCACCGTGACCACTGGCATACCGAACACGTCCGCTAGCATCTGACGCCACACTGCGTTGCGTGCGCCTCCGCCAACGGCAACGGTCTCGTCCGCATCTACATTCAAGCGCCGCATCAGCTCTAGCGAGTCCCGCAGCGCGAAGGCCACTCCCTCTAACACGGCGCGCACGAGATGCCCTCGCTGATGCCCCGCGTGCATACCCGCGAACACTCCTCGCGCGTTCGAGTCGGCATGTGGCGTTCGCTCCCCGGTCAGGTATGGCAAGAATGTCAGCCCGTCCGCGCCGGGTGGGACACTTTCTGCCTCGGCTATCAGTTCATCGTACGATGGCGGCGGCCCCTTCGGCTCCGACATCGCCCGCCGGAACCATGCCAGCGCTGCACCTGCCGACAGGACCACTCCCATCTGGTACCACCTGTCTGCAACCGCGTGGTTGAACAGATGCAGGCGCATACCGGGATCCACACGAGGTTGTTCAATCGGGGCCAGCATCGTCCCTGAGGTGCCGATGGAAGCCTGCAACGCTCCCTGCCCGACGACGCCCGAGCCTACCGCGGCCGCGGCGTTGTCTGCCCCTCCTCCAACAACAGGGATGCCCTTTCTCAGGCCCAATGCCTCGGCGGCACCGGCGGTGAGTGTGCCGGTGACGCCGGCGGAACCTCGAACGGGCGGGAGTATACTCGGATCAAGTCGCAGGGCGGCAACCATCTCTTCCGACCAGCGGCCACGCCGCACGTCGAACAGCAGCGTGCCTGCCGCATCCGAAGGCTCCGTGGCCTTCTCTCCCGTCATAACGAGCCGCATGAAGTCCTTTGGCAGCAGGAGTGTGCGCGCTTGCTCGAACAGGCCGGGCTCCTTGTCGCGCATCCACAAAAGCTTGGGCGCAGTAAAGCCTTCAAGCGCGGGATTGCCAACCATCCGGCGCAGGCCCGCCTTGCCGACAGTGTCGACGATGGATTCGCACTGCGCCGTGGTGCGGACGTCGTTCCACAGTATCGATGGCCTGAGCACTTTGTCTGCCTTGTCCAGCAGCACCGAGCTATGCATCTGGCCCGACAGCCCGATCGCCTCGACCTCGCACATACCCGCCTGAGCGCAAGCGGCCGGGACCGCGTTGACTGTGCCCGCCCACCAGTCGCGCGGGTCTTGCTCCGCCCAGCCGGGCCCCGGCACCGATACGCCCAGAGGTGACTCTGCCTCTCCTACGACCACTCCGTCCTCGTCCACGACCAGGGCCTTCACCGCAGTCGTGCCCACGTCTATCCCAAGATAATGCTTTGGCATACCCCTCACCGACAGCAGAGGCTACGGCAGGTTCGTAGAAGGGTCAAGATAGACGGACGCCGCCGCAACTCCAGCTAGGCAAGCCGCGTAAGTAGTTCAGCTTCCCACTTCAAACGGCGAGTCGCCTACAGCCACTCTTTCACCTTCGACGCCAGCGTCAACGTCATCCCCGGCACCGCCGCCACGTCCTCCAATGTCGCCTCACGCACGCCCTGCACTGAGCCGAACTGCCGGATCAGCATCTGACGCCGCTTCGGCCCGATCCCCGGCACGTGGTCGAGCGCCGATGTCGTGCTCTTCTTCGAGCGCCGCTGCCGGTGATATGTGATCGCGAACCTGTGCGCCTCATCCCGCAGCCGCTGCACGAGGAATAGCGCGGGCGACGTTCGTGGCAGGACGATAGGCTCCGGCGTCTGCGGCACGAATAGCTCCTCGTTCTCCTTCGCGAGGCTAGCCAGGGGAATCGACGTGATGCCAAGTTCGAGGAACACTTGCAGCGCCGCGCCGAGGTGTCCCTTGCCCCCGTCGATCAGCACGAGGTCGGGCGCCTGCTGCCACGCCTCCCCTTTCCCCTCGCTGCGATCTCCATCATCGACTTCCGCCACCTGCGACTTCGGATCGGCCAGCCGACGAAACCTTCGCGTAAGCATCTCACGCATCATCGAGTAGTCGTCTACCCCGTCCACGCCCTTGATCTGGAACTTGCGGTAGTCTGACGACTTCGGCTTGCCTTCGTCGAACACCACCATGCTCCCCACCGGGTTCGACCCCTGCGTGTTCGATATGTCGTAGCACTCCATCCGTCGCGGCAGCGTCGGCAGGTTGAGCGCCTCCTGCAGCTCCTCCATCGCCTGTCCGAGCGCGCCCTCCTCGGCCGCCGCCTGAACGCGCCGCTGCTCCATCCCCTCCGAGGCGTTCTCCGCCACCATCCGCATCAGTCGCCGCTTCTCCCCCCGCTGCGGCACGTAGATGCGCACCCTGCTCCGGCGCTTCTCGCTCAGCCACGTCTCTATGGCCTCCGTGTCCACTAACTCTTCCTGCACCAGAATGCGTGGGGGCACGTACGGATTGACCTCGTAGAACTGCTTCACAAACGCGCTCAGTATCTCGCCGGTCGTGTCGTCCTTCGTGCTTGTCATGATGAAGTGATCGCGCCCCACCAGCTTGCCCTGCCGCACGAAGAAGACCTCCATCCACGCCTCGTCCCCGTCCGACGCCAGCGCTATCAGGTCGAGCGTCTCAGACGACAGGTGCAGCACCTTCTGACCCTCGTGCACCTTCTCAATCGCCTGTATCTGGTCCCTCAGCGTCGCCGCCCTCTCGAATTCGAGCGACTCAGACGCCTCCATCATCCTCGATTCGAGCGACTTCAGTATCCGGTCGGCCTTGCCGTCCAGAAAGAGGAAGACCTGCTCGATGACCTCCCTGTATTGCTCCTTGTCCACCGCCCCGATGCACGGCCCCACGCATCGGCTGATGTAGTAGTCCAGACACGGTCGCGGATCGTTGCCCGTGATCGTTTTCGTACACGACCGGTAAGGGAAGAGCTTCTTGAGGAGCGCGAGCGTCCTACGAACACTGCTCGCGCTTGCGAACGGCCCGAAGTACCGCGAACCGTCCCGCTTTACCGTTCGCGTGATGTAGACCTGCGGAAAGTCCTCCGTCAGGTCCACCTTGATGAACGGGTAGCTCTTGTCGTCCTTGAGCCGCGCGTTATACGGCGGCTTGTTCTGCTTGATGAGGTTACATTCGAGCAGGAGCGCTTCCTGCTCCGACTCCGCCACGATGTACTCGAACTCCGCGACGCGCTTCACCATCTCCCGGATCTTGAAGGGATGGTTTGCCTTCTTTGCGAAGTACGAGCGCAGACGGTTCCGCAGCTTGGCGGCCTTGCCCACGTACAGCACGGCCCCGGAGCGTCCCCGCATGATATAGACGCCGGGCTTCGCCGGTGTGGCCCTCAGTCGGTCGGAAAAATCTGTCGGCATCGCCGCAGTGGAGGATCGTCGCATCCCTGTCTATCCCCCTCTCCCGTCGTGGGAGAGGGCTGGGGTGAGGGTGAAACCTCTCACTACCCCAAGAGTCTCACTCGGGCGCCTATATGATGGACCCGCCGAGAGTCACCGTCGCGGCGGCGAGAATGATGCGGATGACCAGAGTCGCACGCCCGATGTGCCGGAGTTCTCGGGGCAGGAA
>VXLM01000089.1 GCA_009841605.1 Dehalococcoidia bacterium
TTCTCGGTTGGCAGACGACCAGGGCATGGATTCCCGCGTACGCGGGAATGACGGTTGGGGTGGTAGGGCGGCTATTTTCAGAGGAATGGCAGTGGTCGGGGTTATGCAAAGGTCTCCCTACGCGGGAATGATGGTATTTGTGTGTATCGGGCATTGTCACGAAGTCTGAACAGTTACGTGTAAAGTGCGGGATTCAAAGGACTGCGGGACATGGTTGCTAAGCCCTCAACTCTGAATCCGACCGTTGAATCACCTTCGGGCCGAAGATACAATCGCGCTGGAAGCAGGGTCTCCAATCAGACTTTCACTGCTTGCGATATGAGGGGTAATGACGCCCAAACGGAAAAACGGGACAGGAACCAACGGATCCGACGTGATTCACGACGGATATAAACGCCCGTTCGACCTCGCGGTCATTATCCTCGCCCACTTGCTGCTGTTTCCCCTGTTTATGGTTCTTTGGATCGGAATTCCCCTCGCCATATGGCTTGGAGACCGAGGTCGGCCCTTCTACCTTCAGCAGCGAGTCGGACGGAGCGGCAAGCGGTTTCAAGTCATCAAATTCCGTACGATGGTCTCAGACGCGGAGTCAGAGACCGGGCCCGTCTGGGCGGCGGAGCGTGACAGCCGGACGACGAGGGTAGGACGTTTTCTCCGCGCCTTTCGCCTCGACGAACTTCCCCAGGTGATTAACATTTTGAGGGGCGAAATGAGCGTCGTCGGGCCACGACCGGAGCGTCCTGAATTGGCAGAACGGTTCAGCCGCGATGTACCGGGGTTTTCAGAGCGAGTGAGAGTGAGGCCCGGTGTAGCAGGGTTAGCCCAAGCTCGCGGGACTGCGCAGACGCGGCCCCGAGACAAGCTCCGCTACGATAATTTGTATATCGAGACCCTTGGCCCATGGATGGACATCAAGCTCTTAGTTCTCTCCGTATGGGTCGTGCTTCGGCGAAGCCTGCGGTGAGCCCTTTATTCATACTCGTCGCATTGCGTGTGCAAGGGCCTGATTGCTACAATTCTCGCGTAATAACTCTCCCTTATCCGCATATGGACAACGGGCAGGAATCATGCGCATGGTACTGAGCGACCGGACAATTCGTGAAGAGATCGACAAGGGGAGTATCGTTGTCGATCCGTTGGGGGAGGGGTGCATTCAGCCTGCGAGCGTGGACGTTCATCTGGGCCCGCAGATACTGGTGTTCCGCAACTCTCGCAGACCGTATATCGATATAGGGCAGGACATGACTGATCTCACCGAGATGGTAGAGACAGGGGATGACGTGCCCTTCATTCTCCATCCGGGAGAGTTCGTTCTCGGCACTACCCTTGAGAACATCGAGATACCGGGCCATCTCGTCGCGCGGTTGGAGGGCAAGAGTTCGCTGGGGCGCATCGGGCTACTGATACATTCGACGGCGGGTTACGTGGACCCAGGTTGGAAGGGCCACCTCACGCTTGAACTGAGCAACGTCGCCAACCTGCCCATTACGCTCTATCAAGGGATGAAGATAGGCCAACTCTCTTTCCTGACGCTCACGACGCCTGCCGAGCAGCTTTACGGCTCTCCCGATTTGGGCAGCAAGTACCAAGGGCAGGTCGTTCCCACTCCGAGCCGTATGTACATGGACTTCCAGGACGAGAATTCCACGGACTAGGGCCATGAACTACATGCGAAGGGCGGTGACCCTCGCGAGTCAGGCTCTCGGCTCAACGAGTCCCAATCCTGCCGTCGGGGCCGTCGTCGTGAAGAACGGGGAGATCGTGGGCGAGGGGTTCACACAGCCGCCGGGTGGCGATCACGCGGAGGTAGTTGCCATCAAGCAGGCGGGTTCATTTGCAAACGGCGCGACGCTCTATGTCACACTCGAACCGTGCAACCATCTCGGACGCACACCGCCATGTACCGACTCGATTATCACCTCGGGCATATCCATCGTCCATGCTGCGGTCCGTGATCCAAACCCTGACGTAGCCGGTGGTGGTCTCGAACGATTGGAAGCGGGAGGGGTTCGGACTCATTTTGGGGCGGAAGCGGCGGCAGTCCAGCGACAACTTGAGGCGTGGGTGAAGTTCGTGACCACAGGCCGGCCCTTTATCACTGCTAAATTCGCCATGAGTTTGGACGGGAAGATCGCCACGCATACGGGCGATTCCAAGTGGATCACGGGAGACAAGGCGAGGTGGCACGTCCACAAGATGCGCGCGGGGACCGATGCGATCATGGTCGGCATCGGCACGGTCTTGGCCGACGATCCCCGACTGACGGCTCGTGATGAGAAAGGGAATCCTATGGCACGTCAGCCCCTCCGCGTGGTCGTGGATACGCTCGGCAGACTTCCAGCGACGGCCCGACTTCTCAAGGAACCAGGCGAGACGCTGTTAGCCGTAGGACCGGGCATAGACCAATTGCAGAATGGGGGCCTTGGAAATGGTACAGATATCCGACAATTCCCTGTGCGGGAAGGACACATTGATCTCGAAAGGCTCATTGAATTCCTTGCGGAGGAACGAGACGTTACGAACATAATGGTGGAAGGCGGCGGCACACTGCTTGGTGGTCTGTTCGATCTCGGACTGGTCGACAAGGTCGTTGCTTTCGTAGCCCCGACGGTAATCGGAGGAAAAGGCGCTCCATCTCCAGTCAGCGGGTCGGGCGTCGAATTGATGGCCGATGCGCTGCAACTGGAGCGCGTGAGGTGGAAAAGGCTGGGTAGGGACATGCTCATTACCGGATACTGCTGAGGCGGAATGTTTACGGGAATCGTGGAAGAGGTTGGGACCGTTCGAGCGGCCGGTCAGGGACGACTGACGATAGCCGCGCGCGAAGTGATGCCGACCCTGGAGATCGGTGGGAGCATCAGTGTCAACGGCGCATGCCTCACTGTCACCAGGCTGGATTCCGGCGAGTTCGCCGTCGATGTTGTGCCTGAGACGCTCCGACGCACTAACCTTGGTCTTCTAAGTTCCAACAGTCCTGTCAATCTCGAACGTCCCCTCCGCGCCGACGGACGACTCGACGGCCACATCGTTCAAGGTCACGTCGATGGTACTGGCACTATCGGTGAGATTTCGGAGGACGGAGAAGCGTTGATGGTGCGGATAGACGTTCCAGCGCAGCTTGTTCGATATGTGGTGGAGAAGGGCTTCATAGCTGTGGACGGGGTTAGTATCACGGTTGTACACTGTGACGAAGCGGGCTTTTCGGTCACCGTGATACCGCATACCCGCGACCATACGGTATTCGGCTCACGAAGTGTCGGGGACGCCGTCAACATCGAGATCGACATCCTGGCGAAATATGTCGAGAGGCTGACGGCAGGGAGATAGAGGAACGAACGATGCCGGAGATATCGGTCGATCAGGCCGTAGGTGATATCGCCACGGGACGGATGGTCATCGTCGTCGATGACGAGGACCGCGAGAACGAAGGCGACCTCATCATGGCCGCCGAGAAGGCCACTCCCGAGGCCATCAACTTCATCGTCCGTCACTCAAGCGGCATCGTCTGTGTGCCCCTGACGGCCCAGCGGCTCGAGGAGCTGCAACTTCCGATGATGGTGCGGGACAACACAGCCCGCCTGAGCACGGCGTTCACGGTGACGGTCGACGCGCTGGAAGGGACCACCACCGGCGTTTCGGCGCATGATCGGTGGGTCACCGTGCAGCGACTCGTCTCTCCGGATACCCGACCTGAAGACCTGGGAAGGCCCGGGCACGTTTTCCCCCTCCGCTACACTGATGGGGGCGTTCTGGTCCGCGCGGGTCACACGGAGGCCGCGGTGGACCTCTCTCGGATGGCGGGACTGGACCCGTCCGGCGTGCTGTGTGAACTTGTCAATGAAGACGGCACGATGATGCGGATGCCCGATCTGCGCCGATTTTCGGAGGAACATGGCATCGGCATCGTGAGCATCGCGAGCATCATTGCATACCGGCGCGAGCATGAGCGGATCATCGAGCGCGTGGCGGATGCTCGCCTGCCTACAAAGCATGGCAATTACACGATTACGTCCTATAGCAGCCTCGTGGACGCGGCGGAGCATGTCGCGCTGGTCATCGGTGATATTTCCACCGACGATCCGGTGCTAGTCCGAGTGCATAGCGAGTGCCTAACAGGAGACGTTTTCGGTAGCCTGCGATGTGACTGCGGTGAGCAGGTCGACCTGGCCCTCCAGGCAATTGAGAGTGAGGGCAGGGGGGTCTTCCTCTACATGCGGCAGGAAGGTAGAGGGATCGGCATCCATAACAAGATCAAGGCGTACAACCTGCAGGACCTTGGTCTCGATACGGTGGATGCAAACGTTCACCTCGGCTACGCGCCCGACATACGACACTACGGCGTCGGCGCTCAGATTTTGAGCGATCTTGGCGTTCGCCGGATGCGTATCCTCACGAACAATCCACGCAAGCTGGGCGGCCTCGACGGGTTCGGCCTGGAGATCGTCGAGCGCGTACCGATCAAGGCTCAACCAAACGAAGAAAACAGCCGCTACCTGGAGACCAAGCGGACGCGCCTCGGGCACCTGCTGGAAGAGTCCGACACCCATGTTAACGGCTCTGAGGGTGTCCTCGCCGAGATGCAGGAGGGTGCTAATGCCGATTGAGATGCGGGGAAGCCTGCAGGGTGAGGGACTGAGGGTTGCCGTCGTCGTGGCGAGATTTAACGACTTCATCACGTCCCGTCTGCTGGAAGGGGCAACCGCGGCCCTGTCCCAATACGGTGTGGCCGACGAAGACATTACTGTCGTCTCCGTTCCCGGTTCCTTTGAAATCCCGTTCGTGGCCAAACGGCTGGCCATGTCGGACCGGCAAGATGCAGTGGTTTGCCTCGGCGCGGTCATTCGGGGGGAGACCGACCACTATGAGCACGTTGCGGGAGAGGCTGCGAAGGGTATAGGCGCAGCCGGAGTGTCTTCAGGTGTACCAGTGATATTCGGCGTCCTGACGACCGACACCGTCGAACAGGCGATCAACCGGGCCGGCGGCAAGAGCGGCAATTACGGGTACAGCGCAGCCGTGACGGCCATCGAGATGGCGAACCTCGCGAAGCAGATCGAGTCCGAATAGCCGCTCGGTGAGGCGAGCCGCAGCTTAGAAAGTATCTCAATGCTAAGTGCTATGGCAGAGAGTTGCCCTTCGACAAGCTCAGGGCGAACGTAGCTTCCACTGATCCTATGTGTGGAAAAACTCGCCGAAGAGTATTTTGAGATTGTTACTCAGCCCATCCGGTACAGGCGGATAGCGTCCTCGTCGAACTCAAGGCCGAGTCCCGGAGTCTGGGGCAGGACGAGTTCACCGTCCTCGATTTTGGGCGGTTCCTTGTAGAGCGGCAGAGACCATGGCATGTATTCGGTGTATATGCCGTTGGGAATCGCGGCCATGGCGTGGCAGAGGAACTCCGGCACCAAGTGACTCACGACCGGCACATTGAACGATTCGGCCAAGTGGGCGACCTTCATCCAGCGGGTGAGACCGCCGACCCGCATGAGGTCGATCATCACTATGTCGATTGAGCGTCGTTCAAGCATGTAGCGGAAGGGCTCGATGCCGTAGTGATACTCGCCCGCCGCGATGGGTACGGTGAGGGCGTCGGCGACGCGGGCCTGCCCTTCGAGATCGAGATGGTCGATAGGGTCTTCCAGCCAGTACAGCCCGTATTCCTCTAACTGCTTCCCGATGGTCACCGCTTGGTTTACGGACCATCCGCGGTTGATGTCTACCATCAGGTCTATGTCATCACCGACGGCCTCGCGAAGAAGACGGAGTCGCTCGATCTCTTTGGCTGGACTTGACTCGCCGCCAAGACGCAGCTTCATGGCTCGGAATCCCTGCTCGACGAACGCCTGCCCTGTTTCCGGTATGTCCTCCGGACGGTGCGGTCTCCAAAAGCTGCCGCTGGCGTAGACTTTGAGCCGGTCGGTGAATCCTCCCAGAAGCTTGTGGACGGGCTGTCCGGTGATCTTTCCGCGAATGTCCCACAGGGCGACCTCGATGCCGGCAATCGCGTGTACGGCCACTCCAGCGGTCGAGCCTGCTCCCGCTGCCCAGTAGAGGTCAGTGACGATGCTTTCGATGTCCATCGGATTTCGGCCGACGACTTCCTGCGCCAGTGCGTCAACCGCCGCTTTGAGGGCGTTGTTCATCGACCATGGCACGAGGGTGGCGTGGCCGATACCTTCGATGCCGTCGTTCGTGCGAAGCTGCAGGGTCACGAAGACCGTGGCCGGCGGCTTGTCGGCTATGTCGGTCGAAGGGCCTGCTTCGCGAGGGACTGCGACTACATGGGTCTCAAAACTCTGGATTCGGGACATCAGGGCCTCGGATTCTGAATACTCCAGGAGACTTGGTGTGGCATAATCTCCGAGAGTCTACTGGCTGTTTTGAATTGCCATCACGAGGATGACGACGACAACGGGGATGATGATCATCCAAAGAATTCGCCTAGGGTTGAGCTTCACTTGTCGTTCCTTGTGATGCCGTTTCGCTCAGAATCTTACCATACGAGTCCTCCGGATCCGGTATGACCTATAGGTTAATCGCCCTCGACATCGACGGCACGATTCGCAGCAATGAGCATCCCCTGTCGGAGAGGACGTGTCGTGCTTTAGAAGCCGCCCGGGATGCGGGCGCAATTGTCACCATCGTCACCGGGAGGATGTACCTCTCCGCGATGCACGTGACCGCTGACTTGAACCTCCAATCGCCGGTCGCGACGTATCAGGGCGCACACATCGCCGATCCGGTGACGCACGAAGTCCTGTGGCATCGACCTCTTACCTCGCAGATGCTCAGCGACACGCTCGACTTTCTCGATTCCGGTGGGCAAGAGATTCTTGCTCATCACCGGGGCCACGTGTATGTGGACCGGACATCGGAGTGGATAGAAGCCTACGTTGAGCGCAACCATGTGCGTGTTCACGTGGTTGATAGTCTTTACAGCTTGGCAGAGGAGGGTGTGACCAGACTCATCGTAGGTGGTGAAGATGATGCCGTGGGTGAAGTGACTGCTAGGCTCAAGGGGACGTTCGACTCACGGCTTCAGATCGTTAGATCGCTTCCGTATTTCTGCGAGGTGCTGCATCCGAATACCGGCAAGGAGCTGGCACTGCAGCATCTGTGCAAGATGCTTGGCGTCGGACGAGAGGACGCAATCGCATTTGGGAATGGCGACGAGGACGCCGCGATGATCGCTTGGGCCGGACTGGGTGTCGCCGTGGGCGATGGGAGCGCGGCAGTGATTGCCGAGGCAGACGAGGTCGCCTCTCCGTTGGCCGACAGCGGTGTCGCCGAGGTTATTGAGCGGTTGCTTGGCAAGGGGTTGATGGGGTAAGCATAGGGAGCGGAATCGCTACGCGAAATGTCTGAAGTGGTATGCGTCAGTAAGCGTTGCGAATAGTCTGCCGCACACTTAAACTGTGAATGAAGAGTGCAGTTCTGATAAATGGCATACTAAAGATCAGTGCTACGAATTGTTGGAGGGTGCATGGCTGAGCCAACAGAGATCATTTTTGAAGTCACAGAAGCGATAGAGGGCGGGTACGATGCTCGGGCGCTGGGTTACAGCATTTTCACTCAGGGTGAAGACTGGGCGGACTTAAAGGTGATGATCAAAGACGCTGTCCTTTGCCACTTTGATGCGGACAGCGTTCCCAAAGTTGTCAGGCTGCACTTCGTAAAGGACGAAGCTATCGCGGTATGAGACTGCCCCGCGATATGTCGGGCGAAGAACTAGCCGCGTTATTACGTCGACGCTTTGGTTACCGGCTTGTTCGTCAAAGGGGTAGTCACATGAGGATGGAGTTATCCATCGGTGACTTATCGCACAGCGTGACGGTGCCTCGTCATCGCGCCGTACATGTGGGTACCCTCAACGGTATCGTAGCCGCTGTTGCCGCGCATCTTGATTTAACCCCAGACGATGTGCGCGCAAGGTTGTTCCAGAGATAATTCACAACTACCAAGGTCTTGGCTAATTGACGCTAGATAGGTACAGCGGAGGGGTAGAAAAGGATGATTCTTATCTGCTCTCGCCCATTTCGAGTCAAGCGTATTCTCAGCGACCTACCGGAAGATCCAAGATGAGTACACCCCGCTCCAAGATCGTCGTACTCGGCAGCATCAATATGGACTTGGTTGCCGTGGCTCCGTCACTGCCTACGCCCGGAGAGACGGTCATGGGAAGCGATTTCGCCACCTTGCCCGGCGGGAAGGGGGCGAACCAGGCAGTTGCAGCCGCCCGGCTTGGCGCGGATGTGCACATGGTTGGCAGGGTGGGGGACGACGTATTCGGTCCGATGCTGATTGAAAACCTTGAGGCGAACGGGGTGGACGTTTCGGACGTGATGACTACTCCCGGCGTGTCGTCGGGCATTGCCGTCATCCTGCTGGACGATGAGCGGCAAAACTACATTGTGGGCATATACGGAGCGAACATGGAATGCGACGATGTCCAAGTCGAGGCCGTGAGTCGCGCTCTCGAAGGAGCGGATGCTCTCCTGCTGCAAATGGAGATTCCTCTTGATGTTTCGTTGGAAGCCGTAAGCATTGCCCGCCGAATGGGAGTCCGAGTCATCTATGACCCGGCTCCGCCGTCGGAGATTCCCCTTTCGTGTTATGAGGCCTTCGACATCATCGCTCCTAACCAATCGGAAGCCGAGGTTCTGTGCGGAATGACTGTTGAAGATGTCGGGTCCGCTTATGAGGCGGCGAGTATACTCCGGGACCGAGGTACCCGAGTTGCTCTTATCAAACTGGGGGAGCAGGGCGTTGTTTACTCAGCCGATCAGGGTGCTGGCCACGTGCCCGCCTTTGAGGTAGACGCGATAGACACCGTGGCTGCGGGAGACGGGTTCGCAGGGGCGCTCGCGGTCGCGCTTGCAGAGGGACAGCCGCTTGAGCATGCGCTCCGGTTTGCATCAGCTGCCGGCGCCCTGATCGTCACCAAACGTGGCGCACAGGACGCCATGCCGGACCGTGCCGAGGTTGATCGGCTCTTGGACTCGCAGTAGGACGACATTTGGCTTGCTGATCCAAGCCACACCTGGTTCGGCCCGTTCCGATATAATCCCGCAATCAAATTCAGCTTTCGAGTTGACCAAATGAAGAATACCCGGACAGAGTATATTGCCTACGGAGACGGGCAACTCCCCGTCGATGTGCCTGAGTGGACTCGTACCATCGTTGCCAAGCCGCCGATGCCTCCGGTGCCCGATATCGAAGGGGCGGTACGTGAAGCCCTTGCAAATCCCATTGCCCACGAACCATTGTCCAAGCTCGTCGGGCCGTCATCGAAGGTGACCATAGCGTTCGACGATGCGTCCGGCTCGTACTTCCAAACCAAGAGGACGGACTTTCGCCAGACCGCTATAGAAGTGATCGTCGAGGAACTGCACAAGGCAGGCGTCGAGCTTGGCAACATAACGCTCTTGCTATCGCAGGGACTCCACCGGAAGCTGACCCGCACCGAGATGGAGACGTTTCTTGGACGTAAGATTGTCCTCCAGTTCGGATACAACCAGCTGTACAGCCACGACGCCGAAGACCCGAAACAGCTCGTCCACCTTGGCTATACCAAGCGCCAGTGGGATGTGGAAGTCAATCGAGCCGTCATCGACTCCGATCAACTTATCTATCTCAATACGATGTGGGCTCCGTTCAACGGCGGATGGAAGTCCACTGCTGTCGGTCTCGGCACGTTCCGCAGCATCAGGCACCACCACAGGCCTTTCCCACTGGCATCAGGGCAGTCGGTCGACGACCCCAAGAACTCGGCGTTCAAGAAGCTGGTGTGGGAGCAGGGCGAAGTCATCAAGGACGCGCTTGAAGAGAAAGGACGGCGTGTCTTCACCATCGAGACCGTCTACGACAACGGCGATCCACACAAGGACCTGATAGCGATGTTCGCCGGGCATCCGACCGAGGTCCACCCACACACCCTTAAGGTCATCGACGAGCAGCTAACCGTCGACGTGGAGGGGCAGTCGGACATCCTCATTTCCGGTCTATCGAACGTCGAGTGCTACTCCAAGTTTTCGGTTATGAACCCGATCCTGGTGGCGAACCAGTCGATGGCGAACACCATCATGCAGTTCCAAGGGAAGCCCGTCGTTCGAGAGGGTGGAATTGCCATCATTGCACATCCTCTCATCGCCAAGTTCGATCGGGCGAGGTTCGCGTCCTACGTTGAGTTCTACGAGAAGCTGTTGGCCGAGGAACATGATCCCTATTGGCTGTGGGAGAACCATGTCGAGGACTTCGCGCACCGGCCCGAATACATCTATGGGTACCGTCACAAGTATGCCTACCACGGCGCGCACCCGTTCTTCATGTGGAACAGTACGCTGGTACCCAAGCGTTACCTGAGTGGGATATTCTTCGCCGGAGTGAAGGACTTCGACGCTGCGGAGCGTTGTGGATTCCGCGCCTTCGCGACCGTGGAAGAGGCCATTGAGGCCGCGCAGGCCGAACTCGGCAAGGACGCCAGCATCTCGCTGTTGAAACGACCTCCGACGTTTATTCCGCGCGTTTCGTAGCTAGAGCATCGCCTCGTTCAGGACCACGCCGAAGCCCGGTCGATCCAGAGGCGTGAGGTAGCCGTCGACGGCCTGTGGCTCGTCCAGCCAGAGCTCGTCTGCCGAGTCTTCCCATCGTTCGGGGTGTGTTTCGGCGAGGTCTTCGCAGTCCGTGGCCGCAATGATGTGCAGGCCCCAGATCTCCCCGCCGCGATGCGGCACGACAGGCACATTGTGCTCCCGTGCGATATCGAGAATCCTGAGTGTCTCGGTGATGCCCCCGCACCACGCGACGTCGGGCTGCCAGATGTCGAGTGCGCCTGCCCTGGCGATCTGTGTGAACCCGAAACGGGTGAACTCGTGCTCACCGCCTGCGAGATTGATTGGGTGAATGATTTCCCGTAGCGCCGCCTGTTCTTCAAGATAGTCGGGCGTTGTAACATCCTCGAACCAGTAGAGGTTGAACTCCCGAAGGGCATCGGCCATGAGCTTCGTCGTGTCGAAATCCCAGGCCATGTAGGGGTCGGTCATAATGAGCGCGTCGTCGCCGAAGATTGATCGCGCTTGCCTTGCCATATCCACGGTGTACCGTACATCGGCCTCCGACGCCGATTTTCCCGGTGGGAATTTGACAGCCGTGTAGCCCATGTCGCGGTACTGTTCGAGTTTTCCTCCTGTTGCGTATCCGCGCACCTTCGGCTTGCAGAGTCCGCCGAGGAGGTCGTACACCGGTCTCCCTCGGGCCTTGCCAAGCAGGTCCCAGAGCGCCAAATCGAGGCCGCTGAGCGCCATGACGGGGAGACCTTTTCGGCCATAGGGAAGCGACAGCGCGTAGACGCGGTCCCAGAGCACTCGAATGTCATCGGCGGTCTCGATTTCGTTGCCGACGACCAATTCTCGGAAGTGCTGATTGACGACTAGGCACGCCGGTTCACCGCCGCCGCCATAACCGTAGCCGACGACTCCGTTGTCAGCCTTCACCCTGACGACGATCTGCCAGAAGTGCGATTGCCAAACGCCCACGGGCAGGCGCTTCCACTTCGGGTAGACGGCGCTGACTTCGGTGATTTTCAAGACTGTCTCCTACGGGAGTATCGTGAGGAAGCGTACATATGGGAGGACTGCTTGGCAACGATCCCTGCCGCCAGCCATAAGACCCGCACTAAGGTATAATCGCCGCACCCCGACGAGTCGGAGTGTGCGATGACCGCCGACGGTACCAAGTCTATGCTTGAAGGCAAGCCGCTGCTCATGCTGATGGACGGGCATGCCCTTGTGCATCGCGCTTGGCACGCCATCAGGGAGCCTTTGACGGTGAGCGCGACGGGCGAGGACGTGCGGGGGGTGTACGGGTTCGTTAACTCGTTCATCCGAAGTCTGCAGGACTGGGAGCCAACGCACTGCGCCATTGCGTTCGATCTGCCGGTGCCCACCTTCCGACACGAACGTTTCAAGGAGTACAAGGCCCATCGTCCTCCCACGCCGCCGGAGCTGCGGTCGCAGTTCGAGCGTGTCCGTCAACTTATCGACGCGTTTGAGATTCCCGTCTATCAGTGCGAGGGCTACGAGGCCGACGACGTACTCGGAACTCTCTGCCGGCAAGCCGAAGAGCAGGAGATCGAGACGGTCATACTGACGGGCGATTCGGATACGCTGCAGTTGGTATCTCCCTGGGTGCGTGTCTTCATGTCCAGCAGTGTTCAACAGGCGAAGGTCTACGACGTGGCGGGAGTGAAGGACCGTTTCGGCGGGCTGGGGCCGGAGGCGGTGGCGGACATCAAGGCGCTCCAAGGCGATTCCTCCGACAACATACCCGGCGTGCCGGGAGTCGGGGTCAAGACCGCAGTTAACCTCGTGAGCAAGTTCGGCGACATCGAGCAAATCATCGCCCACATCGACGAGGTCACGCCACCTCGCGCCCAGAAGAACATTCGAGAGGGGGTTGAGCAGCTCCGCGAGAGTAAAGTGCTGACCACCATCGTTAAGGACGCGCCGGTCACACTAGATCTGGAAGCCAGCCGCTTTGGGCAGTATAACCGAGCGAAGGTCGTAGGATTCCTAACCGACCTAGAGTTTTCGAGCGTTGTGCCGCGTATTCCGGTGCCAGCGGGCGGTCCGACAGAGGGTGAGCAGCAGTCCTTTGATGCGGGCTTCGAGGCTCCCGACGTCGACTATCGGGTCGTCGATACGCCGGAGAGACTTGAAGCGCTGGTGTCCGAGCTTAACTCGCCAGACGGGTTCGCATTCGATACCGAGACGACTGCTGTCGATGCCATGTCCGCCGACCTTGTGGGGCTGTCCTTTTCCAATGCGCCGCACACGGGCTGGTACGTGCCGGTAGGGCATAGCGAGGGCAGGCAGGTTGCAATGGCTGACGTGCTCGAAGCTCTGCGGCCCGTGTTGGAAAGCGAGACCGTTCCGAAGGTTGCACACAACGCCAACTACGATATGACCGTGCTCAAGAATCACGGCATCGAAGTACGCGGGGTCACGTTCGACACCATGATTGCGGCGGCCCTGCTCGGACGGAGGGGCATAGGACTCAAGCAGCTTGCTCTGAATGAGCTGGGCATTGAGATGACCGAGTTGTCGGACCTCATAGGGACGGGACGCAGCCAGATCTCCATGGCCGACGTGTCCATCGAGCGAGCAGGGGAGTACGCAGCCGCCGACGCGGATTTGACATGGCAACTCCTCCCACGATTCGAACAGGAGTTGGAAGCCAAGAACTCAACCCGCGCCATGCAGGAAGTAGAGATGCCGCTCCTTCCGGTGCTCGTGCGGATGCAGGAGAGCGGCGTATCAGTGGATGCCGAACTCCTCACGCAAATGTCGCAAAAGCTGGGCGAGAATATGGTCCGAATCCAGGACGAGATGTACCAGACGGTTGGACGCCCCTTCAATCTCAACTCCGCCCAGCAACTCAGTGACGTGCTCTTCAACCAGCTTCGCCTGCCTCCGACCAAGAAGCGACAGAGGGGGTTCGCGACCGACGCCGCGTCGCTAGAGGGTCTGAAAGCTATGCTTGACGCCGGCAAGGGTGGGGATGTCGATCCAGTTGCGCGGCAGATACTCGACAATATTCTTGAATACCGGCAGCTGTCCAAGATCAAGTCGACCTACACCGACTCGTTGCCCGGTCTCGTCAATCAGAGGACGGGACGCATTCACACGAGCTACAACCAGGTAGGATCAGCGACAGGTCGCGTTTCCAGCAATGATCCGAACATCCAGAACATCCCCGTCCGCACGGAGTTGGGGAACGAGGTCCGAAAGGGATTCGTCGCCCGCGAATGGCCGGAGTGGACGCTGCTTGGCGCCGACTACTCGCAGATCGAACTCCGTATCCTCGCACACATCTCCCAAGACCCGGCTCTGTTGCAGGCGTTCCACGATGGGCAGGACATCCACGCGGCCACGGCGTCGCTGGTCTATGGCGTGAGCCACGACGAGGTCGATTCGGAGATGCGGCGGATCGCCAAGATACTTAACTTCGGCGTCGTCTACGGCATCAGTCCGTACGGGATCAGCCAGCGTGCGGCCTTATCCGTGGAAGAAGGCAAGTCGTTCATCGATACGTACTTTGGGAGCTACCCCGGTATCAGGGATTACATCGACGAAATTAAGGCGAAGGCCAAGAAGGATCAATACGTCGAGACGCTCATGGGACGGAAACGGTACGTACCGGAAATCAACTCCAGAAATTTCGCATCTCGCAGTGGGGCGGAACGCGTCGCGATCAACACTCCCATTCAAGGTACTGCCGCCGATGTCATCAAGCTGGCGATGGTCATGCTCCAGAACCGCATGGACGAGATGGGACTTCGCTCGCTCATGATTGTCCAAGTGCACGACGAGCTTATCTTCGAGGTCCCATCGGAGGAGATGGAGGACATGCAAGCCATCGTGCTGGACATCATGCCACGTGCGATGGAGTTGGCCGTTCCCTTGGAAGTGGACTTGAAGTCGGGTCAAAACTGGGGCGTGATGGCCTGAGGGGAGGGTGGCCCCGCTCGTTGACACTCATAGGGGCATTCTCTACTATGGTGAGGACACGGGAATTCGGCGCATATCCTGGCACGTGGCGGGGAGGAAGGATCACCTTGACGCAAGTTACTGAGTCGTTGACTGTATTGGAGGCCGTCGGTGTGTACGCGGGGAGTCTTCGGCCCAAGGACGGTGAGCAGACCGAGGCACACAAACAGCTACTGCGCTTTGTTAGCTGGTGCGGGTCCGAGCGTAGAATTTCTGAAATTGCACCTTCCGAGATCGGCGAGTACAGCGATCAATCGAACGGGGGCACCCAGTCTGCCGAGCGATTACAAGAGGTCAAGAAGTTCCTGGCCTTCGCCAGCAAACAGGGACTTACCGAGCACAATTTGGCCCGCCATCTTCGTATTCGCAAGGCGCGATCGCGAGCAAAGTTGTCCGGTGAGGACGAGAGGCGCGCCACCGTTATCGAACTGACGCCCGAAGGTCATGAAAACCTGGCTGCCGAGCTTGAAGACCTCAAGGCCCAGCGGGGGCCGATAGCCGCCCAGATACGGAGCGCCGCCGCAGACAAGGACGTGCGCGAGAATGTACCGCTCGAAGCCGCCCGAGAACACCTCGGACAAGTCGAAAGTCGAATCCTCGAGATTGAGAACACCTTGACCGCCGCCGTCGTCGTCGATCCGTCCGCCCGCAAAAGGTCGATTATTCAAGTAGGCTCGCGTGTATGGCTTAAGGACCTCTCCTCAGGCAGAGAGACCCAGTACACCGTCGTCAGCGCCTCGGAGGCGAAGCCTCTGGAGGGCAAGGTATCGGACGAGTCGCCAGTCGGCAAGGCTGTCATCCAACGACGTGAGGGCGACGAAGTACAAGTACAGACCCCTCGTGGAAGCGTCAAGTACTCGATCCTGAAGGTGTCATAGCCCAGAATCCAGGACGCTTTTCTCGCACCCGTTTTTCTTTGTTGCAACGCCGCGCTGTGTGCCGGTTGCTTCCAGGGCGCATTGCCTCATTCACGTTTAACGTCATGCACAATGGCCGACGTTGATTCCGAAGGGTAATGTACAATTACTCTCTATTGTTCGGACGAGATACTCCTGCGTCCGACTGACGATTCCACAAACGTGACCATGCTTGCCAAAGACATCGAGCGGGACAGCAGGGAACTCGTAGAAGAGTTGCGGCGGGACGTAGCCGGCGAAGTCCGGGCCGACCGGATGTCTCGGTTGCTGTACAGCACCGACGCGAGCATCTACCAGGTTGAACCCATGGCCGTCGTCATTCCCCAGACGGCCGATGATGTAATCGCGGTAGTCACGGCGGCCGCACGACATGGCGTGCCGGTTCTCCCTCGCGGTGGCGGAACGAGTCTTGCGGGACAGACTGTGAACCACGCCATCGTCATCGACTTCTCCAAGTACATGCGGAACGTGTTGGAGGTTAACGCGGAAGAACGGTGGGTACGAACCCAGCCCGGCATCATCCTCGACGAGTTGAACGATCAGATCAGAGGCACGGGCCTGATGTTCGCGCCCGACCCGAGTACGAGTAACCGGGGCAACGTCGGTGGCGCGTTGGGAAACAACTCCTGTGGGTCACACTCCATCGTATGGGGCAAGACGGTGGATAACACGCTCGGGCTCTCGGTCGTGCTCTCAAATGGAGAGATTGCCACGTTCGGAGCATCGTCCCGCGACTCACTCGACGCCAAGCGCCGTACGTTGGGCTTTGAAGGAGACATCTACCGGAGTCTCGACGGTATAGGTCAGAGGAGCCGAGATGAGGTGCTCAAGCGATTCCCCAAGATTCAACGTCGGGTGTCCGGGTACAACCTCGATGAGCTTCTCGATCCCGATGCCCTCGATATGGCGCGGTTCGTAGTCGGCTCAGAGGGCACGCTCGTGACGTTCACCGAGGCCACCCTAAAGCTGGTGCCACGTCCGAAGTACACGGCCCTGGCGGTAGTCCATTTCCACGAACTCATCGAGTCGATGGAGGCTACGGTGGCGGCGCTGGAACTGGACCCGACGGCGATCGAGCACATCGGCGGGATGATCATCAGGCAGGCCCAATCCAACCTGGAATATTCGCGAATGACGGGGTTCATCGAAGGCAGTCCCGATTCCCTCTTGGTTGTCGAGTTCTCCGGTGAGTCGGAATCAGAGGTCGAGTCGAAGATTGACGGCTGTGCTACGCACATGGCGAAGCGGGGCCTTGGCTACTCGACGAAGAAGCTGCTCACGCCATCCGAGCAAGAGATGGTCTGGAATGTCAGGAAAGCGGGACTCGGCTTAATGATGAACGTGCCGGGGGACGCCAAGCCGCTGCCGTTCGTAGAGGACACAGCAGTGCCGCCGGAGAGCCTGCCACAGTTCGTCGAGCGATTCGACCAGATAGTGAAGGAACATGGGACGGAGGCAGGATACTATGGGCACGCCAGCGTGGGTTGCCTGCACATACGTCCTCTGGTCGACCTGAAACGGCAGGACGGCGTCGCCAAGATGGCCTCCATTGCCAACGCGATCAGCGACCTCGTGCTGGAGTTCGGCGGATCGATGAGCGGGGAACACGGGGACGGTCGCGCGCGCAGCGTCTGGAACGAGAAGATGTTCGGTCCGCAGGTGTACGAGGCGTTCCGGCAGGTCAAGAAGGCCTTCGATCCTGCGGGCATCATGAACCCCGGCAACATCGTCGACTCCCCGCCTATGACCGAGAACCTCAAGATCAGTCCGTCCTATCGCCCGCTTGAAGTAAAGACCGGCTTCCGGTTCGTCGAGGAGGGCAGCTTTGCCCACGCGATAGAGATGTGCAACGGGCAGGGCGCGTGTCGAAAGCTGACCGGAACGATGTGCCCATCCTACATGGTCACTCGCGATGAGGAGCATTCCACGCGCGGGCGTGCCAACGCGCTTCGTTCGGCTATGTCCGGGGCATTGCCGGTAGACTCCCTGACGGGCGAGCGACTTCGCGAAGTGCTCGATCTTTGCCTCGAGTGCAAGGGCTGCAAGGCCGAGTGCCCGTCGAATGTGGACATGGCGAAGCTCAAGTATGAGTTCTCCTATCGTTATCACAAGGCGAACGGCTACCCGCTGCGCAATCGCATGCTCGCGAATGTAAGCCAACTCGGCAAGCTGGGATCGTTCTTCGCACCGATATCCAACTGGTCGATGGGGATTAGTACGTTCAAGGAATTTGTAGAAAACACAGCGGGTATCGATCGTCGTCGCTCCCTGCCTCCGTTCGCGAGCCAGACCTTCTCTCAGTGGTTTCGCGCACGAGGAGGGTCAACAGTCGAGGGAACCCCCAGAGGGCGGGTCGTCCTGTTCTCGGATACATTCACGGAGTATAACCATCCCGATCTAGGGCGTTCGGCGGTCAAGGTGCTCGAACACATTGGGTATGAGGTTGTCGTTCCCAAGCCGGTGTGTTGTGGGCGTCCCATGCTCTCCAAGGGGATGCTCGACTCTGCCAAGCGGAATGCCGCGAGGAATGTTTCTTCCGTACTGCCATATGTCGAGCAAGGGGCGAAGCTCGTTGGCCTTGAACCGAGCTGCATCCTCAGCTTCCGCGACGACTACGTTGACCTTCTTGATGAAGACAACGCTCGTCGAGTGTCCGAAAGCACCATGCTCATTGAAGAGTTCGTACTACACGCACAAGGTAATGATGGCGCTGAAATCCGGTTCTCGAAGGAGCCGGGGAGTATCATGCTGCAAGGACACTGCCACCAGAGGGCATTGGTCGGCATGGGAAAGGCGATGGGCGTGCTGTCGCAGATACCAGGGTGCGAGGCCGAGGAGATATCCTCCGGCTGCTGCGGCATGGCGGGGTCGTTCGGCCTTGAAAAGGAACACTACGACGTCTCGATGAAGATAGGAGAGCAGGAGCTGTTTCCCGCGATACGCGAACGACAAAACGGCGCCACCGTCGTGAGCGAGGGGATGTCCTGCCGTCATCAGATCGAGGACGGAACGGGAGTCAAGGCGAAGCATCTGGTGGAAGTGCTGGCCGACGCGATCTAGGTCAACATGCGGTACTCAATTGACTTGCCTAATCCCCGCGCCTACACTCTTTCCACACCTACATCCGTGAGGTATTTTACATATGGAGCGAGAAGATATCCGCAGGCAGATGGTCGGCGTCGTGGCGACCGTGCCAACGCCCTTCGACGAGTACTACAACGTCGATTACGGGCTCATGGCCGCGGCGACGGAGCTTTGGATCGAGAGAGGCTTGGTTGAGGGCAAGGCGGTGCTCAAGGTAGCCGCCGCCATGGGCGAGGGGCCGCAGCTACGCGAGGACGAGTGGAAAGCCTTGATCCAGACGGTCGTGCAGGCGGCGGACGGGCGGGTTCCGGTCATGGGAGCAGTCCACTACAAGGACACCGTCCGCACCATCGAAGACTTGAACATCGCGTCCGATGTTGGGGCCATGGGGTGTCAGGTCTCGCCGCCCATTTTCAACCAGCCCACCGAGGACGACATGCTGCGATACTTCGAGGACCTGTCCAACGACATCGACATCGGCGTCCTGGTCTACAACACCCACTGGCTGCCACATGGAGGCATCTATCCCAGTACCTTTGAGAAGATGACGGACTTCGAGCACATCGTTGCGATCAAGTGGAATCCGCCCGAGGGGTCTCAATATGCGGACATTTTCAAGCTGGTGGACACATTCAACATCATGGACAACTCCGACAGGCCCATCGACTGCCACCGGCTCGGAGGGCGAGGTTTTCTGACCGACGGGGTGGACGCTCATCCTGCGTTCTTTCTGAAGGTCTGGGACCTGATGGAGCAGGGCAAATATACCGAGGCGCAGGCCGAGTGGGACAGCGTTATCCCCGACCTCAGAACCTTCTATCGTGACGTCACCCAGGTCTCCGGAGGTGAGGGACGGGTGGCGAAGGCCTTGTCCGAGATGATGGGAATCCCGGTTGGGCCTCCGCGGCCGCCGGCGCTGCCGCTCAGCCACGACGACATGGACAAGCTGCGTGCGATGATGATCGGGTGGGGCTGGCCGGTGCCGGACGCTGAATGACGCGGGGGAGACCCGGCGTTGCAGGCCTGAAAGAAATGCCTAAATAATTGGGTAGGGCCATTGCGCCGAGCACGGTTTAGGGCAGGTGCCGTC
>VXLM01000100.1 GCA_009841605.1 Dehalococcoidia bacterium
CCACAAGGGTCGCCCCTACAACAGGTTTGTCGGGGTCTATTTTGGGAGCAATCGCTCATGTCGGCTACCACCGACACCACCAATCATGAAAATGGCGGTAGGGGCGATAGTCAAATGCCTACCGCTGTCAGGTTCAGACTCGGGGAGTAACCCGCCTTCCGACGCAACCGGTTAGGCAGGGACGTATCCCGATAAAGACGGCGACCTGCCAACCGACTGCGGGGCTGTCTAGCTCAATCGAATGCCCGCCACCGCGTCTCTTTCGTCGCGGGAGATTTGCCGTGATATGATGCGTCGATACCGACTGTTTAGGAAGGTGTCGGCGTACCGTGCAGGGGAACAAGCGGGTATCCATCGTCACCGACAGCGCGGCATCTCTGCCCGCGCAGTTGGCGGACGAGTCCGACGAGTATCTCCACGTCATTCCTCACCAGGTGGTCATCAACGGGACGACGTACCGGGAAGGGCTCGATCTTTCACCGGAGGAGTTCTACGAGACCCTGCGAAAGCTGAAACGCCCGCCGGCCACCTCAGGGCCTTCTCCCGAACAGTTCGCCAGGGCCTTCGAGTCCGCCTCGACCGTCAGCGACAGCGTCGTCTGCCTCGTTCTCTCCTCGAAGTTCAGCATGACCTACGACTCCGCGGTACTGGGAGCGCGCGAGGCCTCTGAGGAGCTGCCGGGAACTCATATCGAGGTGATCGATACCGAAAGCGCGACCGGCTCCGGCCTCATGGTAATCGAGGCGCTGCGGCTTTCGGAACAGGGCCGTTCGGCGGATGAGATAGCCCAGCGGACGAGGGAACTCGTGCCCCGCGTCAAGGTCATCGCAACGCTCGACACGCTCTACTACCTCCAGAAGGGCGGACGGGTGCCCGTGTTAGCCCACTTGGGGACTTCACTCCTGCAAGTCAAGCCGATCTTCGAAATGTATCGCGGAGAGGTGAGGACGATAGCCAAGGTGCGTACCGCAAAGCGGGCGAAGGGGAAGCTCGTCGATTTGCTCCATGAGGACGTGGGCGAAGGCAGACTCCATGCGGCGGTCCTTCAGGGCAACGTCCCTGAGGAGGCACAGGAACTGGAAGAAAGAATCGCATCGGAGTTCGACTGCGCCGAGTTGTACGTCGGGACGTTTTCCCCTGTCATCGGCGCACACACCGGGCCCGGACTGCTGGGCGTGTCCTACTGGTCGGAGAGCGAGACGGCGTGACTGAGAACGTCATCCTGCAACTGACCGACGTGGTTACCACGCGCCGGTGCGCATTGCGCATCGAGCCGTCCGACCTGGACCTGCCGCTCGAACCGCTGCTCGACAAGTACCTCAAGCACCCACCGCTGGACACGCTGCGCCAAGAGCGCCGCATCGCCGCCGACTCCGAGGAGACTCTCACTGCGATCCAAGATTTGGTCTACCTCTCATCGGACTCCGGCAGCCTCACTGGCATGTTCGAGGGGGTCGAGTTTCTCCATGACGGGAGATTCTTGGACGCACCGGACACTCTCTACACCGAGCCTGTCACCATCGGCGAGAAGGAGGCCCTAGTCGTCGATCTGCAGATCGACCGCAACGGCGTTGGTTACGACCGCAACTGGACCGGGTTCCACCGGCGGCGTTGGGACAGGCACTCGGATACCTTTTCCGGCTTCGTGGCAGAGAACGTCGAGATGCGATTTGGGGCCGAACGGGTGAACCGGATTGGTGAACTGGAGACGGCGGATGACAAGGCGAATTTCATCCATGCGCTCGCCCTCCGTATCTGGGAAGCCGACTTCGAGAACTACTCGCGCTTCAGGGGGCGCAAGCTGGTGTTCAAGTCGGGAGACGAGACGGCGCTTAATATCATCGACGGGCATGGAGGTATCTGCTCGGAGAAGGTGCAGGCGCTGAAGTTTCTGACCGACCATTACGGCCTGGAGTCGGAGTATGTTCTTTCCGGGCCCGCCACCCCCGATCCCGTTCCTGAAGACCGCCTCCGCCAGCTGCTGGACACGCTCGATTTTCGCTACTCGAAGCGGTTCATGCGTTACTGGCAGCACCTTGCGCTGTTGTATAAGTTCGAGGGTATGGAGCTACTCGTCGACGCTACCAATGGGAATGTTCCGTTTCTCTTCGTCCCCGGCGCAGAGGCGGACAGAATCCTGGAATACGATCCGAAGCGGCCCGTTCCCGTCCGCATGGCAGTGAAGCGGGAGGACTTCTATTACCACCGTATCTCGCAGGACATCGTCGAGGACATGATCTTCGCAATGGAGGGGTGGATACCCTACGTAGATCTCGTGCAGGTCTTCGACAACGAGCTTGGTCTGTGCATCACCAAGGACTATATGGTCGCGCCGGTCGTCTTTAGAACGGAGAAAACTTTCGATACAATACGGCGCGAGTATATTCGAGCATGCGAAGAGGCGGGTCTCGACTGCGAGGTCTCTGACGAGTGGGGCTTCATGGGGCCCATCGGCGAGGCGTTTGCGATGGAGGAGCCGGGCAAGGTCGAGCATATTATGGAATCGTACGACCACCTGCTCGACAGGTACGATGAGGCCCACGGTCCGGGGCATGAAGCGGGCCTGGTGGTCATAAGACTATCTGGATAAATCATGTTGTACTCGCTAAATCGACTAATTCGCAAGATGAGACGGCGCCGCGAGCTCGGCGCTCTCTTCCTTCTGCTCGCCCTCGCGGTAAGCATCGTCGGAAACACGCTGAATTTCTACTACTTCGAACAGGCTAGCGCTAATCCGCCCGGAATATGGGACAGCCTTTGGTACAGCGTCATTTCGATCACCACAATCGGGTACGGCGACTTTTCCTCCACAACCGTTGGAGCGAGAATTGGAACGACGATCTTCATCGTGATCATCGGCTTGGCAGCGTTCACCACGTCTGTGGGGCTGCTGGTGGACTGGATCGTGGAACTCCGAGACAGAGAGAGGTCAGGTATGGGCAAATCGGACGCGCGAGACCATTTGATAATCGTCAACTTTCCCGGCGAGTCCCGGGTGCGGCAGGTCATCAGCGAGTTTCTGACGGACGCCCATCACCAAGACAGGGATATCGTGATCGTGGCCGACGGGATGGAGCGACTCCCCTTCGTCATAGCTAACGTTTCATACGTGCGAGGTTCGCCCTTGGAGGAAGAGACGTTCCAGAGGGCTGGAATCGAGAGGGCAGAGCAGACAATAATCCTCAGCACCGGCTACGACGACCCGCGCTCCGACAGCTTCGTCGCGTCGGTAGCCTTCGTCGTCGAGAACCTGAACCCGGATATCAACATCGTCGCCGAGTGCTTGGACGCAAGACACGCTGCCCTGTTCAGCAAGTCCGAGCAAGTCTCCCTCGTGTATGCGCTCAGCCTGGTGACGAACCTGCTGGTGCAGGAGGCACAGGATCCGGGCGTGAGCCTCGTTACGCAGGCGATCACCAGCAACGAGGTTGAAGGCACTCTTGCCACGACGAAGGTCGAGGGCGATATCGGCACGAACGTCTCCTACGACTTCATCGCCACCAAGCTGCTCGACCACGGGATAAACCTTGTCGGCGTCGTCCGGGACGACTCGGTGATACTAAGATTCCACAATGAGGCCTGCACCCTGGATGACAGCCTCGTATACATCGATACCAATCGTTGGACGTGGGAACAAATCCGGGAGATGGTGGCGTGATCACCGCCACGGCCCATGAAATCCGCTTGGTGGACACAGTCGGCGAGTCACTCCTCAAAGTTCACGAGTTGTTCGTGGAGACTATCGGCCCGGACGGTGTAGAAGACCTCGACTCGTTTCGTCGCACGGTCTCGCCGTTAACCAGTCTCCCCCTCGTTCCGAAGATTGTTGAGGCGTATGACGGAGACCAACTTATCGGCGCGATGCTGGGCGTGTATCTCCGCAAGGTGAATGGCGGTATGGTCCTTTATACCGGAGTCAGGGAGGCGTATCGGCGGCGGGGACTGTACACCGAAATGCGAAACTCCTTGCTGTCGGAGCTTGCCGTGGAGTCCCTGACGGGTTTGGGGTTCGTGCTGAGCGAAGTCGAGGATGGCAGTTGGCTGCACAGAAAGTATCTCGACGATTGGGGAGGGTTTGACGCGCCGCTAGACTACGTCCAGCCGGCCGCGCAGGGGCTTTCGAGACGGCGGCTGAGTCTTGTAGCAGTGCCTCAGGCTGCGAATAGAGCGGAGATCGTCGAGTGTCTGTCGACGATTCTGCGCGAGGTGTTTACGAGCGTATACCGCATATCGGAGCCCGAAGGCGACCCGGACTTCCTTCGCATCACGGACTCGATCAGGGTGTCTTGAAGACCGAGGAGTCGCCTGCCGTGTCCGACCCTTCCGTCATCAACTTTTCTTCCGCTGACCGACCTCGGTCCCGCGTTGAGAGGATGGGTGTACTCCGTCGAACCGGTGGGTCGGCGCAGGCGTTCGTATCGACAGTGCGAGGCTTCCACCTAACCAACGTATCGGATGTGGAGCTTCGTGCGCGCGCCGACGACCTGAGACACGGCGCTCTGGATGATGACGCGCTGACTGAGTGCTTTGCCGTTATTGATGAGACGATCAGGCGGCGAATTGGTGCTTGGCAGGTCTTTGATCCCGAATTCGAGCACGCGGACATAGGCAGGTATCGTGACCCGACACATGACCTCGTCGCTTCGGACAAGGTCATCGCGGAGACCCTTGCTTACGTGGCCGAAGAGAGTGCCTCGCGATATTTCGCTGATATAGACCTCCCATCGGAGTTCTACAGCACGATTGGGAAATCGTCCCTTGCCGCCGCCTTGAGGTTCGAGCCGACGGACGAGCAGATAGCGGCGGGACGGCTGATGCTCGACCGCACCGTTGTCGAGATGGACGCGGGCGAGGGCAAGACCGTTGCGGCGGCCTTTCCAGCCATCGCGCAGGCGTTGTCGGGACGCAAGGTGCACGTCTTAACCGCGAACGACTATCTTGCCCTGCGGGATGCCGAGCTGCTTGCCCCGGCCTACGAGTTCCTGGGCCTGACGGTGGGTGCGGCGCTTAGCCACATGAGCGACGCCGAACGTCGGACCGCCTACCGGCGCGACATCGTGTATGGAACGCTGAGGGAGATTGGGTTCGACTACCTGCGCGATAATCTGCGCCACTCGCGGGGCGACATGGTGCAGAGCGGCCTTGAGGTCGCCATTGTGGATGAGGCCGACCATGCCCTGGTGGACGATGGCCGAACGCCGCTCATCATCTCCGGGAAGCCGAGCGGGAGCGTTCGCTCCGTCTTCCGGGTCAAGCAAGCCGTCGAAGGGCTGATTGAGGAGCAGAAACGGGTTGTCGCGTCGCTCGCAGACAGTCTCTCAGATGAGAGCGCAACACCGCGCATGGAACGGTACGCAAAGGTGCTGCTCGCCGACCCGCGAAACGACGCCATCGTCTCCGCCGCCGCTCGCGACCCAAGACTTCTCGGCAGGGCGCGGGCGGTCATCGACACGTACTCCGAGGACGGACTCGAAAACGAGCTGACCGAGGGGCTGCTCTACACGACCGACCCTCGACGCGGCCTCGTCGCGCTTACTTCAAGTGGCAGCGACTACATGGAAGGTCGCCTCGGCCCGATCTTCGACGCGGCCGGCCTTCATGCCGAGCTTGCCGGGATTGAGTCTGACAGGTCCGTCCCACTAACGGAACGGAGACGACTGCAAGAGGCCGTGTCCAAGCGAATCTCGCGGCAGTACGGCATCGCAAACCAGGTACACCAAATGCTCAGGGCCTACGTGCTTCTTGCGCGTGACGAGGACTATATCGTGGCGGATGGTCGTGTCGTGCTGATCGACGACCTCACGGGACGCCGCAAGACGGACAGCAAGTACCAATATGGCTTGCAAGCCGCCCTGGAAGCCAAAGAGGGCGTGCGTGTGCGTCCCGACCCTCAAACGCAAGCCTATCTGACGGTCGAGGGACTTGTCCGGCAGTACGGCCACGTGTCGGGAATGACGGGTACGGCGCTGGAGGCACGGGAGACGTTCCGCAGGTCATTCGGCCTCGATGTCGCGCGAGTCGAGCCGGCTAGCCCCTCACGACGGGTCGAATGGCCTCCGCGCGTCCAAGTCACCCGGACGGGAAAGCTCGATGCCGTCGTGAACGAAGTGGTGTACTGGAACCGCATAGGCCGTCCCGTGCTCGTAGGCACGCGAACGGTCGAGCAGTCTGAAGAGATCAGCCGCCTCCTCTCAGAGGCGCAGGTTGTCCACAACAGGCTGGACGCGGTGCGAGATGAAGATGAGGCACGCATAGTCCGTGAGGCGGGAGCGTTCGGTGCGGTGACCGTCGCCACCAACATGGCCGGTCGCGGCACCGATATCCTGCTGGACGACGACCTGGATGAAAAGGTCACCGACCGGTTCGTAGGAATACTCAAGGAACGTCTTGATACGGAGCCGCATTCCGTTCGAGTGGATTGCGGTCACCCGGATGTTGTTGAGACGCTTGCCGTACGAATCGGCGATCTGGGGAGTCCTTTCCACGTTTCGGAAACCGCCCTCTTCATCCAGGGAATTGATAGCGAGGTCACGATGGAGTTCGGACTCGGGCTTCACGTGATCGGCACGGAGATAAACGAGGCCGCGCGCGTGGACCGTCAACTCAGGGGTCGGAGCGGAAGGCAGGGTCAGCACGGCTCGTCGCGGTTCGTTCTGTCGCTGGAAGACCGACCCTTCGCCACGTCCAGCCGCAGGCTGTCCAATTCCGACGTTGAGGACGCAGGGAGACTGGTGGATCAAGTACAGTCGTCCATCGAGCAGGACGCAGAAGCTCTTCGCGTCGTCTCGTATGACTTGGCTCGGATTATCGAGCGCCAGACTCTGAACTACTACAGGGCTCGCAATGCCGTTCTTGACGACGAGTCGTTCGATGAGACGTGCCGCGAAATGGCGCGGGATGTCATAGAACGGCTTGTCGAACGCCTCCTGCCCGCCACCCTAATGGGAGATTATTCGCCGCGTTTCGACGACCTCGCGGAGACCGTTCGGCTCGACTTCGACATAGACATCGAGGACCTGCACGGCCTGGGAGCCGAGTCGCTGAGCGAAGAGATATTCGAGGCCGCAATCACACGATTCGGTGATGTGCAGGCGGCCTTGGGTGCGAGAAAATACAACCGATTGGTCAAGACGATGGCTTTGCAGGTGAACGATGGGCTTTGGACGCAGCACCTCGACCTCGTGCAGGACTTGATCGTGAACGCTCAGTTGTCTGTGTCGGGACATAACAGCGTGGTGGCCGAGCTTGTCTTTCGGGCCGAAGATGCGTACCGTAAGTTTATGGAGCAGGCGGCCGATAGATTCGTCTCCCGATTGGCGACGTTCGAGATCGACGAGGATACGAGTGATGATGATTCGATCGTGCTTGCCGATGACGTAGAGGCTATACTGGTGTAAAGTCCGGGGCGCTTTCCGTGGGAGGAAACCTCATGACTACTCGATGGCGCAAGCTGGGAATCCGAGCGACGGCAGGACTTGCGGTGGCGGCCGCGCCGGTTGCGGCGGCGTGCAGCTCAGGGCCGTCCTACGAGGACTGGGCCGCAACGGATGGCGCCGCGGGTCGTATCAACCTCGATGACGTCCAGACCGCCTTCAAAGAGTCCGAGAGCGTCACCGAATTTGAGAAGCGCGTCAACGAGATATTCGAGGGAGACGGCGTTGTTCTCATCAAGGCTGAGCAGACCGACACAGCATTTGTCCTTGAGGGGTGGGAGAACCTAGACGGCAACGTAAGGATCGACGAAGGTACGGACGAGAAGCTCTTCACCATCACGGAGAAGGAAGACAAGAGCCACGAAATGCGCGGCCACCACGCTAACGGGTACTATCACTCGACGTGGGGTGCCGGGAGTTTCCTGTTCTCCTATCTGCTCCTATCATCCTTCGTCGGGCCGCGATATGTGTACGTCACCCCTGCGTCTCGCGTAGCCCCTATTCGCACCGACCGAAGCAACTACCGCAATTCATCGGCCTATCGGAGCCAGGTGTCGAAGAACGGCTCGTACTTCAACAGGCAGAAGGGCTTTGCCGGTTCGAGCTACGACTCCGCCGACCGAAATCGTAGCGCCGCCAGGCAGTCCTACCAGTCGCACGCCCGTTCGGCGGGCACCTTCAGGAGCAGCGGGACTGGCGTGCGCAGTAGCTGGGGGACGTCCGGGCGTTCGGGCTTTTCGAGCGGGCGCAGCGGCGGGTTCTTTGGGGGCGGCGGCGGGCAGACCTTCCTCGGCTCTATGCGCCGACCAGGCTGATAAACGTGCGCGACGACGCGCCGAAGTACGCAAAACCGCTCGACACGCATCCTGTTCCGTGGCGCACCTCCTCCTTTACTGTCGCTGACTCCGAGTTCGTCCTTCGAATCACCCTCGGCGAAATGCCTATCGAGGATGGGTTTTGGATTGCTCTGCCCAACGACCTCGCGCCTCTTTCGCTAGGGGAACTGTTCAAGCGGGTGTTCCCGACCGATCGCTCGCTCCAACAAACCTTCCTTCAGCGACTCGATGTGAAGGGGAATCCCGATCTTCCCGAAATGTACGACGCTCTAGTCGAAGTCTTCATTCGTGAAGAACTGGATCTGTGCACCGTCGATACCTATGTGAACCACGGGTCCAAGCTCGAAGACTCGGCAGTAGTCAGTCGGCATCTGACCAAGTCTGAGGGCTCGCCCGTGCTCGACCTCGTGCTGGAGCAGCGGTTCTCGGCCATCGACTACGCCGTGCGACGAGAGGACTTCCGCGATGCAGGAGAGGCGTTGACGTGGATGAGTTCGCGAGTGCTGTTGTACTTTGACGGCGCGCTCGAATATGTTCTGCCGACCGAACCGGACGATAATGCAGACACCGCTCTGCTGCCCATCGCGCAGTCACTTGTCGAAGAAGGCTTGGTCGAGCGCCCCGCTGATTCGGGAACGTTCGAGATCACCGAATTGGGCATGGAAGCGCTCCACGAAATGACCGCTGAGGCGGAAAACGTGATCGAACGCTACGAGGTCTTCGCGGATGTGCTCTACGATCCCGAGACAGGCGAGTGCGACTTCGGAACAGGGGCGGGCACCGACCTTCGTATACCCGTATACGAGGCTGAGGGTCTTAGCCCTGTGCGTGTCGTCCTGCTCGTCGAGCTGTGTGACGGAGAGCTCGTCCGAATGGACGACGATTGGCGACTGGCGATACAAGATCGCGAGTTCTTCGAGGCGCTGCTACTGCCGGTGGTCGAGCGCCCCCTGGTAGGCGATGAGGATCTCGACGCCATCATTGACTCCGGGTTCGCGTACATGGAGCAGCAGGCGCGAGAAACGTCTCTCGCCGATGAGGATGCCCGGCTAAGGCGCTCAATAGACCCGTACTAGATTGCGAAGAACAGCACCAGCGACGCGCTGATCACGATCCCGCCCACGACAAACGCCACGCCGACGTTTCGATCGCGGGCCAGCTCGTCGGCGATCTTAACCTTCGGGAACATCGCCTTGTCGATGATCCACTGCACGACCAGCAGAAGGACGAACCCGATCACCGCGAACGTGACGAAGGAGATGAGACTCTCACTCCACCCAACGAACTCACCCGTGACGGCCTTGAAGATTACTATCGAGATGGCTATCAGGTTGGCCGCCATTGCGACTCCGACGGCCACATTGTCCTTCTCGATCTCGTCGTGGATGTCGTACGAGGTGATGACCTGGTAGAACAGCGCGTACAGTACCAGCACAACCATGCCCAGGAGGAAGAAAGCGACCGAGCGAATGATCTCATCGAGTATGCCTGGCGCCACGGCCCCCAGTGGCGTAGCATCGTACCCCGCCAGAGATGAAGCGATGACGAGGGCAACGGCTACGTAGATCGCAAACTCGATGGCGCCGGTCCCCGCGTTCTGGTCTTCGATGACCTCTTTCTCGACGTTGAACTTGAACAGCACGAGGCGGTCCACCAGGAACCGCGTCACGTTCAGCACCGCTATCGCACCGAGCGAGTAGAGGAAGACCTCCAGCACGTCATACCCGAAGTCGGCGTCGAACTGCCACTGGTACTCTTCCCCTGAGGCGAACGGCGTGTACAGCACCGCGACGAACACGATTATCACGCCGAGGAAATACCCGGTGATGCTCAGGCCGAGAGCCGTGTTGTCCTTCTCGCCAAGCTGATCGCTAACGTGGTACGGAGTGACGAGATCGAGAATCCACTTGGCGATGTACAGGACGACTATGCCCAGCGCAACGTACACCAGCCCGCGCGGAAAATATTCGAGCGTCTCTATGAACGTGTCAACCATGATACTTCTCCCTCAGAACGTATCTGACGAGGTGCTGCTGACCACTATACTCCGTTCGCCCTGAGCTTGTCGAAGGGCGGTTCACGGGTCGAAGGGCTCACCGCGAACGATTTTCTTTAGGCTCCCTCAGAACGGCAGGCGGTGCCTGTTACTGCTTGTACACGGTAATGCTGTCCGGTGATACCACGCTGCTGAAGTAGCACTCGTACGGTCGGTCGCTGAATTTATCGATGGACAGGATCGTGCGCTCGTCCGAGCTCATCAAGTCCCATGTATAGTACCCGATCCCGTCCCCCTGGCCGCCATCGAAGAAGTATGCCTCTCCGCTGTTGAGATAGTAGAAATCGCGCCCCTCGTATGTGAAGTAGTTGCTCAAGGAGTGCTCTTGGTCGACCTGAGTAAGGTCGTCGCGCGTGAGATTGAGCGCTTCGAGGGGTACCGGCTCGTTGTCGTTGGTGACCGAAGTGAAGAGCTGACCGCCGTCGTTCGACCAGTAGACCCACAACCTGCGGTCTCCGTCGCCGGCAACCAGCTCGTACCACATGCTGTAGCTGGTCGCGTACCGGTGCTTGGCCTCGATGAGGTAGTACCCGTCGTCGTACTCCACGTCGAAGCCCATGATCGTCAACACGTCGCCGACGACCGCGTCCTTGACGCCCTCGGCAAGAGAGGTAGCGCCGGTCAGTTTCTTCTTCTTGCGTCCGAACAGGGACTTGATCACGCCTGCTCCTTCCCGCCATGTGCCATTGTAGATTCGGGTAAAACGCAGGTCAACTGGGCAAATGTTGACGCTACTCCCGTACCCTGCTACCGTCCCGCCATGTTGGAAACGGCCCTACAAAACAAACCGTCAGCCCACGCCGTGCTTGCAGCTCCCAAGACGCCGTCATTCGTTTGCCACGTAGACGACCTCCAGCGTACCGCGTCGCGCATAGGTACGGCCTCACGCGAGGCCGGATGCACGCTTCTTTACTCGGTCAAGGCGAATGCCCTTCCCGGAGTCCTATCCGCCCTCACCACCTTCATCGATGGGTTCGGCGTCAGCTCGCTGAACGAGGCACAGGCCGCACGGAACGCGCTCGGAGACTCCGGCAGCCTCCACCTCTGCACGGTGGCCGTGCCTTCCCGCGACGCGGACGAGTTGGCGGGAATCTGCGACTACGTGACCTTCAACTCGCTCAGCCAACTGGAACAGTGGGGCCCGGTATTCGCGGGATGCGCCTCGGTCGGCCTCCGAGTTAATCCGGGGCATTCATTCTTAGACGACCGTCGATACGACCCTTGCAGACGGCACTCCAAGCTCGGTGTCTCGCTAGACGACATCGCAGCTGCAGGCGACCGCATTGCCCCGTTGATCGACGGCCTCCACGTCCACTCAAACTGCGACTCGACCGATCTCGGTGAGCTGCAGGAAACGGTGAGCATCCTCGACTCGCGCATCGGGTCGGTCCTCTCGCAAGTCAAATGGGTCAATCTCGGAGGAGGCTACCTCTTCGACGAAGGGATGAACGTCGCACCGCTTGAGGAAGCCGCAAGTCTCATTCGAGACCGGTACGGCGCGGAGGTCATCATCGAGCCGGGCGCGGCCTTCGTGCGCGACAGTGGCTATGTGGTGGCGTCCGTGCTCGATCTGTTCACCAGCGACGGCAAGGAAGTCGCGGTCCTGGATACGACTGTGAACCATATGCCGGAGGTGTTCGAGTACCAGTTCCGCCCCGAAGTGCTCGACCACAGCGACTCGGGGACGTATGAGTACGCCCTGGCCGGCATGTCGTGTCTGGCGGGCGATGTCTTCGGCGAATACCGCTTCGACGAGTCGCTGCGTGTCGGTTCGCGCGTTGTGTTCACCGATGCAGGGGCGTACACCATCGTGAAGGCCAACACCTTCAACGGCATTCCTCTGCCTACGGTCTACGAGTTACGTGACGACAACACTTTCGTCGAAATGGCGGTGACATGGTGAGGCTCTTCGAGCGCGAGCTTACGCAGGCCACAACGGACGGGAGCTTAGGCTCGCTTGATGATATCAGCCGAATGGTCGGCGGACAGATGCGCGACGGCCAGACACCGATACGGTTCGCCGTCACCGAGTCGTCGCGGCGCTCCTACCGATACGAGGTTGGCATTCTGGATGGAGCAGAGTCCGCAGGGTCCTCCATGTTCGATTTTCACCCTCGACTCAACGAGGACACGAGCGCGTTCAACGCGGTGCTTGTCGTGCCAACAGGCATTGGCGTGGAGATCGGCGGACACGCCGGTGACGCGACGCCCGTCGCGCGGCTGCTGGCCTCCGTTTGCGACACACTCATCACGCACCCAAATGTCGTCAACGCCTCCGACCTGAATGAGATGCCCGCCAACGGCCTCTACGTCGAGGGCAGCCTGCTAAGCCGCTTCCTCATGGGCACCATCGGTCTGCGGCCCGTCAGATCCAATCGCGTACTGGTAATCATCGACGCGCACCCGAACGAGCGATTTGCGAGGGCAACGGTCAACGCCGTCAACGCCGCGCGGGCGACCTACGGGCTCAGGTGCCCGCGCGTGGTCGTCCTCGACCCCCCGCTCCCGGTGCGAGGCGAGTACACCCAATCGGGCCGCGCCGCTGGGACCGTCGATGACATGGAGCGGGTCTTCGAGGTGCTCGATACCCACAGAGGCGAGTACGACGCCGTCGCCCTCTCGACCCTCGTCGACGTTGACGTGCCGCACGAGAGCTACTTCTCATCAAGGGGCGAGATCGTCAACCCCTGGGGCGGCGTCGAGGCGATGCTGACCCACGCGATATCGACCGTGTACAACGTGCCGTCCGCCCACGCGCCGATGATGGAGTCGGTGGAGGTCGCCAACATTGACCCCGGCGTCGTCGACCCGCGTATGGCGGCGGAGGTGATCTCTGTCACCTTCCTGCAGTCGGTGCTGAAAGGACTGCATACTGCGCCGCGGATTGGGGTAAGTTCTGCAGAGATGTCCCTGCCCGACACCCTCACTGCACGAGACGTATCCTGCCTCGTCATCCCCGACGGTTGCATCGGACTGCCGACCCTGGCCGCGCTTGAACAGAGGATTCCGGTCATAGCCGTCCGCGAGAACCGGAGCCTGATGAGAAACGACCTCGCCCTGCTTTCATGGGAGGCAGGGCAACTGCACGTAGTCGAAAACTACTGGGAGGCCGTAGGTGTGATGGCCGCGTTGAAGGAGGGTCTGTCGCCGGGCTCCGTGCGGCGACCTCTGCGTGATGTATCCATCGAGCGCACCCCCACGGCGGAAAGATCCCGATCCGGCCTGCTCACCCCGCCTCGCGGCGTCTCAGAGCAATGACCACCGCGCTCGTCGACATCCGACTGCTCCAAAGGCCCGACCCTGCCGCGAGGTTGAAGCTAGGAGCCTCTCTCCGGTACGCCTACTCGACCTTTTCAACCTACCGTGACCTCTTCGAGAGCGCAGGAGTCCGGCCCGACGCTCTCTCACATGACGACCCCATTGCCGTCCTAGAACGCTTACCCATCATCACCGCTGACACCCTTGCAAGGGTGAGTGAGGAGAGCCTCTCGGCCATCGACGGAATCGTCGACATGGAGACATCGTCGGGAACAACGGGCGTCCGAAAGAAGCGGTTCATCTCCCACGAGGACGACCGGAACGACCATGACTTCATGGCCGAGTTGTTCCGCGTCGCGGGCATCACCGAGCGCGACCGCGTGGCGTGTCTCGATACCGACCCTGTATACCTCATGGTCTCCTTCGCGCGCGCCCTCGAACTCCTCGGAGCGGACGAGGCCTACGTCTACTCCGTCGGGCGAGATGAGGGCCAGACACTCGACGCGCTGGTGCGACTCGACCCTACGGCGATCTTTGCCGTGCCGTCCATGTTCGAGCGGTGCTGGCTCCCGCTCCGTAGGCTCTACGCTGCGGAAGGCCATGGAAGCCTCAGAAAGGTTGTCTTCTTAGGAGAACGAGTACCCCACCAGTTAAGGGCGGAGTTGGAGTCTCAGCACGACATCGAGGTCTTCAGCTACTACGGGGCAGCGGAGACCTCGTCACTTGGCATCGAATGCCCGGTTCACACAGGCATTCACTTGTACACCGACCGAAACCTGCTTGAGCTGCGACCTTCCGAGCGCGAGGGATCGGACGACCAGCTTGTGGTCACCAGCCTCGTGCAAAAGACCGTTCCCCTTGTGCGATACGCGCTCGGTGACGAGATCGTTCTGATTCCGGGCGACTGCCTGTGCGGGCTGTCGCAACCGCGAGTCGACGTGCTCGGTCGAGCGGGGGACAGTTTCTCGATTCTCGGCTCCAAGTTCCACTACGACTCACTCCTGCGCTCGGTCTTCAGAAAACTGGACGAGGTCGGATACATGCAGGTCGTCCTCACGACCGAAGTACAAGATGTCCTCACGGTTCTGCTCCCAGACGAGATGCGCCCCCACGAAAAGCGCATGAAGGACTCGCTCCTCTCCGACCAGTTGGAATTGGAGTTCCTCGTCGCAAGCAAACTCGCGTCCCTGCGTTTCGAGTTCGTCGCCGAGTCGTACTTTACTGGCTCCCGGAAGATGAAGCTAGTGGACGACCGGAGAAAAGGGGCGGCGGCATGACTCAGGTCTTCTTCATCGTGCTCGCCATCCTCAGCGGAGCGGGAATCTCCATGCAGGCGGGCATGCTCGGCGCGATAGGCACGGCGCGTACCCCCGCAGCCGCCGTGTGGATATCGCTCCTCGCAACAGTGGTCGGCCTCACGGCGTTCGTGATTTACCGCTCCGCCACCTCGTCCATCGGACTGCCGCCGCCTTTCGACCGTCCGTACATCATGATCGCCTTCGCTATCGCCGCCACCGTCGCGCTGGCCTTCTCGGCAAGGGACTTGGAGTGGTACTACGTCCTCACCGGACTGATGCCGATACCATTCCTCGTCGGCGCGGGATTCCTCGCGCCACGTCTGGGCGTCGGACTCTACATCTCCGCCGCCATCGCCGGTCAGCTGACGGCGGCAGTCCTCCTCGACCACATCGGCGCGTTCGGCGGCAACATCATCCGCGCCGACTACATCCGCATACTCGGCATAGCCGCCCTGATGACGGGGGTTGTCCTCATCCGCGGCTTCAACTAGCAAGAGAGCGCACGTTCACTCCTCCTCGTACCTCACCACCAACTCAACGTCCGTAAGCGTCATGTCCGGGATGATGTGCGGGTTCCGATGCCGCAAGACGACCTTGACCTTGTGGCACCCCTTCGAGACTCGTTCCGGTTCGAGCGTGTACGACTGCCATACCACGCCGGAGACCGCATCGCCCATATGCGACCGCTCGATCGCGTATTCAACTTTCGCGTCGGGCAGGAACTCGCCGTCCCACATCACCTCTACCTGGTCGCCCACAACCCATTCCTCCATGCGAACACGAAGGCGAACACTCTCAGGTGGGCTGGACGAGAAGTCGTCGGCGACCGTCAGGGTGACCGTAGGACCGTCCCCGCTCATCGTCTCGATCAGCGGCGTCGGCACCTCGGCGTAGATGCGGTCGTTCAGCTCCGCTCCGCGCCAGTCACCTGTCACGCGCGGTATCTTGTGCGTCGCGGCGTAGATCTTGCTGGTTCCCTTGAGGGCGTCAGGTGAACCCATTGTAGTCAGGAGTCTCCGCCGATACTCACTGTCGCCGTGGAAGTTGAACACGTAGATGCCGTCCGCCCCATGCTCGTAGTTGCGACTCGCGATGCCTCCGAGCACCATGTCCTGCTTCGAGACCTCGTCCTCCGGCCCGACGTGCGGCCCGTCTGTCGCTCCGTAGAGACACCCGTACACCGCGATATCGGTGCCCTCGGTCAGCCGCTTGAACCCTTCGATGTCCAGCAGCGGGTCCGTCCCGGAGCTTGCAGCGGGGATGAGAATATCTACGAGGCCTTCATCGACCCACGTCTCGATGTCGTACCCGATGCGCCTGCACATTTCCAGCGTGCCCGACACCCTCGCGGCGACGTAGAACGGCCTGCCGCGTTCCTCAGCGATCCGGTTGGTCGCCTGCCGGATCGACCGTTGCAGATCGGTCAGCGCGTAACGCAGCTTGTACCCGTAGTCCTTGTGCAGGTGGTACCCGTGACGCTGCCAGTCAAGCTCCACTCCGTCCCAGTCCCACCGCTCGCAGAGCTCCTTGACGTGCTCGAACCTGTGCCTCCGCACCTCCGGCACGGCCATGTTCCACGAAAGCGCGAACCAGTCCGACTGCGCGCCGTCGCCGAGTACCCATTCGGGGTGGTCGCGCCGCATCTGCGTTATCGAGCCGTGACGCGACGTCGCCAGGTCTTCGACCTGTAGCCCCGCGAAGTGATTGTCATTCATACGCACCGAGGCGTACACGTGCATCCCAAGCTCGTGACCCCGCTCGATCGCGGCGGCCTGCGCGTCTTCTCCCCGTTCGATCATGGCGAGAACGTTCTCACTGAACGTGTAGGCGTGCGTGCTGTGGTACTCTCTGCCCACATGCTCCCCGGTGGTCTCCTGCACATCACTCTTGTACCGTGCGACATGCTCTCCTATGCACCAGAAATTCGCTCCCACCTGCGTGTCTTCCAGCGGCGCGTACATCGAGCCGAGAAACTGCTCCATCGTCTGTGGGACCTCGTGGTGACCGTGCGGCGCGCCGTCCCAGTTGTAGATGATTCCGTAGTCAGGCGGTCGGGACATTTCAGTCTCCTTGTCGTAGGAATTCTTTGGAGCCTCATTCTACGCGACGCGGCGGATGTGCGGGGCCAGCCAACCGTTAACAGTTCTGTAAGGTACGTAATGAGGGGGAAACCTTTGGCCCCTACTATGGTGGATAACCGACGAACAGGAACGACCGATGAACACAACACAGCCCGCGCCTGCGCCCGCCAACTCGCGTATACTGAGGACAACAACCTCCGAAGGTGCGAGTAACCGGCGCGACGACATCATGGCAACTCGAATTCTCATCGTAGACGACGAGCGTGTTGTGACGGAGGTCGTCGAGCGCTACCTGAAGCTCGAAGGGTACGACGCAGCCATCGCGTCCGACGGGGCAGACGCCCTCAAGGTCGCCCAGGACTGGAACCCCCACCTCGTCGTCCTCGACCTCATGCTCCCCGTCCTCGACGGTCTCGAGGTCTGTCGCATCCTCCGCAAGAATTCCGACGTGCCGATCATCATGCTCACCGCGCGTGGCGAGGAGACCGACCGCATCGTCGGCCTCGAGATGGGCGCCGACGACTACATGGTCAAGCCCTTCAGTCCGCGAGAGCTCGTGGCGCGCGTCAAGTCCGTACTGCGACGGGCCCAGGCGAGTCCAGGAACGGGTACCGGCTCGACGCTCAAGTTCGGCTCACTGGAAATCAACCCCGACACAAGGGAGGTGACCGACGGGCCCCGCAAGGTCACGCTCACCGCCAAGGAGTTCGACCTGCTCTTCTTCCTAGCGTCCCACCCCAACCACGTCTTCACGAGGACGCAGCTCATGGACCAGGTATGGGACTACTCCTACGCGGCGGACTACTCGACCGTCACGGTCCACATCCGCCGTCTCCGGGCCAAGCTGGAGTCCGACCCCCTCAAGCCGCGATACATCAAGACCGTCTGGGGCGTAGGCTACAAGTTCGAGGCATAGGGTATGACTTCACTCGCAAAGCACTCCGTGCAGGCGGTGGCAACGCTTCTGGCCCTCCTGGCAATCGTCCTGGCGGCAACCGTTGTGCTGCTCGACCCTCCTTCGGGCGATCTGGTCGACCTCGGCCTGTTCCTGCTCCTGTCCGGCGGGATAACCGTCGGCCTCGGCGTGGCCGTCTCACAGTTCGGACTGCCGTCTTGGGCACGCTCGATCCGAAGCCGTCTCATACTCATATCCGTCCTCGTAATGGTGCTCTCCCTCGCCAACGTCGGGTTCGTCGCCGTACTCATGTTCTTCTCACAGCACGATTTCTACCTCCTCGTCGTGCTCACCGTCTTCTCCGTCGGCATATCCATCTTCGTCGCGTACGCCTCCTCCGCGCCGACCGCGCGAGTGATGGATGGATTCGTCAGCGCCGTCCGCGAGATCAACACCGGGAGCCTCGACACGAGGGTGCCCGTCGAGTCCAACGACGAGGTCGGCGAGCTTGCCGCGGCCTTCAACGACATGGTGGAGCGGCTCCAGGGCAGCTTCGAGCGCGAGCGTGACCTCGAAAACGCCCGCAAGGAGCTCTTCGGCGCGGTCTCCCACGACCTCCGAACTCCTCTCGCGTCCATACGCGCCATGATCGAAAGCATCAACGACGGGGTTGTGACCGACGAGGACACGAAGGCGCGCTACCTTGCGACCATCCAGTCCGAGGTCGAGAACCTCAGCGGCCTCATCGGCGACCTCTTCGAGCTTTCGCAGATCGACGCCGGCATACTGGCTCTCCACATCGAGTCGGCGTCCATCCAGGACCTGATATCGGACACGCTCGAAAGCATGGCGGCACAGGCGAACAACCGTCGGCTGCGGCTGGAAGGCGAGGTCGACGAGGACATCTCGCCCGTCTCCATGGACTCCCAGCGCGTCCAGCGGGTGCTCTACAACCTCGTGCAGAACTCCATCCGCTACACCCCGCCGGACGGCTCCATCTCCATTCGCGCCGTCGACGCAGGGGAGGAAGTCCACGTGCAGGTGGCCGACACAGGAGAGGGCATCCGGCAGCGCGATCTGCCCAAGATCTTCGACCGGGCCTACCGCGCCGACCCCGCCCGACACCGCGAGTCCGGCGGCGCGGGCATCGGCCTCAGCATCGCCAAGGGCATCATCGAGGCGCACGGCGGCCGCATCTGGGTCGAGAGCGAACCGGGCAGAGGCAGCGTCTTCAGCTTCACACTCCCGAAGTCGGCGCCGGCGGCAGGCTAGAGGCTACCTCAAAGCACATTCGCCCTGAGCCTGTCGAAGGGCTACCGCTCCTCCCGTATCCGCACCATCAGCTTGGTCGGTTTTCCGTCGCATCGCCGGTCTTCATCGAGACCGCTGCCCCACCCTCGAAATCGCAGCGTAATTGTCTTTCGCGCGACACGTAAAGTCGTTTACACAGGTTCAATTCACATGCTAAACTTAATGTAGTGTCGGGGCGAAGGAGGGGTGTGAGTTGATGGACGACACGGCTTAAGTCACTGGAATCATC
>VXLM01000133.1 GCA_009841605.1 Dehalococcoidia bacterium
GCTATGGCCGACTGGCCGCCGGTACGTCGAGGGTCCGACTATACGCCTATTATAAGGGAATTATAAAGAATGGTTGACATAGACGGGGAATTGAACTACATTCTAGTTCGTGGAACCGAACTTCGTCAACCGCACCATTTGGACACGAGATTGCCTTGACATCCTTCGTGGTGTCAACTCTGATTCCATAGACCTGATCTACCTAGACCCTCCCTTCAACTCGAAGGCCAATTACGCCGCGCCTATCGGCTCCCAGGCCGCCGGAGCCGCGTTCAAGGATACATGGTCACTATCGGACGTGGACGCCGAATGGGTGAACCTCATCGAGTCCAAACACCCCGCGCTGCATCGTGTCCTGCTGGCCGCGATGACGGACTCCGACAAGTCCTACCTCGTCTACATGGCGGCGCGGGTGTTGGAGATGCGCCGCGTCCTCAAACCGACTGGCAGCATCTACCTTCACTGCGACCCCACCATGAGCCACTATCTGAAGCTCGTCATGGACGCCGTGTTCGGGCGACGGAACTTTCGGAACGAGATTATCTGGGCATATCGGGGGGGGGGCTCGCCTAGGCAAGACTTTGGGCGCCGCCATGACGTAATTCTGCGATACGTGGGCAGCGACTCTTTCACCTTCAATCGTGATCCGATACGTATACCGTACCAAGCTGAAGGGATAGGCCGCACTGATGATTCGATGTGGGGCCGCCATCGCGGGGTGTCGAAGGTCTACAAGCCGCATCCGGGCGGTAAGGTTCCCGAAGATTGGTGGGCAATGAACATCCTCAATGCCAACTCCCCGGAGCGCATAGGCTACCCAACACAGAAGCCACTTGCGTTGTTGGAACGCATCATCGCGGCGTCCAGTAACCCCGGCGACGTGGTGCTAGACCCGTTCTGTGGATGCGCTACGACGTGCGTAGCGGCTGACAGACTCGATAGGCAGTGGGCGGGTATCGACCTCTCCCCTATCGCTGGCGAGCTTGTCCTCAAGCGGCTCAGAGACGACCGAGGGCCGATGTTCGACGACGTGGTTCATCGGACGGACATACCGCGCCGTACAGACCTCGGAGACATGCCGCCTGCCCGTTCGCACAAGCCGACGCTCTACGGGCTACAGTTGGGGAACTGTGAGGGCTGTAGGCACCACTTTGAGGCAAGGAACCTTGAGGTAGACCATATCATCCCGCGAGCGAAGGGCGGGACGGACCATATCGACAACCTTCAACTGCTATGCGGCTCGTGCAATCGCATCAAGGGCGATAGGGGCATGGAGTATCTGAGAGTGAAGCTACAATTGCGCTAGGAGCGAGTATGGATGGGGAATATCGACGAGTCGTTACGGTTGATGCTGACTTCTAGGAGGCTCTTCCCGTCGCATTTCAAATCCTCGCTGAACTGCTTCTGCGAAATCATCGTAGGAGTACACTCGACCATATGCTGCAAGAGTGTTTACGCAACAATCCAGCAGCTCAGCGGTTGACCGAATCTCAACGGTTTGAGGTATGGCGTCAGTGCCAACGCGCCCTTGATGGTGCTGGCAATCTATTTGGAGATTCAGAGTAACCGTCGTCACGCCGTGAGTTCCTTGTACTTGAGCCTCTTGCCCGTGAGTCCCTGGGCGAGGTGTGACATTTGCTCGATTGTGTCCAGTGAGCGGATACCGTGTCGGCCCGCGAACTCCGCGATGTAGCGGTGTAGGTGCTTGCCGGACATCCAGTGGTAAGTACCCTGATATCCGCGCTTGAGCATGGCCCAGAAGCTCTCAATCCCGTTCGTGTGCGCCATGCCTCGGACGTACTCGCCTACGGTGTGATTGACAGCCTCATGGCGGATTCCGTTCAGCATGTCTCCAACCCCAATGTACGCAGATGCGCCGTCCGTGTAAACCGTCGCGCCGTAGGATGCGCTGTCATTGACGAATGTCCACAGAGTCACCCTATCGGGTGTCTCAATCACGCGGGCCTTGACCTTACCCGATTCCCTATCCTTCGCTCCGACAACGGCTGTCTTGCCGACCGTGCCACGTCCGGCGTTCTGCTTCTTCGACTCGTGCTTGTTTCGCTCGCGGCCTCCGAAATAGCTTTCGTCGATCTCAACGGGGCCGTCGAAGGGAGGGTCATCGTCGCTCTCAAACGCCTTGCGGATGCGCTGCAACATGAACCATGCCGTAGGTTGGGAGACGCCGATATCGCGGTGTAGCTTCATACTACTGACACCCTTGAGGTTCGTCAGGTGAAGGTAGATCGCCCATACCCACTTGCGGAGCGACACCTTCGAGGATTCAAGCAGTGTGCCAGTCCGTATCGAGAAATAGGAACGGCAGTCGGAGCACCAGTAGGGCATTTTGACGTGGGAAGATTCGACCGTGCTAACACTGCCGCACTTGGGGCAGCATCGACCGTTCGCCCATATCTTTGACTCGAACCATTCCCGCGCGGAGTCTTCATCGGGGAACATCTCCGCGAGTTCAATCATGGTGATGCCGTTTCGGTATGCCTTGCCGGGGCCATTTCCGCTTGCCATTTCCAACCTCTCTTTCTGTCAGAAATTGTAGCAGAATTCCCCGTCTATGTCAACCATTCTTTATAATTCCCTAAAGTATCAACTTGCTGCGGACATCACCCTCACCCCCGTATCGAGTACGGGGCAGGCTCTAGCCCTCTCCCGTCAAGGGAGAGGGGATATGCTGGTACTCAGCTCTACCTACTTTTTCAATGGCCCAAATGACGAAGGTGGAGCACTTTAGATTCCTCGCTACGCTCGGAATGACAGGCGTACGGTCGGGATGACAGGGAGACAGGGCCGGATCGTAGCTACGAGTCCATTTTGCCTACCCCTGTCAGCCCGTCAAGGGAGAGGGGGCTGTCCTAACGGAGAAATAATCGAAATTTGTTGCACTGTGTTGCATTCTGTTGCATTTTCCTCGTTATTGTAAAGTTGAGGGGCGGATTGTTTCGGTCCAGATGGGAGGCCGGAGCGGCTACCCGTGCGGGGAATTTTCTAGTTTTTGTAACATTCCGTAACAATTTGTAACTTTTGGGCTTGTCGCAACGGTTGGCGGCAAGTCGCCCATGTGTAGTGTGGTACATTCGTTCTTGTTTGTCAAGTTGGGTGGGCGTGCTCCGTGGGAATTACCCTCACCCTAGCCCTCTCCCACGACGGGAGAGGGAGTGTGTCGGCAGCGATGGGCGGGTTTGAAACCCGCCCCTGCAAGAGCGATTTCGCTGGGGCCTAACCGAGGCGGGCGACCACAAGGGTCGCCCCTACGAAAAGGATTCATAGGCGTTCGTACGTCCCACACAGAGACCAATCGTGGTATGCTCGACGGGCTTTTCGTGTGCCGTAGGGCGGCATATCACCATAGCCAGGAGACTACCGTGACGACCCTGCTTTGTAACGATGATTCATACCTGAGGGAGTTCGACGCCACCGTGACGGGGGTGACGGACAAGGGGGTGGTGCTGGACCGGACGGCGTTCTACCCCGGCGGAGGAGGACAGCCGCCCGATGCGGGAGTTCTGGTGGCCGGTACCGATGAGTACACGGTCAAGAAGCTGTCGCGGGCCGATGGGCAGATCGTCCACGAGATCGAGGGGGAAGAGTTCCCTGCGGAGGGCGCCTCCGTTCACGGCGTGGTGGACTGGGAGCGGCGGTACAGCCTCATGCGGACGCACACGGCCCTGCACATCCTGTGCGGCGTCGTGTGGCGGGACTACGGCGCGCTGGTGACGGGCGGGAACATGGAGCCGCTGACGGCGCGCATGGACTTCGAGTTGGAGAGCATGTCGGCCGATTTCGCGCGCGAGGTGGAGCGCACGATCAACGAAGAGGTCGCTGCGGAGAGGGATGTCCACGTGGCGGTCCACCCGCGCGAAGAGGCGCTGACCATCCCCGACCTGATCCGCACGAAGGTCAACCTCATTCCCGAGTCGGTGCAGCAGATACGCACCATCGACATCGAGGGACTCGACCTGCAGGCGGACGGAGGCCTCCACGTCCATAACACGAGGGAGGTCGGCACGATCCGCGTAGTCAAGCACGAGAGCAAGGGCCGCATCAACAAGCGGCTGCGGATCAGGGTGGAATAGGGCGGGGCGCTAGAGCCGTCGCTTGAACACGGGCACATGGCGCAACCGACCAAAGGAGACGCCTTATGACTAGCAGTTCCGGCTCAAGAGGATTTCTGTCCGGTCGTGTGGGACCAGTAATCGTCGCAGTCGTGGTGACTGCGGTGGTGGTTTTCGCGGCCTGTCTCGCTCTCTGGTTGAATCTCGGCGGGGGTGCTTGGCGCAGTGAGGTGAGTGTGATGGAGGTGCAGTTGCGTTACCCTGACAATCCGGGAAGGCTCACACTTGTGACCGCCTCCTGCAATGGGTGTCCGAGAAAAACACGATTTGAGGAGACCGACCAAGCTGTATACGTCGCAGTGGAGGCATTCTCCACCCCCTTCCATGGTGGCGGCGACTGCCAAGACAGCATTGAGGCCCAACTCGGAAGGCCACTGGGGGATCGGGTCGTTATTGACGGGAACACCGGACAGGCAGTGAGCGTGAGGACAGACAGATGAGTGCCTCGACCTCCAGGCGGACGGCGGCCTCCACGTGCACAACACGAGGGAGGTCGGGACGATCCGCGTGGTCAAGCACGAGAGCAAGGGCCGCATCAACAAGCGGCTGCGGATCAGGGTGGAATAGGCGTGGGCTTTTCTTGTTGCTAGTAACCGCAGCACAGCAGTAAAATATCAAAATAGAAGTATGGCAGAACAAAGGAAGCGAATGAGTAACACGGATACTCCGTCGCACGGACGGGGAGAAGGATTGACGACCCTCCTACGCCGCCCACGTGAAGAGACGGCTCTTCTGGGCGACGAGATTTATGAACGGGACATCCGGCCCCAGGTTGAGGCCGACCATCACGGCGAGTTCGTCTCCATCGACGTTGCCAGTGGGGGTTGGGCTCTCTCGGACGATCTTCTGACCGCAGCCAGACGTCTGCGGGAACAGTGCCCCGACGCCATCGACGTATGGTCGGTGCAGGTTGGGTACGGCGTGATAGGCAGCATCGGCGGCGGGTCCCATCGGGGGAGTGAGTGATCGAGGGGGTCGTCAACGCCGCGTATGAGGCCGTCGTGACCCTTCCTGTCCAAGGCCCCGCGGGACGGTCGCGAGAAGTTGAAGCCGTGATAGACACCGGTTTCAACCGTTTTCTCACTCTGCCGCCTGCGCTGGTGGCGGAACTGGACCTGCCCTTCGTGACCAGTGGAAGAGTGACGCTGGCTGACGGCAGCCAAGCGTCCTTTGAGGTTTACGACGTTACCGTGCTCTGGAACGGCCAGCCCAGAGAGGTCTATACCTACGCGGCGGACAGCATGCCCCTCGTGGGTATGCTCCTGCTCGACGGCCATGACCTGAACATCCAGGTCCGGGACGGCGGGCGGGTGCTCATTCAGGCCGGAGAGTAGCTGCTTCACCCCCGTATCGAGTACAGGGGCAGGCTCTAGCCCTCTCCCTCGAAGGGCTGACCGGGGTAGGTAAAAGGGATTTGCAGCGATGATCCGGGCACTGCCTGTTTCCGGGCACGGCGAGGAATCTCAAGTCCATGACCGCAAGACGGGATAGCCGGCGCCCCATTCGCATCCTCGCCGACAGGGTAGGAATTCTCCATGTAGGTGCTGCCTTGGAACGGACATCTTAGATTCTTCACTCCGCTTCGCTGCGTTCAGAATGACAGTGGCGGGGTTGATTTCAAAGTAGACTGATAGTCAAGATACCCTCACCCTGACCCTCTCCCACGACGGGAGAGGCGACTCGCCGTCGCGGGCGGAAAGCCCGCTTTTGACTTCGCGGGCGACGCGGACGTAGGCTGGAATGATGAAGAGGAATTGCGCCCGGAACACCGTCCGTCCCCACGCGCGAAACCGCGTGAGACACTTTGAGACAAACAGGCGAAAAAATTCGGGCTGCGAAAAATTCTCAAACCGTCTCATTCTGCGAATATCCGCGAGCTCCGTCCCATGCCCACCACGCCCAGAGCCATGAGACACTTTGAGAAGCCGACAAAAAAGGGAGATCGGAAGGCCTCTCAAACTGTCTTATTTTTCTCAGACCGTCTCACTCCTTGTCCCCGTTTTGACCTGATTGGCGATGCGGCGTAGACTGGAATAAACATAGAGAAAGGCGCCGAGAGCGCCCGTCCCACATGGTTGGGGCGGGCGCTTTTCTTTTAGGCGGGGTCGGAGCGGCAATGCTGGCTTGGCTGGACGATTTGCACAAGGAGACGGGCGTGCTCCCAACACCGGAGCAGGCCAGGATACTCATGTCCGACAAGCGGTTCGTCCTGGTGGCCGGAGGCGAGCAGGCGGGGAAGTCGGTCGTGGCGTCGCTGTTCCTGATACGGAAGTATTTTGAGTTTACGGAAGTCCGGTCGGGGGGAAGGTCGACACGTGAACCGAGATCGGGTAACGGCGCTCGACCTGAGCGTCCCCTGCTCTACTGGCTCGTGGGGGCGACCTACGGCGAGACGGAGCGGGAGTTCCGGTACCTCGAGGAGTGGTTCGGGGCGCTGGATATGCTTGCGAAATCCACCAAGCGCGTCAATCCGGGCCGGATCGTGCTCAAGGACGGGACGAGGATCGAGACGAAGAGCGCGGTCGATCCCCGCACGCTGTCGAAGGAGGCGCCGGACGGGATCATCGGGTGCGAGGCCAGCCAACTAGACGCGACGGTGTTCAGCCGGATGCGAGGTCGCGTCACGCCCAAGAACGGCTGGCTCTTCCTTGCGGGCACGTTCGAGTCGAGCGTCGGCTGGTATCCGCAGCTCTTCAAGGCGTGGCGACAGGGCGGCGCCGATCGGCAGAGCTACTCGCTGCCGTCGTGGACGAACCGCTCGCTCTATCCGGGCGGAAGGGAGGACCCCGAACTCGCCGCGCTCAAGACCGATTCGACGGACGATTTCTTCATGGAGCGCATAGCCGGACAGCCCGTGCCGCCGAAGGGCCTGGTGGTGCCGGAGGTGCGACCGGAAGTACACGTGCGGGATGTTTCGTATGTTCCGGGGCTACCCGTGCGGCTGGCAGTCGATCCCGGCTACGCGGGGGCGTACGCGGTCGAGGCGCTCCAGCACATCGACGGGCGTGAGGTCGTGGTCGACGAGATATACGAGCGGGGACTCGTGACCGAGGAGATCATCGCGATGGCGCAGTCGCGTCCGTGGTGGCCGGACGTCGAGGGAGGCGTGATCGACGTGGCGGGGTACCAGCACCACTCGATGCCCGCTCCGGCCGAGGCATGGCTGGAGGAGGGAGGCGTGTCCCTCTCCGCGAACCGCGTGCCCATCAACGACGGGACGCAGCGGCTGAGGTCGTTCTTCAAGGTCCCAGCGGGCGACCGGGGGCCGAAGCTGTTGATCGGCAGACACTGCAAGGGCATTTTGTCGGAGCTGGGAGTGACGCCCAATCCGTTCGACGGTCAGACGCGGCCATACCGCTGGAAGACCGACCGCGAGGGGAATATCGTGGGCCGCGTGCCGGAGGACCGGTACAACCACGCCGTCAAGGCGGTGATCTACCACCTCGTCGACAAATACGGCTATGCGTCGAGGCCGCGCGCCGAGAAGTTCCTGGTCAAGCGGTTCGCGTAGAGGACTATGTTCGACGGCATCCGCTGCGGAACAGGAGGGCACACTACGACTTTCGTCGTTTTAACTACTTTTGTGCTATAGTGGGGCTGCCACGCCCGGCGTGAGTACCGACTTTGCGGAGGAGGGACCATGGCAGAGGCAACGATGGACAACACTGGGGGTGCGTCGCCGTACCCGGTGCAATACTCGGTGGATTACCCGGAATCCAGCAGCAGACTCAAGACACTGTTCAGGCCCATCCTGGCCATACCTATCACCGTGATTTTCTTCTTGGTGCAGGGGATCAGCGGAGCCCTGTTTCCGGCGCTTGTCTTCATGCTGCTGTTCCGCAAGAAGTATCCGCGGTGGTGGTACGACGTAAACGTCGAGGTGGAAAGGTTCGCAGCCAGGTGGGGCGCTTACCTGTTCCTCCTGCGCGACGAGTATCCCTCAACCGACGAACAGCAAGCCGTCCAACTGGACATTGAATATCCCGATGCCCAAAGCGATCTGAACCGGTGGCTGCCGCTCATCAAATGGCTGCTGGCGCTGCCCCATTGGATCATCATTGGGGTCCTTTGGTACGTCTTCCTGATCGTCGTGGTGATTTCGTGGGTTGCGATCATCATTACCGGGAAGCACCCACGCGGTCTGTTCGACTTCCTCGTCGGCTACGGCCGGTGGGCAAACAGGGTAAAGGCATACGCGATCCTGCTGACGACGGACAGGTACCCTCCGTTCGGCTTCGGGCCGTAGGGGGTTGCTACGGGTGGAATATCCAAAGCCTTGTACCATGTCGCCGAGTGGGCAGAGTCTCTCTCGGCCACGTATGCTTGGCGCTTGATAGACCCCTCTGAATCCTACCTGTTACGAGTTGAGGCGATTCGGGTAAACTAGTGCAAACGATATTGCACAAGTCATTGCTCGGAGCTGCTGTATGCCCACATCTGTAAAGGTAATCCTCGGCGTCGCGTGTCTATTTCTGCTGGCTGCCTGCGGTGGGGGAGAGGAAGAGGAGCCTACGCCGACAGAGGTCAAGGTCCTCACGCTACACTACTGGCAGGCGCCATCGGTGCCCATTCCCTACCTGTCAAGTGGGTTTAAGGATAGGGATGCAGGGGCGGTCACCCTTGAGCCTTTGGCCAACTACGACCCGGACGGGAACATCGTTCCGAGGCTGGCGGCACAGGTGCCGACCATCGAAAACGGCGGAGTCTCATCGGACCTCATGTCGATCACGTGGAGGCTGAAGGAGGGGCTGATGTGGTCGGATGAGACGGACGTGACGGCGGAGGACGTTGTCTTCACGTGGCGCTACTGCGTCGACGAGGCGACGGGCTGCACGAACGAGAGCTTCTTCGACGGCATCACGTCCGTTGAGGCCCTGGACGGCCTCACCGTCAAGATCACCTTCGATGCGCCGACGCCCTACCCCTACAACGCGTTTGTCGGCAGCGCAACTCCCATCATCAATTCGGTGCAGTTCGCCGAATGCATAGGCGCGCCGGCCGCGACCTGCTTCGAGCAAAACTACGCGCCGCTGGGAACGGGGCCATACCGGATCACCAACTTCCAGGAGAACGACCGAATCGCCTATGAGCGCAATCCCCACTATCACGGCGCGCCGCCCTACTTCGACCGGGTGATCCTCAAGGGCGGCGGGAACGCGGAGGCGGCGGCCCGGTTCGTACTGGAGAGGGGGGACGTCGACTACGCCTGGAACGTGCAGGCAGATCCCGAGACGCTCACCGGGATGCAGGAGGCCGGACTGGGCACGCTGGCCGTCGCGTACACCAGCCTTGTTGAGCGAATCGTCGTAAACCAGACGAACGTCGACCTCGATCTGGGCGACGACCGGTCGGAGTACCTCGACGGGGAGAACCCTCACCCCTTCCTGAGCTTCAAGCCCATTCGAGAGGCCATGTCCATGGCCATTGACCGCGAACAGATAGCGGAGGATCTGTACGGTTTCGCGGGGGAGGCCACCTGCAACCTGATTACCGGGCCGCCGATCTATGTTTCGACGGCCAATGAAGGATGCCTGACACAGGACATCGAAGGGGCCAAGCGGCTGTTGGACGAAAACGACGTGCTCGACACGGACGGTGACGGCACCCGCGAGTACAACGGTGAACCGCTGAGGATCGTGTTCCAGACTTCCACCAACGACATCCGGCAGGAAACCCAGGCGCTCATCCGCGACTGGTGGCGGGAGATTGGAATCAGGACACGGATCATCGATCACGATGCAAGCGTCTTCTTCGGCGGCGATCCCGTGGAGGACAAGAATGCGTCGTACCGCCGGTTCTTGGCCGACGTTCAGATGTACGCCTCAGGTACGGGAATCGACCCGCAGCAGTCCCTGTCCGACCTGCTCTGCAGGAACATTCCGACCAGAGACAACAACTGGTCTCTGGGAAACTTCGCCCGTTCCTGCGACGCCGAGTACGACGAGGTCTATGCTCAACTGGAAGAGACTCGAATCGGCCGGGAGCGGGAGACCTTGGTAAAGCGGCTGAACGATCTCCACGTGCAGAACTACTTCCAGATTCCGCTCATAAATCGCGGGTTCGTGTCGGCGCATCTGAACACCCTGAAGGGCGTCCGTATCAACGGGTGGGACAGCGAGCTTTGGAATATCGCGGAGTGGCGGCGGTAGCGTCTCGAATCGCGGTATCCGATGTCTCGGGTGCTAGGTGCTGGGTGCTAGGGTCCTGTTTCTGAAGTTCGTTGTATAAAGCGAATGGGTGTGTGCTCTGCGGAATCACCCTCACCCCCACATCGAGTGCGGGGCAGGCTCTAGCCCTCTCCCACGACGGGAGAGGGGATTTTTTGCGCGCTGATTTGTTCGATGAATCTCTGACACAGGACACTAGTCCCACTCAATGATGACGCCAAGGGCATCCTGCGGGTTATTGAACAGCATGTGGTAGGCCTCGGGGGTCTGCTGCCAGGGCATACGGTGCGTGATAAGCGGCTCGACGTTGATCCTTCCGTCGATGAGCATCTGAGCAGTATCGTTCAGATGCATCCATGGAGTCGGAGAGTTCCAATAACCGAACACGATCTGGCTGCGCTGCATAAGGCTCGAGTCGAGTGGAAGGGCACCGGAGCCGGGAACGCCGTCGCCCGCCTGATATAGAGCGATAAGGTGAATGGTCCCGCCAGCCTTGACCAGCATCTGCTGCGCCTGTTTGAATGACTCAACGCCTGCGTTTCCGCCGACGCATTCGACAACAACGTCCGCTCCCTTGCCGTCGGTCAATTCTCTCACTGCCTCGACGGTATCGACCTCGGCGGCGTTCAAGACAATTTCCGCGCCTGACTTCTCGGCGATTTCGCATCGAAGTTTGGTTGCGTCTATCACGATGACTCTGTCGGGGTTTCGCTCACGGACTGCCTGAGCGTACAGGTTGCCGACGAGCCCTTGTCCCAACACTACGACCGTATCCCCAGGGCTAATTGGTGTCGCACGTGACCACGCTACGCCACCGTTAGCCAAGGGAAGAAAGGTAGCAGCGTCGTGGCTGAGACTGTCGGGTAGGACGAAAATCCGTTCGTCGTCGCCAATGGCCGGCCTCCGTACGAACTGAGCGTGTGGAGCAGACGCCATCACACGTGTGCCCAGCGCGATGTCAGTCACATTCGTCCCAATCTCGATCACATCGCCGGCATCCGAGTAACCCATGCGCTCGGGGCTCACTGCGATCTCCTTGACGTAGCGAGCGAAAAGTTCCGAGCCTCGGCTAATGAGGCTGCGCTTGACCTCGACGACGACATCGTCCGGGCCTGCGGTAGGCACCTCGGACTCCACCATCTGGACGTTCCCAAAGCCCTGCAGCTTTTCCAGCCTCATCATAGTTGGCAAGGTCTTGTTCTCCTGTGAATTTCTATGGTAGCAGTTTGGAGTTAGCGAACCGGCTACTTCGGCTCCTCGTTACCCCACTCACGAGAATGTATGCGCCTCGTCCAGCATTCTTTCGTAGTCGCCGTACGGGACAATGTCTCCCCAGACGTGTTTCCATGTCGCGCAAGACTGCTCCCTCGTCTCCCGTCCAGCGTCGTAGACTGCAACAACCTGCATTTCCTTGACGGGCGCGAAGGCCGAGCCCCAGTTATGACCACCAGGCGTCGTCTGAAGACTCCGGTGTACTCCGGCGAAGACTACTCGAGATTTATCCGGCAGGACCCTGTTCCTGTTGGAGAGGCCGATCAGTCCATTCTCTCCAGCAAATAGAACACCGGCCTGAACCCATCCGAGCAGCTTGTAATGGTCGTGCCGGGCCTCACGCCGAGCATGTTCCCGCCGCGACCCAATAGAACGACGTATTTGTGGATATCCGTCCAAGCCCAGTCACTGAACCCCTCCGGCATATTCGTCCCGTCGGAAATGAACTCCTGGCCCTCTTCGAAGGAGTGACAACAACCCTCGGGCTTCCACTCGACACCCTCGGTGTACTCGTCAACCCACTCCTGATTGAACGTCTTTTTCAGAACGGTGATTCGTACCGGCTTTGCCGCGACCATTTGTGTACCTCCTAACATGTTTGTATACGAGGATTTCATCCCTCACCCCGGCCCGCTATCGTAGACCCTCCAACAAACTATCGAAACAGGAATTGAGAGCATATTATGACGCAGCCAATTGTCAGGAAGGCTTTATGAATGTCCCCTCGCCGTTCAAATCGTACTCTCAACCTGCGAAACTGATGCAACCAACTTAACGTTCTTTCGACAACCCACCGATATACTCCCAGGCCACTGCCGTTGGGAGTGCCCCGCTTTGCCAGAACCGGACGGATGTGGAGGCGTCGCAACTGTTGACGAAAATGACGGTGTGGGTGCGCTGCGCGCTTGGGCTGAAGAGCCTCGACCGAAACTCGTAGCCGATATGTGATAGGCTACCGCCACGGGGGACATTTACCTCATGAGCGAGCCGGAGCACCAGATAGAGGTTGACGGCTTATGGAAAGTCTTCGGGAGCAAGCCTGAACGGGCCCTCGAGCCGGAGCATGAGCCGAAGAGCCGTGCCGAGATCCAGGAAGAGCTGGGGCTGGTGGTAGGGTTGCGCGACGTGTCCTTCACCGTCGACCCGGGAGAGATCTTCGTGGTGATGGGCCTCTCCGGCAGTGGAAAGTCGACCCTGGTCCGTTGCCTCATCAGGCTGATCGAGGCCACCAAGGGGCAGGTACGCTTCGACGGCGAGGACATTTTGACCTACTCGCCCGAGCAGATGATGGAGTTTCGTCGGAGCAAGGTCGCCATGGTCTTCCAGCACTACGCGCTGCTACCGCACCGACAAGTGCTCGACAACGTGGCGTACGGGCTGGAGATCCGCGGCATGGACAAGGCCGCCAGGTACGAGGAGGCGACGAAGGCCATCGAGACCGTGGGGCTGAAAGGATGGGAGGACTACTATCCAAGCGAGATGAGCGGGGGGATGCAGCAGCGTGTCGGACTCGCGAGGGCCCTGGCGGTGAACCCCGAAGTGCTGCTCATGGACGAGCCTTTCAGCGGTCTCGACCCGCTCATACGAAGGGAGATGCAGGACGAGCTCGTCTCGCTGCAGTCGGAGCTTCGCAAGACCATCGTCTTCATCACGCACGACCTGAACGAGGCCCTCAAGCTCGGCGACCGCATCGCCATCATGCGGGACGGGGAGATCATCCAGGAGGGTTCGCCGGAGGAAATCGTCACTCTGCCGTCCGATGAATACGTGACCGAGTTCGTGCGGGACGTTTCCAGGGGGAAGGTGATCCAGGCGAAGGCGATCATGCGAGAGCCGGACGTGGTCGTGCACGAGTGGCAGGGTCCCCGCGCGGCGCTGCACATTATGGACGACCATGGCATCGACGAAGTGTTCCTCATAGCGCGCGACGCCACTCTGCGAGGGATTCTGACCGAGGAACAAATGGACGCCCTCGCGTCCCAGCAGGTGAGGACACTGGAAGGAGTGGAGGTCACTCCGGCGCTAACCACAAGCCCTGAGACCTACATCGAAGATATCATCCCGATAGCGGCCCAGTCCCGACACCCGGTCGCGGTCGTTGCCGACAACGGGAGTCTCCTCGGGGAGATTCGCAGGGGCGCTCTGCTATCGGGCATGTCGAGCAGCGAGTAGGAGGCTTCTGATGATTGCCGAAGCACGGGACGAACGAGCCGGCGCGGAAACCCCATCGCTGCGCGCCCGACTCACCACCCTGCCGATCCTTTACCAATGGGGCGCAGGCCTGGCGTCCATCGTCGTCGTGTCGCTGGTATGCCTTGCGGTCTGGGGACCCGAGATGGAATTCCCCACGACGGTGTCGACGTCGGAAGTTCCGACCGATGCGGGCAACACCGTGACGCTCAAGAAGTCAGTCCGACAGGTCACAGGGACCTGGATCGACGACAGGGTGGACTGGCTGACTCGCGAGGCCGATTGGATGTTTGGAGGCCTCAGCTCCGGGGTCGCCTACTCACTCGTCAAGATCGAAGACGCGCTCAAATGGGTGCCATGGCCCGTCATCATCGTAGGACTCGCCCTGCTCTCGTACGCCGTGGGGCGCTGGCTGCTGATGGCCTTTACGACCGGCGCGATGCTGTACTTCGGATTCATGGGGCTGTGGGAAAACACCATCGACACCATCGCGCTGATGGTCGTTGCCGTCGTGATATCGGTGGCTATCGGGCTGCCAATCGGGGTGATCGCGTCGCGCAACCGGCTCGTCGACAACATCATTCGTCCGATCCTGGACGCGATGCAGACCATGCCGAGCTTCGTGTACCTGCTGCCGGGGGTCCTGTTCTTCGGACTGGGCGCTCCGGCGGGAGTATTCGCCACGATCATCTACGCCGTGCCTCCGGTTATCCGGCTGACGAACCTCGGCATCAGGCAGGTATCCACGGAGGTGGTAGAGGCGGCCCGCTCGTTCGGCTCGTCTCCATTCCAGCTGCTCACGAAGGTGCAAATTCCCATGGCGCTGCCGACGATCATGGCGGGCATCAATCAGACCACTATGATGGCCCTGGCGATGGTGACCATCGCCAGCATGGTGGCGGCCGGCGGGCTCGGCGACAACGTGCTCCGCGCGCTGCAGAAGAACCAGCCCGGCAACGGCGCAATCGCGGGCCTCTCCATTGTCTTCCTGGCGATCATCATAGACCGCCTGACGCAATCGGTCGCGCGTACACAGGAGGACACCCGCAGCGTCGGATAGCTTTGCTCAACCCGCAAGCTGCCCTGCGAATGGCAGCGACCGGCCAAGAGGGACGGGAGAACAACGAAAGGAGGAGGCGGGATGAATCTCAAAATAATAGCGCAAGGGCAGTCGTTACGATTGCCCCCGCGGTAGCCGCTTCCGGACCCGACGACCACATGCCCTGCGCATGAAAGACGGGTCCGGGGTCGGCACGGCCGCCTGAGGAGGCATCCGGCTTCGCGGCACCCCACAATCCACCGCGAAGCGTGTCATGCGGACCGTAGGGGCCAACCGCACCTGAGAAGCAGCGAACAAGGACCATTAGCGAAAGGAACAGGACTATGAACCTCAAGATACTAGCTCTAGTTGCAGCGCTGCTCGCGACCATTACGGTCGCGTCAATAGCGTGTTCTTCCGATCCTGAAATCGTCGAGAGGACCGTTGTGGTAGAGGTCACGGCCGTACCGGCTGAACCCGAGGTCGTTGAGAAGGTCGTCGAGGTGACTCCGACTCCCGGTCCCAAGGGGGAGATCATCTTCTCGGACCTGAACTGGACGAGCGCGCAAGTTCAAGACCGGATCGCCCAGTACATCGTCGAGAAGGGTTACGGCTACCCGACCGACGTCGTCTTCGGGGCCACGCTCCCGTTGTTCAACGGACTGCGCAATGGCGATTCCCACGTGACGATGGAGATATGGCTGCCGAACCAGGACGAAGCCTGGATGGAAGCCCAGGCGGCAGGCGAGGTGGTCTCGATCGGCGAGAGCCTCGGCAAGGACTGGCAGTCCTCATTCGTGATTCCGAAGTACCTGCAAGACGAGCACCCGGACCTGGACAGCGTGGATGACCTGAAGGAGGACAAGTACAAGGCGCTGTTCGCCACGGCGGAGAGCGGCGGAAAGGCGCGGCTTGTGTCCTGCGTCATTGGCTGGGCGTGTGAAGAGGTCAACGCCAAGCAGATCGAGGGGTACGGCCTTTCGGACCACATTCATATCGTCAACCCCGGTGACGGGGCGGCGGGGAACGCCGATCTCTACGGCGCCTATGAGAGAAAGGAGCCGTGGCTCGGCTACCAGTGGGGCACGAACGACCCGCCGCTGCTTCTCGACCTCGTCAGGCTTGAAGAGCCCGCCTACAGCGACGAATGCTGGTTCACCACGAAGGCGTGCGCCTACGAGGACGCCACCATCCTGATTGCCGTACAACCGGCGTTGCTGGAGCGTGCGCCGGACGTAGTCGCAATGCTCCGCAACTGGTCATTTGACATCGCCAAGTACAAGCACGTCGCCGCTTGGATGAGCGAGAATGAGGAAGCCACGGCCAACGACGCGGCGCTGTGGTGGCTCAGCGGCAATACGGACGTTTGGTCGGGCTGGGTAACATCCGACGCCGCCAGCTCGATTTCGGCAGCTCTCGCGGCCAACGAGATCCCGGACGGCTGGCCGACGGAGTAGGCGACTCGCCGTCGCGGGCGGAAAGAGTGTGGGTCTGTTCATGGGTTCACCGCAGTGGGTACGGAGGACACAGAGAAAGAAGAGGGGCAGGCCCTCACCCTAACCCTCTCCCGTCAAGGGAGAGGGGGTAAAACGACGGGGCGGGTTTGAGACCCGCCCCTGTCGTACTAGGAGTGTTGACACTCTTGAGAATCTCTCTGTTGTTCCTGCTGGAGTCGTCATTCCCGCGAAAGGGGACTTTTACGTAACCTCCAGATATTGCCTCAGCGCCGCGAATTTCACCCCCATCCTAACCTTCCCCCATCGAGGGGGAAGGGATTTCCAGGCTCCCATCAGGGGTTACGCAAAGGTCTCCGAAAGCGGGAATCTATACCTCATTGGAGATGACTTGCGGCGCCCGATCTGGGTTCCCGCCTTCGCGGGAATGACAGGAAATGTCAAGACTTTGATGTTGCGCCGCTAGCTACATCTTCTTGCCGGCCGCGTCGAACTGGCCGCCGCCCCTGGAGGGTTCGAGCATCTCCTCCCTGGCCTTGGCGACGAGGTCGGGGAGATGGTCGTCGTTTGCCAGGCGCTGCTCGAGGTGGACCATGCGCTGGGGGCTCGCGGTAGCGACCATCTTCTCGCCGTATGCGCTCTCGGACCAGAAGTTTGCGAGTCCCGCTATGTCGTCGCGAAGCTGGCCGATGTCCTCGTCGCGGTAGCGCTGCGAGAAGTTGATGGTGAACATGCGGCGGCGGTCGCTGCCGCCCCAGGAGCCGTGCTTGGTGGCCTGATTGAAGATGAGCATGTCGCCGGGGACGGACTCGATGGGGTATGCAGGAACCTCGCTTCCGTGCGCTCCCCATTTCTCTTCATTGTGGTTGACAGTGGATTGGGGAACGACCTCGTGCAAGCCGTCGGCGTAACGGTCACCCACACGGTGGGAGCCGGGAATCACTCGAAGGCAGCCCGTGTCCCTGGTCACCGTGTCGAGGTAGAAGGCGACCTTGATGTTCTTATACTGCAAGGAGAAGTTGTCTGAGTGCCAGTTGGTGTCTCCGACATAGAAGTTGCCGTCGCTGGACGTGTAGTTGTAGTCGGGGCCCAGCACGGCGGAGGCGAACCCGTCGATCAGCGGATGATCGATAAGGCTGCTCAGGTACTCGCTCTGGTCGATGAAGGGGAGGATGGCCGAGCGACGTTTGAAGTCGTGTCCCTGTTCATTGTGGCCTCCGCCGTGGGAGGTCCATACGCCCTCGAAGGCCTCGATGATCCGGTCTGCCTCGTCTCTGAACGCGCCTGAGAACCGGATGAATCCGAAGGTATCGAAGAAGGCGAGTTGTTCCTTGGTGGGGGTCATGTCGGCACCTCGGTGGGTTTCGTGTGTGGAGGGCTGGTATCGCGGTGGCAAGTATGCTTTGGGGCGTATGAAATGGCAAGAGGGGAAGAGGACTCACCGCTCAGAGCACAGAGAGAGGAGAGATGGTTGTTCACCCTCACCCTAGCCCTCTCCCGTCAAGGGAGAGGGGATAAAGCATCCTCACCCCCGTATCGAGTGCGGGGTGGACTCTAGCTTTCTCCCACGACGGGAGAGGGGATTCCCCCTGGGCTGATTAATTCAGTGGATCGGTGAGAAAGGCTGCGAGGCGCGCATACGCATCAGGATGGCTGGCTCGCAGATGTGGGTATGTCGGCTAGGACAAGCGCAATTCCTGCGTGCGTTTGATGACTCCGCAGGCGACGCGAACGCCGGTGTCCGACTCCTCTTCGCCATAGGCGTCGGGCCTTTCGTGCACAATGATGGCGGAGCCGTCGGCGTCGAAGACGGAATGGCGCGGGCCGCTGTTCAGGGTGATGCCTTCGGTAAAGAAGTCGGCACGGGCGGAACCGTCGGAGGCGGCGTAGATATTGGGCAGGTCGCCGCCGTGCCCGCCGGCCGATTCGCCGCGTTTCCAGGCTGAATGGATGAGTCCGTGCTCCGTTTCTTCGGGATTGAAGTGATCGCCAGCGGCATTGAAGTCGGGTGTACATGAGCCGACCTCGTGAACGATAAAGGCATGGCCACCCGGCGCCAGACCCGTCATATCGGCCATGACCAAGACTCCGGCGGCTGCCTGCCGGAAAGTAACCGTTCCCATAGAGTCACCGGAGGGCGACTCCAGCGCGGCCGAGGCCGTCAGGCCCACAGTAGGTTGAGCCGTTGCACCGGGGCGGACGATCAGGAAGAACAGGCCAGCGACTGCTATGATCGTTATAGGCACCAGGAGAATAACCAGATCCCGTCTTCCAGTCATTTTGGTAACCTCCTCGGCTAAGTCGCGCCAGAAACGGCCAGTCGTTTGCCTCTCATCCGTGAGTTAGGGTTCTGCTGCTACCTTGCCGAGAGAGAAAGGGAAGCTACAAGACGGCAATACGAAATTGCATCTCATAATATTCCGTTTGTTTCTTCCTACAACTATTATGAGTTTTGGAAGTCTTACAGTTTCAACAAATCCTGTCAAGAGACGTGGCTCTCTATATCTCTCCCCCGGCGGGCTGACAGGGGTAGGCATTTACCCTCACCCCAGCCCCCGTATCGAGTACGGGGCAGGCTCTCTCCCACGACGGGAGAGGGGGTAGAAAGCAACCCCGGCACTGTCATTCCGAGCGTAACGAGGAAGCTAAAGTCCATGACTGCAAGACGGGTTAGTCGGCGCGCCATCCGCATCCTCGCCGACGGGAGAGGAATTCTCCATGTCGGCGCTGCCTTGGGACGGGCATTTTAGATTCTTCACTCCGCTTCGCTGCGTTCAGAATGACAGTGGTGAGGGTGGCAACCCTCACCACCTGAAATGAAAATGTGAGCGGAGCGGAGGATGGGCAACCACAAGGGTTGCCCCTACGACGGGATTGTCGGAGCCTATTTTCGTAGCAATGACAGTGGCGGGGGTGCCACCCTCACCACCTGGAATGAATATGTGAGCGGAGTGGAGGATGGGCAACCACAAGGGTTGCCCCTACGACGGGATTGTCGGAGCCTATTT
>VXLM01000054.1 GCA_009841605.1 Dehalococcoidia bacterium
CCTCTCTGGCCAAAGAGTTCCATGGCATCAGGGCAGTGGACGGGGGTGGTCTACGGAATGCGGTGTTTGTGGAGCACATTACGCCGCTGATTCTTAACGTAAATCGGATTCATGGGGGACGGGCGGCGATTCGGTTGACGGGGTTGGGGGAGAGAAGAAAGTAGAAAGTACTGCGTAGAAAGAAGATGGTTGGTTGCGGGTAAGGCGCTTTGGCTGTTTGAGAGCGCTCTCGTGGGTCTTGGATGGATTGGAATTCCTGGAACGGGAGATAAAGGATATGGATGAACCGAGATATGACCTGATCGTTCGCGCGGGGCGTGTGTTTTGCGCTGATTCGGGTCTGGATGGACCGGGTGCAGTGGCGGTGTCGGGGAACCGGATAGCGGCGGCGGGGCCAGGCGTTGGGGGCACGGCCGCCAGGGTTCTGGATTTTCCGGACGGAGTGCTGCTGCCGGGGCTGGTCGATCTTCATGCTCATCCGGCGCCGTCGAACTGGAAGTATGGGATAGACCCGGACGTTGAGATACTTCCACGGGGGGCGACGACGATTCTCTCGCAGGGCGACTGTGGGGCGGATGACTGGCCGTTTTACCGGGACACTATCATCTGCGAATCGAAGACGAGGGTTCGGCTAGCTATGAGTGTCGCGCGCGGCGGGGAACGGATACCGGGGACGGCGGCGTTCGGGAACGTAGATGAGCTAGACGTAGACGCAGGCGTGGTGGCGGTCGAGGACGGCGGTGAGCTGATCTGGGGGTTGTCGGTGAACGCGAGTGTGAACTCTTGTGGAGACTCGGACCCCAGGGTGGTGGTGCAGCGAACGTTGGATATCGCCGAGAGGACGGGCAGGCCGATACTGTTCGGGAACCGCTGGGACCCGTATGACTGGCCGATATCCGAGCAACTCGACCTTCTCCGAAGCGGGGACGTATTGACGTACTGCTTCCATGCAGGGCCGAATGGCATTGTGGAGGAGGGGAAGGTGATCGACGCGGCGTGGAGGGCGCGGGAACGAGGGGTGCTTTTCGACGTAGGGCATGGCATGTCGTCGTTCGACTTTCCGACGGTGGAGGCCGCGATTGCAGACGAGTTCTTGCCTGATACGATTTCGACGGACCAGTACGTCCGGCACGTGGGATCGAAACCGCAGCACGATCTGCCTCGGACGATCTCGAAGGTGCTGGCGGCGGGGATGGATGAGAGCGAAGCCTTCGCTCGGGCGACGCTACGGCCGGCGGGTGTGTTGGGGATGGTCGGAGAGGTTGGGACCTTGCGTGCGGGAGCATGCGCGGACCTTGCGGTGCTGAAGTGGGAAGAGGATGCGCCGCCGCTGGCGGATGTCAATGGGGCGACCAGAGCCGGAGGGTGCTATGAACCCGTGGCAACGGTACGAGCGGGAGAGGTGATCTGAACCCGGTTGGGGCTGAGAACTCACTCTCTGGGTGCGGCAGAATCGGTCATCGACAGGCTCAGGGCGAGTGTAGCGCCAAAGCCAAAAAGAGTGGGAGCTACTCGTCTCCGCCGTCGACCGAGACACCGCCGAACTGGGAGGTGGCGCCGCTGAGGCCGGACAAGTCCAATTCTTTCGCCCGATGGCAAGCAACCCAGTGGTTGGGGGAGTCCTCGACGAACTCCGGGGTCTCCTCGGTGCATATTTCGACTCTGAAGGCGCAGCGCGGGTGGAAGTAGCAGCCGGACGGAGGGTTCGCCGGGCTGGCGACCTCACCTTCAAGGACGAAGGTCTCCTTGCGGACTTTCGGGTCAGGGACCGGCACCGACTGGAGGAGTGCCGAGGTATAGGGGTGCTTGGGATTGTTGAAGAGCTCCTCGGTCTCGGCGAGCTCGACCATTTTGCCGACGTACATGACGGCGACGCGGTCGGAGATATGCCGGACGACGCTAAGGTCGTGTGCGACGAAGAGGTATGTGAGGCTGAGCTGCTCTTGAAGGTCGGAGAGCAGGTTGATGACCTGGGCCTGCACAGAGACGTCGAGGGCCGAGACGGGCTCGTCCGCGACGACCAAGCGCGGGTTTAGGGCCAGTGCCCTGGCGATGCCGATGCGCTGGCGCTCGCCGCCGCTGAAGGCGTGGGGGAAGCGGCGCATGTACTCGGGGCGCAGACCGACGAGTCGCAGCAGCTCCGCTACGCGCTCGGAGCGAACTCTCATGCTCCGTTCACCGTGGACGAGCAGAGGCTCTCCGACGATGTCCAAAAGGGACATGCGAGGGTTCAGTGACGTGAACGGATCCTGGAAGATCATCTGCATGTCTTTGCGGAGCTCGCGCAGGGGGCCTTTGCCGATTGCGCCGATGTCCAGGACTTGTCCGTCCTCGGTCCGGTAGAGAATTTCACCGCTGCTGGGGTCGATGGCGCGCATGATACAGCGAGCGGTGGTGGTCTTGCCGCAGCCGCTTTCGCCCACGAGACCGAGCGTCTCGCCCTGCTGGATAGTGAAGCTCACGTCGTCAACGGCCCGGACGTGGCCTATCACTCTCTTGAGGAACCCTCGAGTGATGGGGAAGTACTTGCGGAGATTCTGAACGTCGAGAAGATTGCGTCGTTCCGCTATGTAACTGTCGGTCTGGTCGATAGTCTCCTCAGCCACTTGTACCTACCTCTTCCGGGGGATGATGAAGGAAGCAACTAACCATTTGGTTGGTTCCCTCTAGGGGTTGGAATACGGGGACGTTTCGATCGCAGACGCCTTCGATGTAGTTGGGGCATCGCGGGCGGAAGGTACATCCGGAGGGCCTGTTGAAGGGGTGTGGGATGGTTCCTCGAATGGAGGGCAACCGCTCCACGCTCCGGGTGTAGATGCTGGGTATCGACCTGAGCAGGCCCTGGGTGTAGGGGTGCTGCGGGTTGTAGAAGATATCCTCGACGGGACCGGACTCGACGGCTCTGCCGAGGTACATGACGACGACGCGGTCGGCCATCTCCGCGATGACGCCCAGATTGTGCGTGATGAGGATTACGGCCATTCCGTTTTCTTCTTGGAGCTGTCTAAGGAGTTCGAGTATCTGTGCCTGGGTGGTGACGTCGAGTGCGGTTGTGGGCTCGTCGGCGATGAGGAGCTGAGGCTCCGCGGAGAGGGCCATGGCGATCATGGCGCGCTGTCGCAGGCCACCGCTGAGCTGGAAGGCGTACTCCTTGAGCCGTTGCTCGGCGTTGGGTATGCCGACCATCTGAAGCAGTTCTATAGAGCGGTCCTGGATGCCTTGTTCCGAGAGGTCAGTGTGCAGCCTGATTGCCTCGCCGATCTGGTTCCCCACAGTGTGGAGAGGACTGAAGGAGGTCATCGGCTCCTGGAATATCAGCGCAATGCCCGCGCCGCGGATGGCTCGCATGAGTCTGCTGTTGGGATCGAGAGTTGTGATGTCGATCTCTCGCTCGTCGGGCAGGCGCCAGAGAATTTCCCCATCTTCGACGCGCCCCGGCTTGTCGATGATGTTCAGGACTGCGCGGCCGACCGTGCTCTTACCGCAGCCGCTCTCGCCAACCACGCCAAGCGTTTCGCCCTGTTTGATTTCGAAGTCGACGCCGTCGACGGCCCGCACGACGCCTTCGTCGGTCGGGTAGTAGATCTTCAAATCATTGATCTGAATGATCGTATCTTCCGCAAGTCTGCTTCCGTTTGTTGAGGTAGTCATATGCTCGCTCTGTGTTATTTGCCGTATGGATCCGCGGCGTCTCGCAGACCGTCACCCAAGAAGTTGAATGCCAAGATTACGACGATAACCGGAACGGCCACGAACATCAGCCATGGGTACAGGGCCACAACCGTGGGCTGCTGCGCCTGAATCAGCATGATGCCGTAGCTGACCGCAGGTGGCCGCAGACCCAAGCCGAGGAAGCTCAGGCTCGTCTCTCCGATGATCATGCTCGGAATCGAGAGGCTCATGCTTGCAATGAGGTGGCTGTAGAAGCCCGGAAGCATGTGCCGGAACATGATCCGGCTTTCCGAGGCGCCCGCGATGCGGGCGGCCATGACGTAGTCCTCCTCGCGAAGAGCGAGGAACTTACCCCTGACCGTGCGGGCCATGCCGGTCCACCCGAAGATCGAAAGAATGACCGTGATCGCAAGATAGACCTGGAGCACCGTCCAGTGCTGAGGAACGGCGGCGGAAAGCCCCATCCACAAAGGCAGAGTGGGAATGGCACTCATAATCTCGATGATGCGCTGAACCAGAGTGTCGACCCATCCGCCGTAATAGCCTGATATGCCGCCCATGACGACACCGAAGACGAATGAAATCGCTACCCCAAGGAGACCAATGGAGAGGGATACGCGATTCGAGAGCAGTAGCCTGGACCAAGAATCGCGGCCCACATCGTCACTTCCAAGAATGAAAAGCGACGGTCGTTCATCGTAGACGGTCGGATCGCTAAAGCCGAAGAGATGGCGGTCGGTATCGATGAAACCTAAGAACTTGTACCTGAAACCCTGAGTGAAAAAACCTATGTCGAGCTTTTCATCGGGATTCTCTTCATACTTTCGCTGGAAGGTCTTCGGGTCGCGGTAGGGATTAAGCCCGTTGACGTGCGGCCGGAAAGAGCCTCCGTCGAAGAAGCGAATGGGCTGAGGCCTGAGGTAATGGTATTGCTCCGATATTTTTGCAGGGTCGCCGGTGCCGAGGAACTCCGCCAGAGGGAACAGCAGGTAGAACACGGCGAGGACAACACCAGAGAAGACCGCAGGCTTGTGTTTTCTGAACCTCCACCACATCAACTGCCACTGCGTGGCAACTGTGAATTCTTCCTCGTCGAGCTGCGCTTGCGAGGTATTCGCGGCAACTTGCTCTGCCATACGCACCACCTTCAGTTTCGCTAGACGATGCCGCCTGCCGGTCCGTTCTTGCTACGGGCCCTGCGTTACCACATACAACAGTACACGCCCCCCGCCCGAAGCAGGGGCGAGCCCGTGTGCAACACTATACTATTGTTTCTAACGTGTCAAGCGGAGCAAATGCCCACACATCCGGGAGGCCACGATGCGCGTGGTCACCTTGCTCTCGTGATTCTCCAACAACAATGGGACGATATCTTCCTTTTCGTTTCGGGATTCAACACAGAGTGCGCGAAGAGCGAGGAGAGGGCCTTGAATTTCTCGGGCCGCTTCGCCTCAGCGTGGGTATTCGCACGGCGTATATCCTCTCACTTCCCGGTAGTGGGGGCTCGAACCGTGTCAAATGCGTGCGCACCATTGCGGATACGGCGGGCCTACCTGCCCAATTGTGGATACTGGCGGCTGCCCACGTTTCGGGCGGATACTTCGAGGACTTTGAGGAAGCCCTCGGCGTCGGCGTGGTCGTAGGAGCCGAGCGCCTCCATGGAAGAGTCGTCGGTGTAGAGGGAGTGCGGCATGGCCTCTGGCGTGTCCTCGGCGGTCTCGAAGGAGAGATTTCCTTTATACAGGCGGACGGTGACGGTTCCCGTGACGAGCCGGTTGATGGGCTCCAATGCCGAGAGGGCGGCAGTAGTGCCGAGGTCGAGCCAGTAGCCCTGGTATATCTGGTTGGAAATGAATGCCGACAGTTGGTCAAATAGCTGGCGGGCGCGGCGGTCGAGGACGAACTGGAGCAGCAGGTCGTAGGTCTGGCCGAGCAGCTCCATACCGGGGGCCTCGTAGATGCCGCGCGACTTGATGCCGACGAAGCGGTTTTCCACGGTATGGAGGCCGATTCCGAGGCCGTGCGCTCCCGCAACGGTGTTGGCTTTCTCGAATAGCTCGGCCACGCTGCCGGTCTCACCGTCGATGGATTTCGGCTCGCCTTCCTCCCAGCGGACCGTCACGGACTGTGGCGTGTCGGGCGCGTCCCACGCCCACACACCCATGCCGGGTTCGACAAAGAAGGGCGATACCGTCACGTCCTCGAGGTCTCCGGCCTCGTGCGTGAGGCCGAGGAAGTTGGCGTCGGTGGAGTAGCGCGACTCCGACGCGGGCTTGATCGGCAGGTCGTGCTTCTCGCAGTATTCGAGCATCTGCTGTCTGCCGGGGAACTCGGCGACGAACTCCGGGTCGCGCCAGGGGGCGTATACGTCCATGTCCGGCCGGAGCATGTTGGTAGCGATCTGGAAGCGCACCTGATCGTTGCCGCGTCCGGTGGCGCCGTGGAAGAGGACGGGGATGTCCCGCGTCTCGAACTCCTGGAGCAATGCCTGCACCGTGACGGGCCGGGCGATTCCGGTGGTGTTCCAGTATCCGCCCTCGTAGCGGGCCTGCGCTTGGATCACCTTCAGCCCGGCATCGGCCAGAGCCTCGTGAGCGGGGACAATGAAGGCGTCGACGGCTCCGCAGCCTCGCATCCGGTCAGCGATGGCCCCGATGTTCTCTTCGTCCGGCTGGCCGAGATCAACCGTGCCGCCGGTCACGTCGAACCCTTTGCTCGTGAGCCAGTGGGTCGACGTGCAGCTATCGAGTCCGCCCGATACTGCGCCGCCGATCAGGGTGATGTTCTTGTTCTGCAGCTCGCGCCAGTTCATGTCCGTTGCGATGTCCTTTCGGGGAAGTGCCCTCAGACGATTATACTGTGTTCAGACTCGTGGCCGCGTCGGAGGGTTGGCGGTAGCGCTAGATGTTGCGGACTCGCGAGCGCTCAGTTGCCTGCTTGAAGCCGAGGTGTTCGAACGTCGTGGAGAATCCCATGAAGGCCTCGCCAACCGTTCGGCGCTTTTGGGGCAGGTTCTTCATCGGATAGGCCTCGATGACCTTCGCTCCATTCTCGACCGCGTGCTCGATTGCCGCTCGTATGAGCAGGGAGGTGAGGCCCTTCTTTCTGTGGCTTCGGGCAATAGTGAAGCAGGTGATGGACCACGTCGGCTCAGCGTCGACAGCGCGCAAAGTGGGTGAGCGTTCGAGACCGGGGAACTCGCTGCGAGGAGCGATGGAGCACCACGCCACCGGCTCGTCGCCGTCATACGCCACTATGCCGGGAGGGACTCCGCCTTCGACTATTTCCTTCATGTCGGCTCGATTCTCGGAGCCGTTGTCCCACCACTGCGCTCTCGTCTTTCGCCAGTACATGCACCAGCACATCGACGATCCGGGTACGGATAGGAAGACCCGCTCAAGGTCGTACCACTCGGCGGATTTGACGGCCTTGAATGTAAACCGTTCAGGGGATGAGGCTTGCAAGGAGTCTGCAGATATGGGGCTATGAGGCGTCTTTCGCCAGCGCCGAACGGAGTCGCGCGACTGCGGCCTTGGTGTTGGCCATGGAGAACGGGGGGCCGCCGTCGGGGTAATCTATCTTGAGGACGACCATGATGGGGCCGTCGTCTTGGAGGACGGAGGGGAGATCGGTCTTGAAGTGTTCGAGGTCGTCGAACTGGTAGGCGTGGGGGTAGCCCGCACCCTGGGCGATGGTCTTGAAGTCGTATATCCCGGCTCCGGGGACGGGTTGTCCGCCTGTCGTCTGGTAGGCCTCGTCGTCGAAGACGAAGTGGACGAGGTTGGCCGGGGCCTGGCCAGCGACGGTCACGAGGGTGCCAAGGTTCATGAGCAAGCTGCCGTCGCCGTCCATACACCATATCTTCTTGTCAGGCATGGACAGGGCGAGACCGAGCGCCATCGAGGAGGCCTTTCCCATCCCGCCCGCGATTGGGAGGTCGTAGTCTGAGTTGTCAGTGATGTCCTTCCAGTACCGGCTGGGGGTCATGGTATTGACGACTATCGCGTCTCCGCGCGTCTCGCTGAGGAATTGCACGGCTTCATGGCATGGGATCATCGGGAGGGTCTCGCTGGGTGGGTGTGAGTGGGAGGGATTGTAGGGGGTCGGAGAGGGAGATTCAAGGGTAGCGTTCGGGCTCGCGGTAGGTCATGCCCTGCGGCATTCGGTCGGTCAGTCCGAGCGCGACCATCGTCCTTTCAACGATGAAGTCCACGGTGTGTCGGATTGAACCGTCGCCCAGGTAGAACGGCGGGTGCGGGGGAAGAACGACGACGCCTTGCCTCGCCAAGCGCGCCATGTTCTCCAGATGGGTCTCGGTCAAGGGCGTCTCACGGGGGACCACGACGAGGGGACGCTTCTCCTTGAGGGTAACGTCGGCGGCGCGACGAAGGAGATTATCGGCGAATCCGCTGGATATAGCCGCGACCGTGGCCATGCTGCAGGGGGTGACAACCATACCGGCTGTGGGGAAGGTGCCGCTGGCGATTGGCGCGGTAAGGTCGCCGACGGGGCAGTAGGTGAAGGCGTCCCAGTCGGCCCAGCGTTCGAGGGCCTCGCCGAAGGACTCTTCGGACTCCTGTCGCCAGACCATGCGCGCGGCGGCAGTTGCGGTGGCGATGACGGGATGTTCGTCCGACAGGAGACGGTCGATGGTCGCGCGCGCCAAGACCGCGCCACTGGCACCGGAGATGCCTACGACTACGGGATACTTTTTTCCTGGTGAGTCCATGTAGGTTTCAGGGTATCACGACGGGAATCTGCGGCGCGCTCCCCTGCCCGTCCGGTCGCGTGAGTCAGAGGACAAGTACGTCGACGAGCGTGCCAGCGAAGACGCTGAGGGAGACAAAGGCGTTTGTACGCATGAAAGCGACTCCCATGTGGGAGAGGTCGTGCGGGGAGACCATGCGGTACTTGTAGGCGATCACACCGGCGGCCACGACGCAGCCGACGTAGTAGGCGACGGAGAGATCGAGCAGGACGCCGACCGTCAGCAGGCAGCAGACGGCGAGTACGTCGAGGGTCTGGGCTATGCGAAAGGACGCGGAGATGCCGAAGCGCCGCGAAACGGAGTGGAGGCCTCGTTCGGTGTAGAACTGCCTGTCCTGCGCGTGATAGAGGATGTCGAATCCGGCGGCCCACAGGGCAACGGACGTGGAGAGAACGACCGGGGCCCAGTCAAGGGATCCTTGCACGCCGATCCATGCGGCGGAGGGGGCTATTGCCAGCGCCCAACCGAGGAAGAAGCTGGCTGCCCACGTAAACCGCTTGGTGTAGGGGTAGAAGATTAGGTAGGCAGCGGCGACGGGAGCGAGGGTCAACGCGAGAGGATTAAGCAGTGCTGCTGCTGCGAAGAACACTATTCCGGCGATGAGCGACAGGGCGACCATGTCGGACAGGCGAAGCAGTCCGGCGGGCAGGTGGCGCATGGCGGTGCGCGGGTTCTGAGCGTCGATGGTGCGGTCGATGATCCGGTTGGCGGACATTCCGAGCGTGCGCGCGCTCACCATGGCGACGGTGATCCAGAGAAACTGTTCCCATGTCGGCCAGCCATTGGCCGCGAGAACCATGCCGGAGTAGGCAAACGGGAGCGCGAAAATGCTCTCCTGGAACCTGACGGCATCCAGAAATCGCGGGATGCGCTTGAGGAGGCGGTCAGACGCGGCTATATCCCGAGTTTCGGCCACTTCTCGTCCACCAGCCGCTTGATATCCTCGCTCATGACGATTTCGGGAGGCCACTCGCGGCTCAGTCCCTCCATGGGACCCTTGGCGGTGGCGTCGATGCCGACCTTGCTCCCGTAGCGCGGGGCGGAGGAGGCGTGGTCGAGGTCGTCGACCGGGCCTTCCACGAAGACGATGTCGCGGCGGGGATCGACGTTGGCGCCGATGCGCCACGCGACCTCGGAGAGGTCCTGCACGTTGACATGCTCATCGAACACCACGATGGCCTTGACGAGCATCATCTGTCCGATGCCCCACAGGGCGTACATCACTTTGCGGGCGTGACCGGGAAACTCCTTCTTCATCGAGACGAGGACGTAGTTTGTGAAGATGCCCTCGGCGGGCATGTTGTAGTCGACGACCTCGGGCACGGTGAGCTGCAGGGCAGGGAGCATGATGCGCTCGCTGGCCCTGCCCATGAAGTAGTCCTCGGTGGGGGGTCTTCCTACCATAGTGGTGGGATAGATGGGATCCTTGCGGTGGGTGATGGCCTCAACGTGGAACACGGAGTAGTCGTCTTCGAGCGAGTAGTAGCCGGTGTGGTCGCCGAACGGCCCTTCGGAACGCATTTCACCGGGAACGACGTACCCTTCGAGTACGATCTCGGCCTGAGCGGGAACCTCAAGGTCGTTCGTCTTGCATTTCACCAATTCGACCGGCTTGCCGCGGATGAAGCCAGCGGCGACCAACTCGTCGATATCGGGAGGCAGGGGCATCGAGCCGGACCAGACCGTCACAGGATCGCCTCCTAGGGCGACGGCGACTTCGAGGCGCTCGGCTTCCTGTGCGACGCCCTCGCGGGCGTGGCGAGCCCCGACTTTGTGGCTCTGCCAGTGCATCCCCGTGGTGCGTTGGTCGTATATCTGCATACGGTAGGTACCGACGTTCCGGTTGCCGGTAACGGGATCGCGGCTGATGACGAGAGGAAGGGTGATGAATCGTCCGGCGTCGAGCGGCCAGCACTTCAGGACGGGGAGCGCGTTGAGGTCAACGTCGTCGCCGGTTATGACAACTTCCTGGCATGGCGCATTCTTGACGATCTTGGGCCGGGAGCGGGCGACGCTCGCGAGGTCGCCGAGGGCTTTGAATTTTGGAACGATGCCCTCGGGCGGGCCCTGAATCATGCCCAGGAGCTTCCTGACGCGCTGTGTGATTTCGTCGACATCGTCCACACCCAGTGCCCAGGCCATTCGCTGATGGGTGCCGTAGAGGTTAATCGCCAACGGCATGCGGTATCCCTCGACGTTCTCAAAGAGCAGCGCGGGCCCGCCGGACTTAATGGTGCGGTCGGTGATCTCGGTGATCTCAAGGTCGCGGCTGACGGGCTCCGTGATGCGACGGAGGTCACCCTTGTCTTCCAGGAAGTCGATGAATTCTCTGAGGTCGCTAAAGGCCATCTTCTTACTCAGCCAGTTCGCAGATGGGTCGAAGAGATATCTCGCCGGAAACGATGCTCGGATATCGACTCAAACATATCGCGGAATTCACCAGGTACGGGCACGTCTTCGAGGGTACGGAAGATTCCGTTGTCCAGACGCCCAGCCACGAGGAAGCGGCCTCCCAATTGGGCTATGGACAACAAAGCCTTTCTCATCTTGCGTTCGTCGTCATGATAATACGCCGGGTCGATGAGCCTCTTCATGGTATCGTACCCGATCACGAAGCAAGAGCCCGGCAACACCTGCACCTTCTCCGCGAACGTGGGGGCCTTGGTGAGGACAACGTCGTACATTCCTTCGAACTGCTTGAGCCTCTCACGAATGACGGAGGCGCTCAGGGGCGGTTTATCGACGTTGGCGACTGACATCTCCATAGTGACCTGCATTGCAAGAGCCTCGGCCGCAACGGTGGCCAACTCCCGGTGTCCGATGTGGAGGGGGTCGAACGAGCCTGACAGCAGTGCTCCGTTGGGCCTCCCATTGGGAGTGATTGTACCATCCGCGCGAACGAGGACCCTGTCGAGCGCGCCCGCCACGAGCAGGTCGATGGGGTCGCCGGAACCTCCGATGACAATGTGCTCGGTGGGATCTAACGGCATCGACATGTCGGGAGCAATGCCGGCTGCTTCGGCAAGGGCGCGCACGACGAGCAGGCCGGATAGGGTATCTTCACCCGCTCTGTCACGAAGACCCTTCGTGAACTCAATGCTGTAGGTCACAGTGCTGTCCGAAGTACATCGAGCGACATGGACTCGATGTGCGCCGCGTTTCAGCCGGTCAGTTGCGAGTGCGGCGGTACAACCGATGCCTACGAGGGGAACGTCCGCTTCCGCCAATTCCATGGCGCGGCGGTGAGCCTGCCGCGACATGGCCTCGGCGGTCTCCACTGATGCGACTTGATGAGGCCGTTCACCGAGGAAGTCTTCAAGCGCCCGTTCCGAATAGGGAACAAGTATCTCCAGTACCGTGCGGGAAGCGCCGGGAACTCTCAGCAGGCGGCTGATCGACTGCGCGCCGCCACCCGTCACCACGACCACCGCCTGTACGGGGCTCGCGTGGACTTGGCGGATTACATCTTGAATCTCGGCATCCACGGGGATATTTTGTCCGGTTCCGGTGTTGAAGTGCTAGAACAGATTGGTCAATCGGGGGCGCAAGAGGGTATGCACGACGGCGAGCATGATCGCTCCAATCAGTACGAACAATGCGGCCGACGGTTCCCATCCGTGTACGACGAGGCCGAGGGCAGTGCCCGCGGCGGGAGCGTGCTCGGTATTCGTCAAGACCATAATCAAGGTACTGAGGCCGACCGACAGCACCGCCATGAGATTGCGAGCGAAGGGTGTTCCTTCAGCAATCTCGCCAAACCCCGGTATGAGGTACAGAGCGGAAAACGCCGCCCCGACAACTACCCCGACGACGTGTCCTCCCACAACGCGCTGAGGATGCGATGCCTCGCTATGTGGCCGCACGAATACAATGAAGGCGCTGGATGCAATTGCGACGACGATCGCGGCACGGAGCACCACGTCGACGACCAGCAAGATCAACAGCAGCGCCAGTGTGGACAGCGCGCACTGGAAGAGGTAGTTCTTCCAGTGGCGTCGGAACTTTCTATCGATCAGCCGGCCTTCCAACAAGAGGAAGCGGACTGATAGGCGTGAGTCCAACTTTTTCAGCATGAGACTTGATATCTTCCGACTCCGCACAGAAATGCGACATATGGCAGAGAAAACGCCTTCCGCAAGGAGTCAGTGCATGATTGTAGACGATGAGGCGTTTTTCTGCCCCGCGGCCCACTCTTCCTAATTTATACTTGAGTGGGACGAATGCTCAAGGTAAAGCAAGGTCTTTGCAAGGGGAGCCTTGGGAGGACGATTGACACGAATGCGCGGCAATTCCTAGAATCGCTTTCAGTATGTGGCCTCGACCGATGAACGGGAGACTCCACTGAGCAGTTCATGGACGACGATTGACGAGAGTGCCCAACCACGGCGCGTGTCGAGGTTCGTTGCGCTAGCGAGGGCGTTTGCACCTCGGGGCAGCGAGGCGAGCCGGGTGCCGAGACCTCTTATTCCTTTTCTCGTTTTGCTTGCGCCGACTCTTATCGGAACGCTGGTCCTTGTCATGCCGTTCAGCCACCGTGGGGGAGGCTTTACCCCGTTCTTGGACGCGCTGTTCGCGGCGACTTCGGCCACGACCACTACGGGGCTGACGACCCAGGACGCGGCCACGTTCTGGGCGATGCCCGGGCAGATCATGCTCCTTATCCTGACGTTCATCGGTGGATTGGGGTTCATGGTGCTTGCGAGCCTGCTCCTGGTACATGCGGGACAGAGAATATCGACGATCCTGCAGGAGGATACGGGAGACAGGCTATTTGTCGGCAATGGGAGGCGGCTGGCAGTCCGCATCGCACTCGTCATTGTGGGAATGCAGTTTTCCGGATTACTCGTACTCCTGGTGCGGTTTTCACTGATCGAGCCAACACCGGAAGCGATTTGGAAGGCGTTCACGATGACGGTCCTTGCGTTCAACAACGCCGGATTCATCGGCCTTCACGGGGTGGATGGCGGCGGAGCGCTTCCGACGGACTGGGCGGGGTTGGCAGCGTCCGGCGCGCTTGTCGTGCTGGGAGCGGTGGGTGCCATCGTCATGTTGGACATCGGGCGGAAGAGACGGTGGACTACCCTTTCCCTCAACACGAAGATCGTTCTGAGTATGACCGGCCTGGCAGCCGTGCTCGGCACGGTTGCGATGTTCCTTTTGGAATTCGAGAACCCGGCTACCATCGGAGACCTGAGACTGGGCGACAAGCTGGCGGTGTCCGCGTTCGAAGGCATCGCAGGTCGGACGTCGGGGTTCACCACGATTGACTACGGCGAGGTCGAGGAGCATACCAGTCTGCTTATGATGGGGCTCATGCTCGTGGGAGGCGCTTCGGCATCGGCTGCAGGAGGAATCAAGATCAACACGCTGACAGTGCTGATCGTGGCCATACTCACGGCAGCGATCAGAGGCAGAGGCGCATCGGCGTTCCAGCGGGAGATTTCGTTTATTCAAGTCAAACACGCGATGACGCTGTGTATATTGTTGGTCGGCGCGACCGTGCTGGCGGTACTGCTGCTGACACTCGTGGAAAGTGGGCAAGGGTTGGAGTTCATCGACGTGATGTTCGAGACGGTCTCGGCATTCAGTACGGCAGGACTGAGCACCGGAATGGCCGGCGAGCTTTCGGGCGGCGGCAAACTGGTCATGACAATCGTTATGTTCGTCGGGCGAGTGTTGCCACTTTCGCTTGCGCTTATCATGATCGGCAGCGTGAGCCGGGCGAGGTATACCTACGCGACTGAGAGAATAACCATCGGGTAGACTCAAGGCCGCTAAAGAGACGGGCATGAGATAGTTGCATTCACGGTCAATCCGTTATAATTCCTGCAAGCCGGCTGCCTTGAGCGGTTACAGATCGTTCAAGAGGCCGGACTCTACCGAGGGCCACGAGAACCATGAAACAACAAGTCGTCGTCATCGGTCTGGGCAGGTTCGGATCGAGCGTTGCCAACTCCCTCTACAACCTCGGGCATGATGTTCTTGCCATGGACGTGGATGAGGAGCGGGTGCAGGGCATGATGGGGCACGTGACATTTCCCGTGACCGGCAACGCGGCCAACGAGAACGTCATGCGGGAGCTTGGAGTGCCCGATTATGAAGTCGGCGTGGTCGCAATCGGCTCCGACATCGTCGCCAGCGTTCTTACGACGGTCAACCTGAAGAACATGGGAGTTCCTTACGTGATCGCCCGCGCTCACGACGACCTGCACGGCAACACGCTGGAGCGAATCGGGGCAGACAAGGTGATCCACGCCGAGTCGGAGATGGGCAACCGTCTGGCGCACAATATGTTCAACCCCAACGTGCAGGAGTACCTCGAACTGGCCCCGAACTTCGGGTTCAGCCGCATACGTGTGCCCGAGGAATATGTCGACAAGACCATTGACGAGGTCGATCTCTCGGGGCCGAGGGACAAGTACGGTCTGGCCGTAGTGGCGATCAAGCGCGGGAGAGACATCACGCTCAATCCCGACACGAACGACCGCCTTCGAGTGGGAGACGTGCTGATTCTGGCCGGCCGCGACGAACTGCTAGATCGCCTGCCCAATTCGGGGTCGAACGGACAAACCTAGAGAACTACTCTACGGCGAATGAACGGGCGAGAGTTGTCCATTGTTGAGACTGAAAAAGCCGGACGGCATTGCCATAAAGTCTGTGCTGGTCGCCGTGTCCGGCAACTCGGCTGACGAGGATGCCGTTCGATTCGGGGCGCAGTTGACGGAACCTCAGCGCGGCAGCATTTATATCGTCCACGTCATCGAAGTAGAGCGGAGCCTGCCCGTCGACTCGGATCTGTCCTTTCATACGACCCGCGGTGACGACTTGCTGGACAGGATGGAACGAACCGCGCGGCCCTTCAAGTGCGAGGTCCGCTCGGAGCTGCTTCAGGCGCGAGTGGCCGGACACGCTATAGTCCACGAAGCGGCAGAGAGGGAAGTGGACGCAGTGGTTATCGGAATGCCGTACAAGACCAAGTACGGCAGATTCGCGCTGGGAGACGCTGTGCCGTATGTACTCGAACACGCGCCGTGCCGTGTCATTCTGTGGCGGGATGAGAAACCGGAAGCAACGGATCACGACTGGACTGCATCAAACTCCTCAATTCTGAGCGAAGCCTGACATGGTACTGACTGACAGGCCGATACTTGGGCCGAAGCACATCTTGATCGTAGGATCCGGAGAGCTCGGAGCGACCACTGCAAAGGCGCTCGTCGATCAGGGCAACACCGTCCACGTACTGGACAGGACGCCTGGCGCGTTCGACCGTCTGCCCAGTGGGGCCGTGGAGGAGCAGCGCATCATTCCGGTAGTGGGGGATGGGACTTCTCACGACGACCTCGTGAGGGCGGGAATTCGAGAGGTGGACGTCTTCATGTCGACCATGAGGAATGACAGTGACAACATCCTCTCCGCGCAGGTCGCAAAGCATGAGTTCAACGTCGATGTGGTCGTCTGTCGCGTGGACGATCCGGACCTGCAAAGCATGTATGAAGAACTGGGTCTGATCACCATCGGTGCGACTTCGCTGCTCGTGGAGGTTGCCGTTCAAACGGCGACGGCTTGATGGGGGACTGGTCGAATGCACGTGATAGTAGTCGGAGCGGACAGACTGGGGCAGGCCGTAGCACGATGGCTCGTCGCGGGCGGTCATGAAATCGCCATAATCGACTCCAGCCGAACCCGGTGCATCGCGGTCGACCAGGCGTTTGGGAGCGTCTCGGTGCTCGGAAGTTCCGTCGACCGTTCAGTTCTGGCACAGGCGGGAGCGAACCGCGCGGAGATGCTCATCGCGACCGACGAAGACGACGGCGCGAATCTCGTCACATGCCAGATTGCCAAGCAACGATTCGAAGTGCCGACGACCATCTCCGTCGTAAACCGCTCGGACCACGTGGACCTCTTCAACGTACTCGGTGTGGACGTCGTCGTGGACGTTCCCGACCTCATCCTGAACCAGATCCAGGAGGGGTTTACATCCCATGGCATCACACACCTGAAACCGCTGCCGGCCGACGGTATGGAGCGGTCTCTGGTGTCGATTCATGTTCCTGCCGCATACGGTTCAGATGGTCTGCGGCTCGACGCGTTTCCCTTCCCGGACGGTACGCTCCCGTCTCTCGTCGTCACTCGCGACGGCGTACCTCGACTGCCCAGCGGGGACTTCAAGGTGAGAGCCGGCGACGAAATCATCGCGGTTACGACGGCGCAGGGAGAGGACGAACTGCGCGACCTGCTCGCGTCCGGTCCACTTGCGTGACCCAAAGCATACCCCAGCGGGGAATTTGCGTTCTTAAGGATATATTGCGCGCGAGAATCAAGGAGGAGCCGTGTCGAATCAAGCATCGGTCAATCTGAGCTGGGAAGAGAACTGGAAATTCACTGCGGCGGACGACTACGGCCACACGGTGACGGTCGACGCGCCAATGCAGGACGGGGACGACTTCGACGGCTTCAAGCCGACGCACCTGATGATGTCCGCGCTCGGCGCATGCACCGGAGTCGATGTCGTCAGCATCCTGAAGAAGAAGCGGCAGGATGTCACCGGAGTCGGAATACAAGTAACCGGCACCCAAGAGGAGGAATGGCCTAAGGAGTGGACGGCGTTCAATGTCCACTACACCGTCAAAGGTCGGGGGGTTGATTCGAAGGCCGTACACCGGGCGATTGAGCTGTCCGAGGGCAAGTATTGCTCAGTCGGCGCGACGCTGAAGGGGACTGCGACGATCACCACCTCGTTCGAGATCGTCGAGGACGGCGCCTAAGTCCGGCGCAGCAACATCAATAGTCGGCTAACGCTTGGACGAGCGAACGTCCACTCCTTCGTCTCATGTTGACACGTTGACGGCGTCGCAGTACGGTACCTGACGGTGCGCCTATTCAGGCCGTCAAATCCGCAATCTGAGGAGCCTCAATGACTGAGACGAACGGCAAGTCTGCATACGGCTGGACATCGAACGAAATTGCGGAGCGGCTGGGCACGTCGACCATTGTGTTCGAGCGCGACCGAGTGCTGCAGTCGAAGGACATCGAGATGATCGCCGAGCGGGGGATCCGTTACATCGAGGTATGCGGTCTCGGCAACCCCGGACACCTCGATGTCGCCGACTCGAAGTACACATCGTGGCTGCGTTCCGAGTGCGAGAGCGCTGGGGTATCCATCGTCTCGACCCACTGCCCTGGCTACCTGTTCAACTCGGACGACGAGGACAACCGGAAGAAGGCCGTCGAGCAGGGCGTGGCGGCGGCGAAGAACTCGGAGGAACTCGGAGCAGGGGTCATGGTGTGCCACTATAGGCCTGAGGAGCAGTCGGAGAAGAGCATTCACGAGATGCTCGACCAGCTCGAAGGCACGTCGATCAAGCTGACCATCGAGAACGGGCAGGACCTTGCCGACTACACGGCCTTCGTGGACAAGGTCGGCTCGGACCGGTTCGGGATGGTGGTGGATGTCGGACACACGCGGGACGACGACGAGGTGAACCCGTTCATCAAGGCCGAGCGCGCACGCGAGACAATGGCGCAGTGCGGTCACCGTCTGTTCCACCTGCACCTGCACGACTGGGTCGACCGCGACCACTTCTCCCCGCTGGACGGGGAACTCGCGTGGGCGGGTGTGTTCGACGCCTTCAAGGACATCGACTACCAGGGCTACTTCATGTTCGAGGCGGCCTATCCCCCGACTCAGCGTGGTGAGGTAGCGCCGGAGTACGTGCTCGACAAGGTGGCGGGATTTCCGCAGGGGTTCGTCGAGAGGTACGTGGCTAACTAACTTCGATGTCCGACTGCACTAAAGCAGGTAGTCTTCCTCGAAGCTGATCCTCGCCATAGTCTTTTAACCAGTTCTCCGCCGGATCGATGACTATCGTTGCGACTTCTGGTCGTTGACGCGCCAAAGGGATGCTATTCGTGGTCGATTATCTGTTTTCCGAGCCCAGGCTGGCTGAGCTATATGATGCGTTCTGCGCGGGCAGGGAGGACTTTGACTTCTACCTTCCGCTGGTGCTGTCGGCCAAGAGCGTTCTCGATGTCGGCTGCGGGACGGGCGAACTGTTGCGATTGGCCCGGAAAGCGGGCCACACCGGACGGCTGAGCGGGCTTGATCCCGCCGAGGCGATGCTGGAGCAAGCACGAAAGCGGCGGGACATAGAGTGGGTCCATGGCGATCTGTCGTCAGTCGATTGGGACCGCGAGTTCGACTTCATCGTCATGACCGGTCATGCCTTCCAGGTATTGGTGGAAGACGCCCAACTGCACATGTCGCTGGCCGCTATACACTCGGCTCTCACCGAGGACGGTCGCTTCGTGTTCGAGACCCGCAATCCATCGGCTCGCGGCTGGGAGGCGTGGACACCGGATAATGCGGTGGAGATTTCGCACGGCGGGAGCGTGGTGCGAATGGCCCACCAGGTGGAGACTCCCGTTGCCGGGGATGTTGTTTCGTTCACCGTTACCTACTCGAGTCCGAGCTGGGATAAGCCACTGATCAGCCGGAGCACGTTGAGGTTCCTAGATGCGGCCTCGTTGTCTGGGTTCCTGTCCGGTGCCAAGCTGACAATCGAGGAACAGTTCGGGGACTGGGACAGGCACCCACTGACGGATACGAGTCCTGAGATCATCACCGTCGCACGGCGTGGGTGAATGCGGCGCTGGTGAAGCCTCGCGGCCAGTCGCAGAGCGCCGTTATCAAAGAAACTGGAAGGCATCAGCAGCCCCTTTATTGGTGGTGTACACTGCCTGCCGTATCACTACCCATTTTCAGGTGAGCGGTTATGAACGTTGGAATCATCGGCGGAGGCGTGTTTGGGCTGGCGGCGGCGATTGAACTGCGCGAGCGTGGGCATAGTGTGACGGTATTCGACCAGGGGCGGGTGCCCTACGAGAATGCGACCTCGACCGACGTGGCGAAGGGCATCCGGCGGACGTGGTATGGAGACGGCGGGCCATACGTGGAGCTCGTTGAACGGGCGGCCGTGCAGTGGAGGGAGTGGGAACGGCGGACGGGAGAGTTCCTGTACCACCGGACGGGCGGCATGAAGATCATGCGCGGTTTCGAGCCGGGCAACGTCATGTACGAGAACTGGCGCTATCTGCAGAGCCGGGGATCCGATCTGACGATCATGACGGCCAAAGAAGGGCGAAAGCGCTACCCGCAGTTCGTGATCGACGACGACGAGGTGTGCGTACTCGACGACTGGGCGGGGTATATCGAGAGCGAGCGAGCAGTGGCGATGATGGCGGGGATTGCGCGCGATGACGGCGTCGAGGTGCGCGAGGAGTCGCTCGTGACGGGCATCGACGAGACGGCAGACGGCGTCAGGGTTCACGTTGAGGGCGTCGGCGCGTCGGAGTTCGACCGGGTCGTCGTGGCGGGAGGTGTGTGGAGCGGAAGGCTCGTGCCGGAAGTCGGAAAGAATCTCTTGGTGACGTTGCGCGAGATGATAATGATCGAGGTCGAGGAACCGGAGAAGTTTGCGCGCGGGCGGTTCCCTGTATGGTCGGACGATCCCGACGTGAACGGATGGTACGGCTTTCCCCTACTCCGCGAGGGGTACGTGAAGGTTGCCATCGAGGGGATTGGCGAGATCGTGGACCCGGACATCGACCGTGCGGGATCGCAGGAGTTTCGGGATGAGGCCATGGAGTACCTGCGGTGGCGCATACCTGATATCGGACGGGGCCGCGTGGCGGACGTTCGTGCCTGTCTCTACTGCGCCACACCTGACGACCACTTCATCATCGACCACGCCCCCGGCCCTGATCGGGTCATCGTAGCAACGGGCGGAAGCGGTCACGGGTTCAAGTTCGGCGGGTCGCTCGGAGCGGTCATAGCCGACGCGGTGGAGGATGCGTCGAACCCGCTGGGCGACTGGTTCCGCATAGGAGACCGGTTCGAGGGTCTGGCAGACCAGACGCGCTCGGTGACGGAGTCACGCGGGTATGCGCTGACGCAGGCGGAGGGGTGAGCTTCCACTCGGCTACGCCCTACTAGGCCAACAAACTCGCCTAGCTGCTACCCCTGCTCCTCCCGTAGGGAACGAAACCGCGGCGTCCAACCCCACTGCTCTCTACCTACGAGGTAGTCTCTGGTGTGCTCCGGCTGGTCGGCGAGGAACTCGGGGCTGGGTTCCTGACCGTTGTCGGCCTTGAACATGGGAGGGGTGTAGCCGGTGATGATGATGGTGCGCTCGCGGTCGCTGCGGATCTGGCCGGTGGCGTGGATAAGCGACTCGGCGAAGAGGACGGTGGAACCGGCGGGGGCGACGACCTGGTGGATGAGGGAGCGATCCTCGTAGGCACAGGCGACGATGTCTTCCATCGGGAGGGCGATCTTGTGGCTGCCTGCGATGACGACCGTTCCGCCGTCGTCGGGGCCTAGCTCGGTGAGGTTGGTGAGCGTCTTCACGAAGTTGCTGTGGAACAGTCCGTTGCCGGTGTAGGTGCCGTGGGGCGGTCGCGTGCCGAAGTGGAAGTTGTATTTGGGTTCGGGGTCGGCGTAGGTGTCGGGGTCGCGGGAGTTTATGATGGCCTCGGACTCGGAGAGTCTCACGACTCCGCCGACGACCTCCTCGGCCATGCCGACGAGGCGAGGGTTGGTAACGTAGGCGAGAATGGCCGGGTCAGCCTCGAGGACGTGGGCGAAGTGCATGTTGGTCGGCGAGTAGCCGGAGACACGGCAGTTTCGGATGGTCGTGCCGGTCGGGTCGCCGGTAGCCTCGAACTCACGCTTGAGGTTCTGGAGGGCATCGAGCACCGCCGACGTTTCGTCAGGGGTGAGCGTGTTTTCGACCACGACGTACCCGAAGACATCGAAGTGGTAACGCTGGGCGCGCGTGAGGGCTGGGAACGGCCGTCGGAAGGAGTCTGTGCCGTTGGTGGTCATAACCTCTGCTTCCATGCTCGCACACTATCACCAGAGGGGTGGACGGTCAACGTCGTATCTCTCCAACCCAATGTGTTGGCGGTTTACTGATGCTATCGCATATGATATCATTTAGAGCAGAATATTAATGAAAATCGTAGGTTGCGGGTGCCAAACAGTAAACTCCTTGCAAGGCTCAAGAACAGTCAACGAAACGTCTCATATCGGGAACTGCGCAGTCTGTTGGAGAGTTACGGTTTCGTTTTGTCGAGGTCGAGGGGAAGCCATCGTGTCTTTGGGTATCCGGGGTCTCCTATAAAGCTCACTGTCGTGGAAAGTGATGAAGTGCGTCCGGTATACGTGCGTACCGCCATACAGAAGATCGAAGAAGCAGTGTCGTTGAGATGAGCCACGACTATGTGTCGTTCGCTGAAAGGGGGAGGTAGTGCCTAGTAAGTCTTTGGAATACTATCTGGGACTGGACTACCCCGTGGAGTTGACGCATGAATCGGATGACGGGGGTTATTGGGCAACCGAGATCATCGATCTTCCCGGCTGCGTTTCCCATGGTGACACTCCCGAAGAGGCCATTGAAAACTTGAACGAGGCCAAGAGGCTTTGGATCGAGGATCATCTGGCAAACGGATATGACGTGCCTGAGCCCGCAGACGCGAGAGGGTTTAGTGGGCGCGTTCTGCTCCGACTGCCCAAGTCGGTTCACTACCGCCTCTCGCGGGACGCCGCCCGAGAAGGAATCAGCTTGAATTCTCACCTTGTCAGGCTGCTTGTCGAAGCCTCCGCAACTAGGGCCGCACTCGACGCGCTCAGCGAGTCCGTTGAGGAACATCGGACGCGGATCGTCGCGCTCGAAAACCGATTGGGAGAACGCGAACCGATTACGGCAGGCGCTGACTGAAATCAGGGAGGATTTACCCTGCGTCTTCCACGTCTATCCCACGATCTGGCGGAAGACCCGGAGGTAGTTTAGGCCGAGGAGCTTGCGGAGCTCGTCCTCGTTGAAGCCGCGCTTGGCGAGGGCCATGGTGAGGAGGGGCCAGTCGGCGAAGGTCTGGTAGTCGACGTTGTGGTACTCGTCGTGGACGCGGTGCTCCCGGCGGAAGCCGCTCCAGTCGAACGCCCCGTGCGGAAGGTCCGGCATGTCGTCGGGATACTCGACAAGAGAGCCGGTCTGGCCCCCTGGCCCGCACTTGTCGTTGCCGATGCCGACGTGGTCGAGGCCCATGACGTTGACGAGGTGGACGACGTGGTCTACGAAGTGGTCGAGGGTCGCGGCGGTCGACTCGTCCTGCACGAAACCCGGAACGATGGTCACGCCGAAGAAGCCGTCCTGGTCGGCGATGGCCTTGGCGAGCTCGTCGCTCTTGGCGCGGTCGTGGTAAGTGACGGCCTTCGCGTTGGAGTGACTGACTATTACAGGGGCCGTGGACAGTTCAATGGCGTCCCAGCCGACAGCCTCGCTGCAGTGGCTGACGTCGACGATCATGTTGAGCTCGTTGAGGCGCTCGACGACGGTTCGACCGAAGTAGGTGACGCCGCTGGCGTTGTGCTCGGTGCAGCCGTCGCCAACGAGGTTGCGAAGATTGTAGGTAAGCTGGACCTGGCGGAGTCCGAGATTGTAGAACAGGTCGATCCGGTCAATGTCGGTGCCGAAGGGAATGGTGTCCTGAAAGTCGATGATGACGCCGTGCTTGCCCTCGCGGTAGACCCGCTCGATATCGTCCGCTGTCAGGATGAGGGCGACCTCGCCGCCGAGTACGTCGATCATCGAGCGCGCCTCGGCGATGCGCTTGACGGCGGCCTCGAAAGCTACCTCTATGCGGTTCCCGGCGATGTAGGTACCGGCGCCGATCGTCACGCCGGACGTCTTCCACAGGCCGACGTAGTCCTTCACGGCCTCGGGGTTGGTCTGCACCTCACGGGCGGCCATGCGGGCCAAGCGATTGCCGGCTATTCCCCGATCAACGCCCCGCTCATGCATCTCGGCGAGGGCGGCGCGCATGTTGTCGTTGAAGAGGAATCCGCTCGTGGCGGGCGGCTGCTGCGCGTCGATGACGAGGGCCTCGTAGTGAAGCTCGCGGGCCTCGGCGGGCGTGAGCGACGGTGGCCGGATGGGGTCTCGGACGGATGGCATGGGAACTCCTTCGGAAACGTGTTGCGTGATGATACCAAAACAACTCGGCAGATTCTCTGTCTCGCGTGTCGTTCGCGTATAATCGGCTGAAACTCCGTAGGGGGCCTGAGCGATGAAGACATACAGGGTTGCAATTCTGGGCTGCAGGGGACGCGGAGGGGCGGCGGGCCGGGCCTATCACGCTCACCCGCGGACGGAGGTGGTCGGACTGTGCGACTTGGTAAAGGAGCGCGTAGACACACTCGGAGACGAGCTGGGTGTCAACGCAAGGTACGACGACCTCGACACGATGATCGTTGAGACACAGCCGGATATCGTCGCGATTCCGACGGGAACGGAGTTTCACTATCCCCTCTCGATGCGGGTTCTGGAGCACGGAGTCCACATTGAGGTTGAGAAGCCGATCTGCGTCGAGCTGAACCAGGCTGACGACGTGTTGGCGAAGGCGTCCGAGAAGGGCGTTCGGGTCGCGGTGCACCACCAGTCGCGCTCGGGAGGGGCGATGCGCGCAATACATCGGGCGATTGCGGACGGTCGCATTGGCAAGGTGCGGCACATCAATAGCAGCGGCAAGGGCTACTATGGCGGATACGGGCTGCTAAACATAGGAACGCACACGTTGAACTCGATGATGAAGCTGACCGGCCACTGCCGGAGGGTATACGCAACGGCGAGGACGGACGGGCGTCCGATAGCTCCAGAAGACGTGGTGCCCTCTCCCAGTGGAATGGGGACATTGGCCGGCGAGTCGATCAGCGCGCACATGGAGTTTGACGGCGGCGTGACGGCGACGCTCCTGCAGCAGAGGATGCCCGTTGTGGACAAGGCAGGGCACGTGCTGGAGATTCTCGGCACAAACGGTCGGGCGATCTTCAATACAACAGAGGGCGCGTGGCTGTTGGAGAGTGCGGCGTCGCTGCCAGACGGTGAGCATGATAGATGGCAGCGACTTGAAGCCGAAGCGCCGGATAGCTACGACCCCAAGAGCAAGGGAGCGCTGGACGACTACTGGTTCGTCGAGGAATTCGTTGACGCCCTCGACGAGGGACGCGATCACGAGTCAAGCGGAGTTGAAGGGACGCACGTCTTGGAAATCATCATGGGTATCTTCGAGTCTGCGGCGTATGTGCGTCCGGTCGACCTTCCGCAGGCTGAGAGAGACCATCCTCTGCTCCGCTGGCGGCGTGAAAACGGGCTTGGCGACCCTGATCCGATGCCGCGTCCGTACTACGACTGGCTGGAGGCCGAAGACGCGCGACTGGGACGAGGAACGCGGGCCTAGCTCGCGGTCTCGCCGCCGTTCGCGGGAGCATTCGCTCCTTGCAGGACGCGGTCAGACCAGTCACCTACGCGCGCGTCGAACGTCCGGCGGGCGCGGTACTCGGCCTCGGCGATGCTCGCCCACACTTGAAGCGCGTCCCATTGGTCCATGATCTTGAAGAGGGCCGACATGGCCTCAGGGCCTACGAACTGCGGCCACGAGATGTCCTCCCACCACAGCACTGGAGCAACGTGCTGGGGCGAGTCGATGATCCCGAGGTCCATCGGTATTTGGAAGGCATCGCCAACGAGTTTGGGGAACCCGTTAGCGTATGAGGGCCAAGCCTCTCTTGGAAGGATGTCGCGGGCGAACTTGGTGTGGTTGGGATTGTCGATGGAGACGTAGACCACCTGGTTCGGGCTGTGGATGAGCATAACATTGGAGATGCCCGTCCAGTCGTAGCCGTTCGGGTATTCATCCAGCAACTCGTCCCGGAGCGAGTCGAGATCGAGTTCGTCGTCCGACTCGTCAATGAAGGGCGAATCGGTCGTTGAGGCGCTGGCAATATCGTCGAGGAACGTGCCTCGCGCCCAGTCGCCGAACTCGCGTAAGGCGTTAACAGCACGATTCCCGATATCGGGCTCAAGCTTCAACGTGTGCTGATAGCCCACCTCTGGGAGTCCTCCGCAGAATGGTCGGAGGCTATAGTACCCCAAAGTGTAAGGCTTGGCTATACCCCCTCCACTATATATTGTGGCGTTATCAACACTTCCGAGATGCTTCGAACGCATGAATCGGCACTGATATGGTTGGATAGTCACCGATTGGGTGGTACAGTTACCTGCAAGTGACGAAGGGGGCGAACGCTCCCATTTTGGGGTGGATTCTCATGGCGTTCAATATACCGAAGAAGCCGTCGTTGAACGGCGTGGAGTCGAAGTGGCTGGAGAGTTGGGACTCCACAGGCGTTTACGACTTCGACAGTTCGAAGAGCCGAGATGAGATTTTCAGCATCGACACGCCGCCGCCGACGGTGAGCGGTTCCCTGCACGTCGGACACGTATTCTCGTACACGCACACCGACACGATTGCTCGGTACCAGCGGATGCGCGGCAGAGAGGTCTTCTACCCGATGGGGTGGGACGACAACGGCCTGCCGACCGAGCGCAGGGTGCAGAACTACTATGGGGTAAGGTGCGATCCGACGACCCCGTACGACCCCGATTTCGAGCCACCCGCCAAGCCGCCCAAGTCGGCCATCCCGATATCGCGCGGGAATTTCATCGAGCTGTGCCATCGCCTCACGCAGGAGGACGAGAAGGCGTTTGAGGACCTCTGGCGGAACTTGGGCCTGTCCGTCGACTGGTCGCTCACCTACGCGACCATCGACGAGACGGTGCAGAGGATCTCGCAACGGTTCTTCCTCAACAATCTTGCGCGCGGCGAGGCCTACCAGCGAGAGGCTCCTACCCTGTGGGACTGGACGTTCCAAACGGCAGTCGCCCAGGCGGAGATGGAGGACCGAGAGGAAGACGCGGCGTACCACAGGCTTCACTTCCGGCATGAGGGAGGCGTGGTGCCCATCGAGACGACGCGACCTGAGTTGCTTCCGGCCTGCGTCGCTGTGGTGGCGCACCCGGACGACGAGCGGTATCAGGAGTTCTTTGGCAGGAGCCTGACCACTCCCCTGTTCGGGGTGGAGGTGCCCGTCATGGCACATGAGGCGGCTGATCCGGAAAAGGGTTCCGGCGCGGCGATGGTGTGCACCTTCGGCGATACGGCCGACGTGGTGTGGTGGCGAGAGATGCAGCTGGCGACCCGGAGCATAGTGAACCGTGACGGACGGTTTGCGCCTGTCGAGTGGGGCACGGAGGGATGGGAGTCGTGCGATCCGGCTGAAGCGCAAAAACACTATGACGAGTTGTCAGGCCTTCGGGTGTACCAGGCCAAGAGGCGTATGGCGGAACTTCTGGTAGAGACCGGCGAGCTTCACGCCGAGCCGAAGCCAATCACGCACGCGGTGCGGTTCTACGAAAAGGGCGACCGTCCGTTGGAGATCGTTACGAGCAGGCAGTGGTACCTCAAGAACGGCGGGCTCGACATGGACCTGCGAGAGCAGCTGTTGGAGCGCGGTCGCGAGTTGGAGTGGCACCCTAGCACGATGCGCGTGCGGTACGAGAACTGGGTGAACGGCCTGAATTCCGACTGGCTGCTCAGCAGGCAGCGGTTCTTCGGCGTGCCGATCCCGCTCTGGTACCCGTTGAAGTCCGACAGATCGATAGATTACGACAACCCCATCGAGCCCACGGGCGATCAGCTTCCCATCGACCCGTACCGGGACGTGCCGGACGGCTACACCGAAGACCAGCGCGACGTGCCCGGAGGTTTCACGGGAGACCCCGACGTGATGGACACGTGGGGAACGTCGTCGCTCTCGCCCCAGGTGGTCGGACGTTTCGGGGAGAATGACGACTTCATGCCGCAGGTGTTCCCCATGGACCTGCGGCCCCAGGCGCACGAGATCATCCGCACGTGGCTGTTCTACACGGTCGTGAGAGCGCACCTGCAGCACGGCAGTCTGCCGTGGAAGAACGCGGCGATATCCGGCTGGGTGCTCGATCCCGACCGCAAGAAGATGTCGAAGTCGAAGGGCAACGTGGTCACGCCGATGCACCTGATCGAGCGGTACGGCGCGGACGCCGTGCGGTACTGGGCCTGCAGCGGGCGGCTGGGACGTGACACGGCCTTCGACGAGAACCAGATGAAGGTCGGGCGCAGGCTTGCCATCAAGCTCCTGAACGCGAGCAAGTTCGCTCTGTTGAACGCGGAGGGCGCGAGCGAGGACGCCAAGATCACCGAGCCTCTGGACGCCGCAATGCTGGCGCGACTCGCCGAACTGGTGGACGATGTGACCGAGTCATTCGAAAAGTTCGACTACGCGCGGGCGCTCGAAATCACCGAGTCCTTCTTCTGGTTCTTCACGGACAACTACATCGAGCTCGTGAAAGGTCGCACGTACGGCAGTCGCGGCGATTCGGCAAGAGATTCCGGGCGGGCGGCGCTATGCCTGGCAATCGAAACGCTTCTCAAGCTCTTCGCGCCGCATGTCCCCTTCGTGACGGAAGAGATATGGTCGTGGTGGAGGGAGGGCAGCGTTCACCGGGCCCCCTGGCCGAGCGGAGACGCCATCCGCGCAAAGGCGGGAGGCATAGCCGAGGAGACGGTCTACGAGGTCGCCAGCGAAGTGCTGGGGGAGATCCGGCGGTTCAAGAGCGATTCGAACCTGTCATTGGGCGCTCCGGTCGGCAAGGTGGTCGTGCGGGACACGGCAGAGCGCATCGCAATCTTGGAGCGGTCGCTGCTGGACGTGAAGGACGCGGGGCGCGTCGGTGAGTTCGCCACGGTGGCTGACGGCGCGTTCTCGGTGTCGGTGACGCCGGATGAGGCTGCCTAGCCGGAAGCGAAGCGGTACCCGCAGGCCTTTATAGCCGAGCGAGTAGAGTCCTCACACTCGGGGCAGCGGTAGTTCCATGCTATACGCTGTACCATAGCTGTACCATACAAGATACAGCATCGGTTTCGGAGGAATGGAGGGAACGTAGTCTAAGGACATGTCTGATCGATCAAAGTATCAAGAATCCGTCGCAAAGGCTTTGGACAAGGCAATCGCAAAGGCAGCAAAGACCGAAATACGGCGTCTTATGAAATCTAAAGGCGACAAGGGGACGGCCAGAGCAATTGAGAACGCACTGCACAGCCTTGCGGGTCTTCAAAATGGTGAGATACCCAATTACGATGATGAGTGGCTTGCAGTCCTTTACGGTACGTGGTATCAGCCGTCTCACATAAATCTCGCCTATTCGATGATCAAGAAGATGGCGAAGCGAAGAGACCCCAAAAGAGCCATCCTGACCCGCAAGCGCAAATTGCATGTCGTGGATTTCGGATGCGGTACTTTGGCTATGCAATTCGGAGTGACTTTGGCGGCTGCAGATGCCTTACAGCAAGGACAAACTCTGACATCAATAAAGATAGACTTGATAGACAGTAGTCAACCGATGATTGATTTTGGATTGAATATCTGGGAAGAATTTCAGGGCGAAATCAAGAAGCGTGACGAACTAGCTAGACTGAGAGAGGCGTGCAACTTAGTTAGTATCGAGACTTTGACGGAGGAAGATGTTCCTGCAATTCATCCGGGACATGACTCTTGGATGAGCGCGATGCACGTGGTCTATAACGACAATAAAGAAGACGTGCAGAATGAACTTCATAGGCTGTCGAACACAACTAACCCTCATGTAGGATTTATTTCATATCACTATAGCAGTTATTCCCTGGCCAAGTCCGTTTCGCCCTTTGAAAACAAGAATTACCAAAGATTGATCACCAATGTTCCTTTTCTATTTACAGAACCTTTTTCTAATATCTTCTCGAGTAAGCTTTGGAACGTGAGGTACGACCTCTATGATCAAGTCGAAAAGTACGTCGAAGACAAAGGATTTGTACAAAACTACTTGCCTGGGAACCTTCCATGGAAACCTTCCGGGGCCGACTGCCTGATATACGTTAGACGCTGATGCTTGAGACACCCCCAAATTCCCAAACGCCTCTACCTGGCCTTCTGGAGTCCGGTTCCGACAACGTGCCACCCGCCACAGGTCCTTCTCGAATCGGCCATGCTAGTATTGCCTACGCCGCGGCTCGTGAGGTGCTGACCCGCGCCACTGGGTTCATGGACGCATATGACTACACTCTGAACCCCTACGCGGGCTGCTCATTCGGGTGCACATACTGCTACGCGGCCTTTTTCAGCCGTAGCCGGGAAGCTCGTGACGACTGGGGGCGCTGGGTCACAGTAAAGGAGAACGCCGTCTCTCTACTGTTACGACGCAAGCCCGGCAGCCTGGACGGTAAGCTCATCTATATGAGTAGCGTAACGGATCCCTACCAGCCCGCCGAGCGCGAGTTGAAACTGACTCGCGGCCTGTTGGAAATCATGGCCGAGCGCCACAAACCCAAATTGGTGATTCAAACTCGCAGCCCCGATGTCACTCGCGACTGTGACCTGTTTCGCCGTATAGAGGAGAACGGTGGCCGGGTGCAAGTTAACATGACCGTGACTACCGATGACGAAGACATTAGGCGTACGTTCGAGCCATTCTGTCCTTCGAATTCCGTCCGGATGAGGGCGATTGGAGAAGTGCAAGCCGCAGGGGTTGGTACCTGCATTACGATGACGCCCCTACTTTGGGCCAGCGATCCTCATGCCTTTGCAGAGAGCTTGTTGGATTCTGGTGTCCAGAAGTTCATCGCCCAGCCGTTCCATTTCCAGCGCGGTAAGTTCGTGGCCTCCACTCGAGACAGTGCGCTAGATCTGATGGCTGAGAAGCTCGGCTCCGATCGCAAGTCCTTCCGAAGTAGATACATGGAGCACTATCGATGGGTTTTCGGCATCTTGCACAACACCCTGCCCCAGTTGGGTGAGGGCAAGGATGGTTTCAACCCACCCTTCTGAACGGTACCAATAGCGTTTAAACTGCCCTCTACACGAAACCCCGCAGCTTGGCGGCGTGGTGGACGCGGCCTACGCCGAGCAGGAAGGCCGCCTCGCGGAAGGTGACCTGCTCGCGCTGAACGATTTCCCACACATCGCGGTAGGCGCTCGACATGATCTTGTGGAGCTCTTCGCTGACCTCGTCCTCGTCCCACTTGTGCTGGTAGAGGTTCTGCGTCCACTCGAAGTAGGAGCCCACGACGCCACCGGCATTGACGAGGATATCGGGCAGGACGTGGATGCCGCGGTCGTTCAGGATGGCGTCGCCCTCCGGTGTAACGGGGTGATTCGCCGCCTCAACGACGACGGCGGCCCTGATCCTGGGAGCGTTGCCCTGGTGGATGACGCTTTCAATCGCGGCGGGAACGAGCACGTCGCAATCGAGCTCCAGCAGGTCGGTGTTGCTGACGGCGTCCGCGCCGGGGAATCCGACGACGCCGTTGCCCTCCTGCAGGTGCTCGACGACCTTGGGGATGTCGAGTCCGTTCGGATTGTAGATTCCACCTTCAATGCCGCTGACGGCGACGACCCTGCAGCCCATCTCATGGGCGATCCGTGCAACCCAGCTTCCGACCTGTCCGAAGCCCTGAACGACGACACGAGCGCCATCCACGGTGAGGCCCATGTCTCTGGCCGCCTCGCCCATTACATAGACGGCTCCGCGTCCCGGTGCGGCGTCCCGTCCGACTGATCCGCCGAGCTCGATGGGCTTGCCTGTCACGATGCCAGGCGTGTAGCCCGCAATAGCTCCGTAGGCGTCCATCATCCAGGCCATTGTCTGTGAGTCGGTGCCCATGTCGGGGGCGGGAATGTCTCGGTTCACGCCCAGCAAATGGTGGATGTTGGTCGTGTACCTGCGAGTCATGCGGTTGCGCTCGGTCTCGCTCAACGTGCGAGGGTCACACTGAATCCCGCCCTTCGCGCCGCCGAACGGGATGTCGACGACAGCGGTCTTCCACGTCATGAGGGAGGCGAGCGCACGCACCTCGTTGACGTCGGCGGCGGGATGAAAGCGCGTTCCGCCCTTGTAGGGGCCGCGCGCCGCGTTATGCTGGATACGGTAGCCGTTGAAGACCTCGATCGAACCGTCGTCCATGCGGACCGGCACTGAGACGGTCAGCTCCCGCCAGGGCTTCTTGAGGAGGTCGCGAGTGCCGTCGTCGAGGCCCAGACAGTCAGCCGCGCGGTCGAAGAATTGGTTCACTTCGTCGAATGCGTTCATGTGCTCTGCCTCATCGTGAACGACTCAGAGAGTCTTTAGACTGTTAAACGTCCGATGTCGGGATTGGTATGCGCGTCTTCCATGTTACAGTAGGAGCGATTCTCACCAACTCTGCATGGGAGGCGGATATGGAAGTCTGGGATGCTCTGAGAACGCGGTTGACGGTGAGGCAGTTCAAGCCCGAACCGGTGCCTGACGAGATCGTCACCAAGCTGCTGCAGGTCGGGCTGTGGTCGCCAAGCTCTCGCAACCGGCAGCCGTGGCACTTCATCGTGATCCGGGACCGGGAGACGCTGCGGAAGATCGGCGGCATCACGACCTACGGGCCGTTCCTAGCCGACGCGCCGATAGCCATTGCGATCGGCATGGACAAGCGGACGGCGGACAGGCCCGATCTCGACAGCGGACGGGCGCTCCAGCAGATGGAGGTTCTTGCATGGTCGGAGGGTATGGGGACGTGTTTCGTCGCGTTCCACGAGCCCGACCAGAACCGGGCGGCGAAGGACATCATCGGGATGCCCGACCACATCGAACTGATTACGATCATGCCGTTCGGCTACCGACACGACCACGTCAAGGGCATCCGTCGACGGCGGAAGGATCTTTCCGAAGTGGCGCACTCCGAGCGGTTTGGGAACGCCTACGTGGAGTAGAGGGTCGGCAAAGATCGTTCATGGTGGGCTTGTCGAACCATGGTTCGCCCTTCGACAAGCTCAGGGCGAACGGGTGACATGACCCGGTCAACGCTCAGCGTGTATGGGCGACGACCGTGTCTCCGACCCGTACGTCTAGTGATTGGGCCGCGCTGCCGAGGTTCTCCGCGATTTCGAGATAGCCGTGGCTGCCGATGAGGGCGAGCAGCCCTTCGGCGTCTGCGAATGTCGCGCTCAGCCCGTGAATCTTCGTGTCCGCGATTTCCACGATGACAGCGCCTTGTGGGAGCTGAGAGGCCGGAATGTTGGTAACGGCGTTGCCGAAGCGGTCGACGTGGATGACTTTGCCCGCCACCGCGTCATTGCCTTTCTCAAGGCAGAAGAGGTTGAGCATCGTGAGTTCACGCAGCGGCTCTCCCAGGCGTTTAGGATCCAATCCTGACGCGATGTGGGCAGCGGCAGGCGTGAAGATGTCTCTGCCGTGAAACGTGTCGCTCACCGGTTCGAGACGGTAGGCGGGGTTCGATATCTCGTACGCCTCGCAACCGTCCGGCACAGGTACCCTGACCGGCGTACCAAACTCCATTGACTCGAACCGGGCTTGGTCTGCTGTGGGGTGGTCGTTGAGGACGTAGGAGAGCAGGCCGTTGTCGGGCGCGCAGAACGATCCGGCGGGTGTGACGAGCGCAACGGCCCTCCTGCTCGTGCCGACTCCGGGGTCGACGACGGCGACGTGGACCGTATGGGCAGGGAAGTACCGGTACACGCTGCCGAGAACAAATGCTCCGTGCGCGATGTCGTGGCGGGGCACGTCGTGGGTGACGTCAATCAGGGTCAGGTCAGGTGCGATTCCAAGCGCAACGCCCTTCATGGCCGCGACGTAGGAATCCGATGAGCCGAAGTCCGTCGTGAAGGCGAGTACCCTGTTGGACACGGCGAGGGCGTGCTGCTAAAAGATGCGGGCCCTGATGATGGAAGTCACGATGAAGATGACTACGAGGACGATGGTGAACTGGAACAGCGTTCGTTCGATTCCCCGCCGGGTACGGAAGGAACTCTCTCCGCCGCCAAACAGCCCCACGCCTTGTCCTCGTACTTGCACGAGAATGACCGTGACCAGAATGATGCTGATCGCGATCTGAATGAAATTCATTGCCTGTTCAAAGCTCATCCGTGCCTCATTCCCGTCGAATCGTCCGCGCGGCGATCATCTTTAGGGACGCGCGTCACGCGCTTGGGCTGACCTCTAGTCCAGCTTCGGGAACCTTTTTATGATACACGTCCAAGATACAGTCTGCCAGCTTACTTGAGTCGTGTCGAACGGGAAAATCCGAGTCGATGAGGTCGGCAGTGACCAACGTGGCGTGGTCGAGGCCTTGCCCGTCGAGTTGCACAAGGCGCCCCTTGAACGGTGGGCCCAACTCGGCGATTCCACTGTTGGCGACCACGTAATCCACAAGCGTGCGGCCTGTATGTTTCTGAAGGGCCGTCACGTGGTCGGCGACGGTGTAGCTGATTGTCTCTCCCTGTTCGGTTGCTACATTGCAGATGTAGAGCTTCTGGGCCTCGGTGTTCAGTACGGCCTCTGCGATGCCCTTGACGAGGAGGTTCGGCAGAATGCTGGTGTACAGACTGCCGGGACCGATCACGATCATTTCCGCATCCAGGATCGCTTCAATGGCCGCGGGGACGGCGGCGGCGTCATGCGGGCGTATCATCATCTCTTGGATTACGCCCCCGTTGTTCCCGATGTTCGATTCCCCGTCGACCACGGTACCGTCGAAGAGCTTGGCCGAGAGATGAAGGCTCTCGTTCGTCGCAGGTATGACCCTGCCATGGACGGCGAGGACGCGGCTGAACTCCTCCAATGCGGCCTCGAAGTTGCCGGTGATGTCGGTCATGGCGGCTATGAAGAGGTTGCCGAAGCTGTGGCCCTCCAAGCCCTCGCCGCGGTCGAACCGGTACTGGAAGAGGTCGCGTACGAGAGTCTCGTCGTCGGAGAGCGCTATGAGGCAGTTCCTGAAATCGCCGGGAGGGAGCACGCCGAAGTTCTCGCGGAGCCGCCCGGAGCTACCTCCGTCGTCGCCCACCGTGACGATGGCGCTGATATTGTCGGTGTGCTCCTTCAGGCCGCGAAGCAGCACCGACATGCCGGTGCCGCCCCCGATAGTGACGATACGAGGGCCGCGGGCGCGGTAGCGCCGGGTATATAACGTGTCGGCGAGTGAGTTGATGCCCGAGGTTGCTAAGACGAGGTGACCGACGGAGCGGTACAGGCCGAAGATGGACACGACCACCGCCGCAACGCCCACGCCGCCAATCAGGACGCCCTCAAGGTACCAGGGCAGGAAGTTAGGGAGATAGATGTCAAATACGTTCTTTGATACGAACGCCAGTCCGATGGCTATGATGCCTATGCCGGCGGACCACAGCAGTATCCATCGCTTGACCCCGAGGCCGGCGTAGGCGAACTTGATGAAGGTCTGCCAACCGCTCGCGCGGCCTGATCCGTTCCGTGCCCTCAACTCGGCACCGCCTGCCTCATCTCGTCGAGCTTTTCCTTGACCAGAGACGAGGCCATGCGGGGATTGGCCTTTCCGCGAGTCTCCTTCATCACCTGCCCGACGAGGAAACCGATTGCCTTGTTCTTGCCGTCCATGTAGTCGGCAACCGCCTGGGGGTTTCCGTCAATTGCAGCCTCGACGGCTGCGGCGACCAGGTCAACGTCGCTCACCTGCACGAGGCCTGATTCTTCGGCAATCTCGGCGGGGCCCCGACCCGTCTCGTACATCTGCACGAAGACATCCTTCGCCAGATTGGAACTGAGCTTCCCCTCATCGACCATGTCGATCAGCTCGACCAACTGGACAGGGCGTACTCGGACATCGCCGATATCCGTGTCCGTCTCCTTCATGAGCCGGGTAAGCTCGCCGAGCATCCAGTTACTCACCGATTTGGCGAGCTTTGCCAGCGCATCGCCCTCCGCGGGACGGACGGCGATCACGGAATCGAAGTAGTCTGCCGTGGCCTTCTCCGCTGTCAGGAGTCCGGTATCGTAAGCGGAGAGGCCGTACTGCTCCATAAGGCGAGCTTTCCGAGCGCGCGGAAGCTCCGGCAGATCGCCCCGCACGCGGTCGACCCACTCTCGCTCGATCACGAACGGCGGCAGGTCGGGCTCGGGGAAGTAGCGGTAGTCGGACGAGCCCTCCTTGACGCGCTGGGAGACCGTTATGCCCTTCTCTTCGACCCAACCGCGCGTTTCCTGCACGATCCTTTCGCCCTTGCGCGCGAGCCGGGTCTGGCGGTCGGCTTCGTACGTGAGCGCGCCGAAGACCGAGCGGAAGCTGTTCATGTTCTTGACCTCGACCTTTGGGCCGAGCTCTGTTGCTCCGCTGGGGCGGACGCTGATGTTGGCGTCACAGCGGAAGCTGCCTTCCTCCATGTTGGCGGTGCTCGCGCCGATGTAGCGGAGGATCGAGTGTAGCGACGTGAGATAGGCGCGGGCTTCTTCGGGCGAGCGCATGTCCGGTTCGCTCACCGTCTCCATCAGCGGGACTCCCGCGCGGTTGATATCGAGCAGGCTGTAGCGTTCCCCGCCGTATCCATTGTGGTGCGACAGCTTCGCCACGTCCTCCTCCAGGTGGACGCGATTGATCCGAATCGTGCGCTCCTCGCCGTCCACCTCGACGTTCAGCCTGCCGTCTGTAGCAATCGGTTGATCGAACTGCGAAATCTGGTACCCCTTCATGAGGTCGGGGTAGGGGTAGTTCTTGCGGTCGAATTTCGTGAGATCGGAGACCGTGCAGTCGAGGGCCAGCCCGGTCGCGATGACGATCTCCACCGCGCGGCGGTTGATCGTCGGCAGGACGCCGGGCATCCCCATGCACACCTCGCACACTATCGTGTTGGGGACCGCGTCCTGGTACGACGCCGTGCAGCCGCAGAACATCTTGCTCCGCGTCAGTAGCTGACTGTGTACCTCCAGACCGATGACGACTTCGTAGTCCATGTGTTGCCGGTGTGACCAGTACTGCGAATTGGATGAGAGAACCACTGGTATTGTAGTCCAGAGAGTGGGGAAAGAGAAATCGGGGTGTCGATGTGCGGAGGTTTGCTCATCGAGGATTTAAGATTCCTCACTGCGCTTCGCTGCGATCGGAATGACATGGAATAAAGCTGTGAAAGTACCAACAAAGTCGGTTTGCAATCCTCAATATCAGGTATGATATTGAGTGGGTTGACTGGTGTTGGTACAATCTTTGTCCAAATTCGATGGCGTATGTGCGGAAGACGACCGAAGCTTGATTGAACAACAAGGAGGCACATACGATGGCTGATCGTCAAGAAGTCGCTTTGATGGCGCACCTCATGCGGCGAGCGGGCTTTGGGGCCACTCACGATGAGCTGGAGCACCTCGTCGCTCAGGGATACGAGGCGACCGTCGATAAGCTGCTGGCCCCCGAGTCGGAGCCCGATATCGACGAGGCCCTGCTCTTCCGATATCTCCCGATGGCCGAGTACATCACGGCGGCCGAGCACGCGCAGATGAACTGGCTGTACCGCATGGTCAATTCTCCGCGCGCGCTGCAGGAGAAGGTCGCCCTCTTCTGGCATCACGTGTTCGCCACCGGGCTGGACAAGGTCGAGACGGCAAACACGATGCACGACCAGATTGTCATGTTCCGCCGTCACGGTCTCGGCAACTTCCGCGACCTGCTGGTGCATCTCGCCAAGGACCCGGGCATGATCTACTGGCTCGACAACCAGGACAACCACAAGCGAGCCCCCAACGAGAATTGGGGACGCGAGCTTCTGGAGCTGTTCTCGCTCGGCGTGGGCTACTACACCGAGAAGGACGTCTACGAGTGCGCGCGAGCGTTCACCGGATGGACGTTCACGGGCAAGTCGCGGGGACTGGCGTATCCGCCGCAGTCATGGCGGTTCGACTACCGGGCGGAGGACCACGACGAAAACGAAAAGACGTTCATGGGGTTCAACGGCAACTTCAACGGCGAGGACATCATCGACATCGTCGTCCGCCAGCCCGCATGCGCGCGGTTCATCATGCGCCATATGTACAGCTTCTTCGTGGAGGACGAGCCGGAGGTTCCCAAGTGGCCGAACGAGCGGCCCAAGAACCCCGAGGCCATCGACATGCTCTGCGAGGTCTTCATCAACTCAGACCTGGAGATGAAGCCCGTGCTGCGGGCGCTGTTCAACTCCGATTTCTTCAAAGAGGCCCAGTACAAGAAGGTGAAGAATCCCGCTGAGATTGTGGCCGGAACGCTCAAGATGACGGGGTCGTACAACGGCCCCAACCCCGATTGGGGGCTGCTGTCGCTTGAACCGGGCACGATGGGGCAGGACCTGCTGAACCCGCCCACCGTTGAGGGCTGGCATACGGGAGGCGAGTGGATAAACAGCGGTGCCCTCATCAACCGGGTCAACTTCGTGGCCGACCGGCTTCGAGACACGTCCTCGCCGGGCCTCCAAGCGATGGCGAGGCGCATCGGCGACAACGGCGGGAGTATGACAACCGATACGTTCATCGACCGTTGTCTCTTTGAAATGGGGCTCGACTCGGTCGACGAAGAGACGTATGGGCAACTGGTCACGCAGGCCGAGTTGGGCGGACCGATTGTCTATGGAGAAAACGGAGAGTTCGAAGGGTTCTCGGAGAGAGTAGCGGACATGCTCGCCCTCATTGCGGGCACCAAGGAGTACCAGTTCGGTTAACGGTTTTCCGTACCGGAGAGTTGTCGGCTGACGCCGAACGAAAGGACAGGTGAGCGATGACAGCGACGAGTAAAGACCCGGTACTGGTGGTATTGCAGCTCAGCGGCGGTAACGACTACATGAACACGATCGTGCCGTTCTCCGACCCGCATTACTACGATAACCGTCCCCTCTTGCAACTGGCCGAAGACGACCTTCTGAGGCTCGATGACGAGGTCGCCTTCAACCCGTCCATGGGGCCGCTGCACGAGATGTACACGAAGGGCGATGTCGCCGTGCTGCACGGCGTGGGATGGTCCGGCTCCAACCGGTCGCACTTCCGGTGCATGGACATCTGGCACACGGCGGAGCCGGACGAGTTCGCGAGCCAGGGGTGGCTGGGCAAGGCCACTCGCCAGATCGACCCCAACGGAGAGAACCCCGTCACCACCGTCAACGTCGGACAGGGACTGCCGAGAGCGCTTGTGGCGGACGGCGTGTCAGCCGCATCGGTGGCGAACATCGACACGTACGGGATGCTCACCTCGGTCGAGCGGACGGAGCAGCGCGCGCAGATGCTCGACCGGTTCGCCAAGATGTACGCGCCCGCGATAGGACGCGGACCGGTGGCCGAGTACATCGCCAAGACCGGCACGGACGCGCTCAACGGGGCAGACATGATCGCCGTCGCACCGAAGAAGTACACGTCCGAAGTCGAGTACGCCTCCAATACGGTGGCGCAGAGATTGAAGGACGTGGCGATGATCCACACGGCGGACATAGGGACGCGAATCCTGTACACCGAGTTCGGCGGGTTCGATACGCACGCGGCGCAGGCCGTCAACCATCCTCGCCTGTGGGAGGAGGTATCGGGCGCCGTCGCCGATTTCTGGGACGACCTGAACGCCCACGACGCGGCGGACAACGTGACGCTGCTGGTCTTCTCCGAGTTCGGGCGTCGAGTGCGCGAGAACGGCGGTGGCACCGACCACGGGGCCGGCGGCGTGGCGTTCGTCATCGGGCCGAACGTGAAGGGCGGACAGTACGGCGAGTACCCGAGCATCGAGGCCGACAAGCTGGTCGAGGGCGACCTCGCGCCGGGCATGGACTTCCGAGGCCCGTACGCGGCCATCCTCGACGACTGGATGGGCATCGACGAACGCGAGATCGTGGGCGGCGAATTCGAGCGTCCGCCGATCTTCAAGAACTAGAGTCCTGTGTCGGAGATTCATCGATCAAATCAGCGCGTGAAAATCCCCTCTCCCTTGATGGGAGAGGGCTAGGGTGAGGGTGATGGCTGGGCATTTTACGGTGACTGCCAAAGCCATAACCTCGACGCTCACCCGAAGGATGCATCGATGATTACAACAACTGCTGCGGGCCGGACGTGGCACTACAGCCATAACCTGGGGCGTCAGACGGCCGAGCACAACCAGAGCAAGTTCGGCAGGACGGGCGGCTACGGCTTTCCGGTGGACGTTGCGGCTGCCGGAAACGACATTCTCTTCGTCATCAGTCGCGGGTACGGATTCCCGAACGTCTCGTACGACTTCGACGTCTTCACCCGTATCGGCAAGACAACTATGGACGAAGATCATATCGGCGACTTCGCTCGCGGCGGCTTCACCTGGCCGGTGGGGATTGCCCTATCGAAGACCGACGGAAGCGTCTTCGCCTCCGATGAGCACGAGTGCAATATATCGGTCTTCGATCCGGACGCAATCCAGACGTTCTGCGAACGCGACCCGGATGGAGAGTACTTCAATAGGTGGGGCACGAAGGGCTCCGAGCCGGGAGAGTTGAACGGCCCCGCAGGGATTGCCTTCGACGCCAACGACGACCTCTACGTTGTCGACAGCATGAACAACCGCGTGCAGGTTTTCACCAAGAGCGGCGACTTCCTCAGGACGTGGGGATCTGCCGGCACTTCCAAGGGTGAGTTCAACCGGCCATGGGGAATCACCATCGACTGCGAGGGAGCCGTCTACGTCGCGGACTGGGGCAACCACCGTGTGCAGAAGTTCGACTTGGACGGCGAACACCTCATGACGTTCGGCTCGCAGAACGGGTCGTCATCATCGCTGAATCATCCGGCCGGGGTGGCCGTCGACAGCGACGGCGACGTGTACGTCACCGACTGGGGGAACCGGCGGGTGCAGATATTCGAGCCGAACGGCGAGGCGCTCGCTGCCCTGTACGGAGACATGCGGGAGCTTTCCAAGGCGGGCCAGTACGCCCTTGCGCGCGACCCGGAGAGCATCAAGAGGCTCAACCGGTACGACGAGCCGATAGCGTACCTCAATAAGTTCTCAAGGCCCGTGGGCATCGAAGTCGACGACCAGGACCGCATCATCGTAACGGACGCCATGGGTCGTCTCGTGGTCTATCGGAAGGACAGCGACTACCAGGAACCGCCGCTGTAGGCACCGCAAATGCTTAATGGCCGAAATCTCTGAAATGAGGATCAAACAATCCCCTCTCCCTTGATGGGAGAGGGCTAGGGTGAGGGTGATGGCTGGGCGTTCTACGGTGACTGCCAGAGCCATAACCTCGACGCTCACCCGAAGGATGCATCGATGATTACGACAACGGCAGCGGGCCGGACGTGGCACTACAGCCATAACCTGGGGCGGCACACAGCCGAGCACAACCAGAGCAAGTTCGGCAGGACGGGCGGGTACAGCTTCCCTGTCGATGTAGCGGCTGCCGGAAACGACATTCTCTTCGTCATCAGTCGCGGCTGGGGCCATCAGGTGGTCGTCAATTTCGGCTTCGACATTTACCTCCGTGTCAGCAAGACCACGATTGACGAGGACCATATCGGCGACTTCGCTCGCGGAGCATTCACCTGGCCGGCCGGCATCGCCGTCTCAGAGTCTGACGGAAGCGTGTTCGTCTCCGACGAGTACGAGTGCACGATATCGGGCTTCGACCCGGACGGAACCATAGTGTTTCCCGAACGTAACTCCGATGGTGAACACATCGAGCGATGGGGTGCGAAGGGATCCGAGCCGGGAATGCTGAACGGCCCCACGGGAATCGCCTTCGACGGTAGCGACAACCTCTACGTCGTCGATAGCCTGAACAACCGCGTCCAAACGTTCACCAAGAATGGCGAGTTCCTCAAAGGGTGGGGTACTGTCGGCAACGCAGAGGGGGAGTTCAACCGGCCCTGGGGCATCACGATTGACGACGAGGGGGCAGTGTATGTCGCCGACTGGGGGAACCACCGGGTGCAGAAGTTCGGCCCCGACGGCGAGTACCTGATGACATTCGGCTCCCAGAACGGGTCGGGGTCGTCCCTGAATCACCCGGCCGGGGTGGCGGTCGACAGCGACGGAGACGTCTACGTGACCGACTGGGGCAACCGTCGGGTGCAGATCTATGAGCCGGACGGCGAGGTGCTCACGGGGCTGTACGGAGATATGCGCGACCACTCCAAGGCGGCCCAGTATGTCTTGGCCCGCGACCCCGATACCATTAAGCGGATGAACCGGGACGATGCCCCCTTCAAATATCTCAACAAGTTCTCCAGGCCCGTCGGCATCGATATCGACGAGCACGACCGCATCTTCGTGACCGACGCGTTGAGCAGGGTTGTGGTCTACAACAAGGACCGCGACTATCAGGAGCCGCCGCTGTAGGTTCCGCAAATAGAGAATCCCCTCTCCCTTGACGGGAGAGGGCTAGGGTGAGGGTGATGGCTGGGCGTTCTACAGTGACTGCAAAGGCCATAACCTCGGTGCCCACCCGGAGGGGCCACGATGATTACGACCACGGCAGCAGGCAGGACGTGGCACTACAGCCATAACCTCGGACGGCAGACAGCCGAGCACAATCAGAGCAAGTTCGGCAGAACGGGCGGCTATTGCTACCCCATGGATGTCGCCTATGCAGGGGACGACATTCTCTTCGTCATCAGTCGGGGCTGGGGCAATCCGAAGTTCGCAATACGCAGCTACGACGCGTACCTTCGCATCAGCAAGACGACGATCGACGAGGACCACATAGGAGACTTCGCTCGCGGGGGGTTCACCTGGCCTGTGGGGATCGCTGTCTCGAAGACCGACGGAATCGTCTTCGCCTCGGACGAGTACGAGTGCACCATATCGTCCTTCGATCCCGACGGTGTCATGACGTTCCCCACACAGGACCCAAACGGTGAGTACCTCGACAGGTGGGGAACGAAGGGCAGCGAGCCGGGAATGCTGAACGGCCCCACGGGGATCGCGTTCGACGCAAACGACGACCTCTACGTCGTCGACAGCATGAACAGCCGCGTCCAAGCGTTCACAAGGAACGGCGAGTATCTCAGGGGGTGGGGTTCACCCGGCAGCGCCGAGGGTGAGTTCAACCGGCCCTGGGGCATCACCATCGACGGGGAGGGAGCTGTCTACATCGCCGACTGGGGCAACAACCGGGTACAGAAGTTCGGCCCCGACGGCGAGTACCTCATGACGTTCGGCTCGCAGAACGGGTCGTCATCGTCTCTGAGTCACCCGTCCGGCGTGGCCGTCGATAAAGACGGCGACGTGTATGTCTGCGACTGGGGGAACCGTCGGGTGCAGATCTACGAGCCGAACGGCGAGGTGCTCACGTCCTTGTATGGCGACATGCACCAGCTTTCCAAGGCGGGCCAGTACGCCCTCGACCGTGACCCGGAGAGCATCAAGCACCTCAACCGCAACGACACGCCCACAGGCTACCTCAACAGGTTCGCGAGGCCCGTCGGCATCGACATCGACGACCACGACCGCATCTTCATCACCGACGCGCTCAGCAGGCTCGTGGTGTACCGGAAGGATCGCGAGTACGAGGAGCCGCCGCTGTAGGTTCGGCAAGGGCCTATCGGAGAAAGACCGCGTACGGGTACTTCAGACGGGCTTGGTATGTGATAGGCACTACCGCCTTCGGCGCATCAGGGCCGTAATACGTTTGCTCTATTTTAACGAGGCACCCCTTGCCCTGTCCCTTCTTCAGTCCCGTTATCTGCTTCATCCCCTGGAACGCCAGATACTGGGTTGCATTGGTTCCTTTCTTGTCCCCTATACCAACCTTGTACTGTCGAAGGTCAAGGTCAAAAGGCTGGTCTAGTTGTCTTATCTCGTCGAGCACTAAGGCGTATTTGCCCGTGACAAGGATTCCTGCTGGGAGCGACTGCCTCTTCCAGTCTTCCTTGTCGCTTAAGGAGTATTCGCTGGCAGGAGGGTTGTCTGAGTCAAATTTAGTATTGGTTGTTTCCATCAGCACATGAATGGATCCCTGCCTTTTGCCCCACTCGCGTGCAAAGGGCCGAACCTGTCCGGTTGGGTGAAGAGGTCCAGGGCCATAACCCCAGAAAGTCTCCCCTACCCTACCCAGTTCAACTTGCTTTTGTTTCAGAATGTCTTCGGGGCTCATACCTAATTGGTGGACCACCTTCATAAAAACGAACGCTTCTGGCACCGAATTAACCATTTTCTTCTCCTTTTCTTGGCATGCATAATTCGCTTATTATTTTGACGTGTGTGGAGTATCAACGGCGTTGGAGGGGTTATGCAGCCATATTCTCCCACACTGACTAGCTGGAAGATTCGCCTAGTTCCCCTGGTTCGCAAAGCAGATCGAGATCACCTGGTGTTGGTTTCTCGTACTCTAAATGGAAATCTTCCCACTCAGTAATTCGCCATAGATATTCAGCCGTCGATTTCGGAACCGGCACATTATAAGTGCCACCGGGGACGTCTACTTGTATCCAAACATCTCTCCCTCGCATGAGACGACGCAAGTGGGTTATATTTTTTACTCGCTCCAATGTTGTTCTCCTTAATCCAATGATTCGATGGGATCCGCAATATCTTCGAATGCGCTATCCCCGAGATCGTTCCTACGATGATGGTAGCCACTTCATAGGTCTCTGCGGAAAAACAAAACTGCGAAGCTCCGGTGGCTTCGCAGTTGACATGGTTCCGGGCGGATCCGGACTGTGCGTCCCTACCATTGTCCCCCGAGAATTCTGTGAATGCAAGGGCGATCTATACTACCGTATACTCCCAAAGCCCTCACCACCGTCATTCTCGCGTAGGCGGGAATCCATCCTCCCCCTCTGCGCTCTCTGTGATCTTTGCGGTGAATCCCCCGACCCACAGCCCCTAGTCGTCCGTCGTGCTGCCCCAGCCCTTCTTGGTCTGGCCGACGGCTTCCTTGACCTGGTCGGCGAACTCGGCTAACTCCTCCTCCGTCACCTCTTCGCCGGCGTCCATACGCTGCTTGAGCTGCTCGAAGAGCCACTGCTCGCGGGTGCCGTGCGGGAAGTCGAAGAACTCCCGGTCGAATTGGGGAAGCTCGCCGGAGCCGAAGTACCGCCCGTCGGGCACTGGAAACCCCTCAAGGTCGTCCGTCCCCTTGCCGAGCACCTCGCCGGTCTCGACGTAGTGCTCCATGACGGGCTTCATGCCGAACTTCTGCACGGGGCAGACCTTCATGCAGACGCCGCATCCGTCCATCTTGACCATCAGCGGGCGACAGCGGTCGTAGATCACCTTGTTCTTAAGGGCTCCGCGCCACCAGACCTTTTCGCGGACGAGCGCTCGCGCCGGGCAGCGCTGGACGCATACCTGGCACTTGTCGCAGAACTTGTTGATGCCGTAGTCGACCGGCTCGTCGTGGCGCACGGGAGCGTCGGTGGTGATCATCATGAGTCGCGCGCGAGAGCCGAAGTGGGGCATGAGCAACTGGCCATTCGCGCCTAGCTGCCCGAGTCCGGCGTTGACGAAGTACGGGATGGTGGGAGCGCTCGCGTCGTTGGGGTTGTGCACCTGAGCGTGGTAGCCGAGGGTGCGGATGAAGTCTCCCAGCCGGAGGCCCTGCTCGCCCATGACCTCGTACGCGCCGTAGTGGGCGTGCTCCGCCGCCATGCTGATGGTCGACTGCGTGGCGTCGTAGTCCTGCTCCCACGCAAGGCAGATGGCGTTGCTGAACTTTACCCAGCCCTTCTTGCTCTTGTAGGTATAGCGCTTATCGTAACGGGTGAAGCCGACCTCACCGAATCCGAGTTCCTTCGCCTTTGCGCGAATGGTCTCGGTCACGTCGACGGTCTCGTCCGGCTCACCGGTCGGCTCGACGTCTGCCGACTTCCTCGATTCCGCGACGAGGGGCTTGACGGTGTTTTCGTGGGCCTTGCGGAAGTCGAAGAACTCGTCGGAGTAGACCGTCCACGCCCAGTCGCGGTCTGCCCCCTTCTCCATGTGCCACTGCTCCAGCGGCTCCTCGCGGGCGTAGAAGGAAATATCGGCCTCGCGCACCGGATGGCCGGGCACGGTCACGAGGTCTTCGGCGACGGGAATCTCGACATCGGGGTCTCCGGGACGCGGCCCCGGACGGCGGACGACGTGGCTGATCGGCTTGGGCATGGCTGTTCTGGCCTCCCCTGTGCTCTGGGTATGCTCTCAGATGGTGTGCAGGGTGTCAAACTGGAGCGGCGTCCCAAATCCCCCGCCGTCATTCCCGAGTAGAGCCCGCTTCATGCCACGATACTGGGCGGGGGAGGTCTACAGGCCCCCGCCACCAACTTCGAACGGTTACCGTAGGTTGGCGTAGATACGCTTGAGGACACTCATGGTGCTACAATTCCAAGCAGGGGCACTAAGTTCATCGGGAGCAGAGCAAAATGAAAGCCTACAAGCTGCAATTTGTCATGTACGACCCATCCGAGTCGACGGAACCGGACAAATACATGGCTGAAATACCGGCGCTTCCAGGATGCCGCGTGTGGGGCGACAGCCCGGAAGAGACTATGGATATTCTGCAAGATGTCGCTGCCGGCATCATAGAAACGCATGTCGAACGCGGCTACGAGTTGCCTGACGAGGTGAAAGACGCGCTGATTGCTTCCGAAAAGTCCAACGAATTAGTAGTGGCCGTTTGACTTACAGAGACTTCACGAGCAAACTTCGCCGTCTTGGTTGCGTGCGGGTTCGGCAGGGCAGAGGCGACCACGTGATATGGGCAAACGATAGGACGCGATCCTCAACTGCTATACCCAATTGGGGTAGTCGGGACCTGAAACCGGGCACTATGCGAAGCATCCTCCGTAGTCTGGGAATATCTAGGGACGAGTTCGATCGCGCCTAGAAGAATCCCGCCTTCACGGGGACAGGCTCTATTGGGGCTGCCCCCGACCCGTTACATCGCTTCCGGCGTGGTCATTCCCATGAGGCTGAGGCACCGGGCAAGTACGCCCTTCGTCGCGTCTGCCAGCTTGAGGCGGGCCTTGGTGATCTCGGCGTCGTCTGGGTCGGACGATACGACGCGGCACTGCTGGTAGAAGTTGTGGAACTCGGTCGCGAGGTCCATCGAGTAGTAGGTGAGGTGGTGGGGTTCGAGGTTTCGCGCCATCATGGAGATGAGCTCCGGCAGCCGCAGCATGGTGCGGACGAGCGACAGCTCCGCCTCGTGCGTTAGGAGCGACACGTCGCCGTCGGAGAAGTCGATGCCACGCTCATCCGCGAGGCGCAGGATGCTGGCGATGCGCGCGTGGGCGTACTGGATGTAGTAGACGGGGTTCTTGTCCGACTGCTCCTTCGCAAGCTCGATGTCGAACTCCATCTGGCTGTCCGGCGCGCGCTGGAGGAAGAAGAACCGGCAGGCGTCCGCCCCGACCTCCTCGACCAATTCACGCAGGGTCACTATCTGGCCCGCCCTCTTGGAGAAGCGGACGGCCTCGCCTCCGCTCTTGAGCGTGACGAGCTGGTAGATGAGCAGCACCAGCGACTCCCGGCTCACGCCGAGGACGTCGGCCAGTTGCTGCATGAATGGCACCTGCCCCTGGTGGTCGGCCCCCCAGATGTTGATGACCCGGTCGAATCCGCGAACGAGGAACTTGTTGTAGTGGTAGGCAACGTCTGAGGCGAAGTACGTCGGCGCGCCGGTGCCGCGAATGAGCACCTTGTCCTTTTCGTCGCCGAGCTTGGTCGTGGCGAACCAAACCGCTCCGTCGCGCCAGACGGTCAGGTCCTTCTCGTTGAGCATGGCCATAGCCGTCCCAAACTGGTCGCTGTCGTAGAGGCTCTGCTCGCTGAACCATTCGTCGTATCGGACCTCGAGACGCTCCATGTCCTCGCGGATGGCGTCGATCATGCGGTTCATGCCGATCTCGCCGATCTCGGGCACCGCATCGTACTCGTCCATGCCGATGTACTTGTCGCCAAACTCCTCACGTAAATCAGCGGCTAGATCTACCAGGTAGTCGCCGGAATAGCCGTCTTCGGGCACCTCAGCCTCTCCGCCGGACGCCTGAACGTACCGGGCGTAGACGCTTTGGTTGAACTTGTCCATCTGGTTGCCGGCGTCGTTGATGTAGTACTCGCGCTGCACATCGTAGCCCGCCGCTTCGAGTACGCTGGCGAGGGAGCTTCCGAACACAGCGCCGCGTCCATGTCCGACGTGGATCGGCCCCGTCGGGTTGACGCTGACGAACTCGACCTGGACTCGCGTGCCCTGGCCGTCGTCGACGCTGCCGAAGGAGTCGCCAGCCTGCCGGATTGCGTCTACCTGCTCAGCAAGCCATTCGGGGTTGAGCCGGAGGTTGACGAATCCGGGACGCACGGCCTCCGCGCTTGCGATGATGCCCCCGGTCTCCGTCGAGGACGCGACGGCCTCGGCGATGTCGAAGGGGTTGCGCCGCATCACGCGGGCCAGCTTCATCGGCGTGGACGTGGCGAAGTCCCCGTGCTCCGGGTTCTGAGGACGCTCGACTGTGACCTCGTCGACCGGAACGTCCGGCAAACGACCGTCCGCCTGCGCCGCACGCAGCGCATCGGTCAAAAGGTCACGGACCCGGTCGGTGAGAGTCATGCCGTCGGCGCTCGCCACGAGTTATCTACGCGATGGAACTGAGGCCCGTTACAGCAGACCATTGTATAACCCCGACATCTGTCATTCCGAACGCAGCGCAGCGGAGTGAGGAATCTAAAATCCGTGTCCTTCGGAACTCGCCCCGCAGCTGGAACCGCTCCTGACGACCCCACAAAACTTGGATTCCCCTCTGCGCTCTCCGCGCCCTCTGCGGTTAGTCAAACGTCTCCTACAGGGCGACCATCGGCCGGACGTGGATCGTCTCGTCGCGGTGCGGACCGGTGGAGATGATGTCGAACCCAACGCCGATGAGCTCCTGGATGCGGTCAACGTATGCCTTCGCGTTGGCGGGCAGATCCTCGTAGGCGTTCATGCCTGCGGTGGGCATGTCCCAGCCGGGAAGCTCCTCGTAGATCGGAATGCACCGCTCAAGCGTCGAGGCGTTTCCGGGGAAGTCCCAAACGATCTCGCCGTCGAGCTCGTAGGCGCGACACACCATGATCGAGTCGAAGATGTCCAGCACGTCGAGGCGCGTGAGAATCCCGCCGGTGTAGCCGTTGATGCGCGCGCTGTACCGCGCCGCGACCGAGTCGAACCAGCCGACTCGCCTCGGCCTCCCGGTCGTCGTGCCGAACTCCTTGGCGCGCTGGCGAATCGCCTCGCCTGTTGAGTCGAGAAGCTCTGTGACGAACGGGCCGCTTCCCACACGGGTGCTGTACGCCTTGAAGACGCCGAGCACGCTGTCGATCTGCCCCGGCAGCAGGCCAAGTCCCGTCATCGCTCCGCCGATGGTCGGGTGCGAGGACGTGACGAACGGGTAGGTGCCGTGATCAAGGTCAAGCAGAGCGCCCTGAGCGCCCTCGATGATGAGCTGCTTGCCGGAGTTCACCGAGTCGTAGACGATGTGCTCGACTGGCCCGATGTACTCGGTCAGGTGCTCGGACCACAGCTTGCACTTGTCGAACACCTCTTCGAATGAGAGCGGCTCAACGCCGTAGACCTTGGTAAGGATCGCGTTGTGATGGTTCAGGACATTTTCCAACCTCGGCAGGAGCGCTTCGATGTCGCGCAGCTCGGTCGCCCTGATGCCGATGCGGGAGGCCTTGTCGGCGTAGGCCGGGCCAATGCCGCGACCCGTCGTGCCGATGGCGTTGCGTCCCTTCGCCTGCTCGGATATCTGATCGAGCATGACGTGGTACGGCATCACGAGGTGGGACCGCTCGCTGACGATGAGCCTCCCCGCAATGCTAATGCCGCGAGCTTCAAGGCCGGTTATCTCGTCGAGGAGCACGTCGGGGTCTACGACGACGCCGTTGCCGATGACGTTCAGGGTATGCGGCCAGACGACGCCCGACGGGAGCAGGTGGAACTTGAACTCACCCTGCTCGGTGATAACAGTATGGCCGGCGTTGTTGCCGCCGGAGAATCGAGCGACTATGTCGCCGTCTCGGGCAAGAACGTCTACGAGCTTGCCCTTTCCTTCATCGCCCCACTGGGCGCCAAGCACTGCTGTGACCGTCATCCCAGCCTCCTTCCCGCCGATCGAGGGTTTTCCCCCCTCCGCGAGTGTTGCGAGTTTCCCTCAAAATCGTTCCGCATTCCGAACGACGCGCAAAAGGGACGGAGCGCTCCGTCCCTTTGAAGAATTATAGTACAGTTGTCTTACGATTTCAACGATTGGGCGAAGGATGCGGCTTCTCATTACCGACTGGAAAATCAGTGGTTGACAACTTCGAACGATGCGATCAACGATCGCGGCATCTTGCCGCTAGGCTTGAGCCTAGACACGGAGGTGGCTAGAATGCCGATGTATATGGTGTGGCTTGAGCAATCGGTCTCGTGCCCGATTATCATCGAGGCAGATACCGAAACCGAGGCTTGCGACGAAGCCCTTTACTTGAACCCTGATGAACTCGATTGGGACGTGGTTGAACACCACGTGTTCGAGATTGAGAAGGTGTCGGAAGAACCGAGGTAGGATGGCCAATCTGCAAATCGTCACGACGCCGACCCGCGACTGGCTGGCGGAACGCGCCCACACTTGCAGCGAGCGGATGCTCGTTGGGAGTCCGTACGTCAACGATGCCATCATCGAGTTGACAGACATGGTTTCCAACGACGTGACTAGGACGCTGGTCACGCGAACCGACCTGAGAGATTTCGCCGTCGGCGCTTCCAGCTTGGATACCCTCTGCACACTTGTGAAGGATGGCGTCGCCGTCCACAGCTTGAGTGACTTACATGCCAAGATATACGTCTTCGACGATTCTTCCGCTCTGGTGACATCAGCGAACGCTACTAGGTCAGGGATGAGGCATAATCTCGAATGTGGTCTTGGAACGCAAGACGCACGGGTCGTGAAGGCACTCGCTTGCTCCCTCATGAGTGGACTCGGCCCAGGTGAACCACCCCAAGAAATGAACCTAAAGGAACTTGAAGGGCTCTATGCGCCTCTTGAGGCAATCAAAGTATCGATGCCCAAAATGCCTCGCACCGCAGCGAGAACCCCGGACGAGTTCGCAGAAGTACCGACATTCTCTATTGAAGATAGGGAGAAGCTTCTAAGGGGCTTCACAGGCTGGAAGAGGCTTACGCTGGAAGGAGTTCTGTCCATGCCGGACGATGACTTTGAACTGGACGACCTGTATCGAGCTTGCGAACCCACTGCCGTAGAGCAATATCCAGATAACCACAACGTGCAACCTAAGTTACGCCAGCAACTCCAGTTGCTACGGAACCTCGGCATCGTTGAGTTTGTGACACCCGGGAACTACAAGCGTACATTGAACTTGTGAGCGTTCCACTCGACCCCCTCACCGACCTCCCTACCATGCCGTTTCGCAACCGGCGCGCCCTCGACGCCCAGTGGATCGACGCCCTCCACCTGCACGGCATCCAAAAGTTCACCGACCCCCAACCACCGGAGCCGCCGCCGGAACTGCGCCAAGCCATCGAGCAGTTCAACGTGGGCGAGTTCTGGGAGTGTCACGAGACGCTGGAGGACGTATGGAGAGAGTCGCCCTACCCGTTCCGGCTGTTCTTCCATGCCGTCATCAAGACGGCGGTGGGATTCCACCACCTAACGGAGCACAACCGTCACGGCGCGCGGGTCAAGCTCCGGGACGGCGTCGAGCTTCTCGAACTGTTCCAGCCGGAGTGGATGGGCGTGAGGACCGATCTCCTCCTCACCGACGCGAAGGAATGGCTGTCGTTTGTCGAAGCACCCGCCGTCGCGTGGGCCGAACTAGACCGCCGCGCAAAGCCCCCGATTTATCCCCTCTCCCGTCGTGGGAGAGGGCTAGGGTGAGGGTGAGGGTTTTTCCCTTCCAGAACCCAGCACCTACCCATACAGGCCGTCGGTCTTCGCGGCCATGATGAAATCGTTGCGGTGGAGGCCCCTTATCTTGTGCGTCCACCAAGCGACGTTGACTCGGCCCCATTCGGTGATGATTCGCGGGTGGTGTCCTTCGTCCTCTGCGATTTCGCCGACCTTCTGAGAGAACTCCAGGGCACCGGCGAAGTCGGAGAACTTGAAGGTCCGGTCGAGCCGCTTGATCTCGTCGACCTCCGTCAGCTCCCAGTCGGACACGACGGGGTGGAGCTCGTCGATCTCTTCGGGGGTGACTCTCGGCGAGTCCCGCCGGCAGGCTACGCATTTTTCTCTGGCGAGTGTCATGGCGTCCTCCGTAGTCGTGATGCAAGTCCAGGATGGTTGCACTCCATACTACCACGCAGAACGTTGGCTCCGGTTACTTCAGTCGGACTTGACGGATAAGAACGCATGACCTATTATGAACGTGCAACCAAGACGCGGATCGCCCAACCGCAACACCTCGGAATGTTACAAAATGTTACGGAATGTTACAAAAAAAACGATTTCTCGATAGGTGGGAGCACGCGACAACCTGTCAACCGGCCCGCCTGCCTACTCCCGGCCCAACGGCGGTGACTCCTTTCAATGTCACGGAATGTCCCCAAATGTCCCTCGATTGACCCTCTGCGACCTGAGCACAGATAATGCTCAGACTCCGTGAGAACGTCGGATACGCACAGCCACCGTCATTCCCGCGTAGACGGGAATCCGGCGCCCGGCGCCTAACCCCCACCGTGCTATAATCGGGCCGCAACCGGAACCGGGAGGCGCGAAAGTCGGCTATGAACGTGCGCAAGGCCGTTATTCCGACGGCGGGACTCGGCACACGCTTCCTTCCGGTGACGAAGGCCGTTCCCAAGGCCCTCCTGCCCGTATTGGACACTCCCGTCATCCACCTCGCGGTCGAGGAGGCCGCCGCCGCGGGCATCCAGCACGTAGTCATGGTCGTCTCGCCGCATCAAGAGGCTATCGCAAGCTACTTCGACGTGTCCTCCGACGTGGCGCGCATGTTGGAGCGGCAGGGAAGAGCCGCCCTCATCGAACGGGTATCCGACCTCGCGAGGACCGTGGAGATCACGTACGTCCAACAGCGGGAGCCGCTCGGCAACGGTCACGCCGTGCTGGTCGCCAAGGAGGCAGTCGGCAACGAGCCGTTGGCCGTGCTGCTGCCGGACGACGTCATCCGGGGCGGCGAATCGACCATCGGGCGGATGATCGAGATCTACCAAGAGACCGGAGGGCCGGTCATTGGCGTGGCGGAGACTCCCGAAGAGACGATTCCACAGAAGGGAGTCGTCGCGCCCACGAGCCGGAATGGCAGGGTGTACGAGATATCGGGACTCGTCGAGAAACCGTCCATCGAGGAGGCGCCGTCGAACCTGGCCGTCGTCGGAAGGTACGTGCTTCCGCCGGAGATTTTTGCCGCGCTGGAGCGCACGAGTCCCGGAGCGGGCGGCGAGATATGGCTGGCCGACGGGATCGCGGCGCTGCTCAAGACGCACAGGGGGACGGCCTACCGGTTTCCGGGGGAACTCTTTGACACCGGAGTGCCCGCCGGAATGCTGAAGGCGTCGATTCGAGAGGCACTCGACCGCGACGACATGTCGGATGAGATTCAGGCGTACATTCAGGACCTGGCACAATAGAAGGAGGCCGTCACATGAAGTTGGTCATAATCGGCTGCGAGTACACGGGCACGACGACGCTGGGGTTCAGGATTCGGGACTGGATACACGAGGAGCTTGGCGGGTCGGTCAAGAACGTGCACGACCACGGCAAGTTCCCGTACTCCGTGACGCACGAGCAGGAGTACACTCCCGTGCCGAGCGACTTCACGGAGGAGGAGCAGGAGCAGCTCTGGGCGTTGAGCACGCGGACGAAAGAGACGATCATGCGACACAACGTTGTGTACCACGTGTCGGGACTGTCGACGATGACGGGGATGAGGGACTCGGTGATGATCGGCCTCCACATCGAGGAGGGCATCTACGGCGAGCTCTACCTGGGATTCGAGAATCGACGGGACTTCATGAGCAATATGGAGGACAAGATCCTAAGCGGGGGCACCGACACCGTGCTCTGCCACGTAACCGCAAGGCCGGAGGTCATCCGCAGGCGCATGGAGGAGAACCCGCATCCCAACGGCATCCTCAAAGACAAGGACGTGGAGCTCGTGCTGCAGAGATTCCGCGAGGAGTTCGAACGCTCCCGGCTGACCCGCAAGATCGAGCTAGACACGTCAGACTCCACCGTCGAAGAGACGCTGCAGGACTTCGTCAACAAGATTACGCCGCACTTAACGGACCAAGACCGCGAGGGAATGACGGCGAAATCGTAGGGGCAACCCTTGTGGTTGCCCGTCCCCGGCGGCAACATATTTTCATACCCTTATGTGGCCCTCACAAGGTCACGGTCATTCCCGCGAAAGCGGGAATCCAAACCACCCCTAATCAAACCGGAATGTCGCGCCGCCTAGCTCCCCCGCTCTTCCATCGCGCGGGCGTGGTAGAGCGACAGGCACGTGGCGATGAAGGAGTTGACGGGCGTCGGGATGGACACCTCTGCGCCCATTCTGGCAACCGCCCCGTTGAGCACCTCGACCTCGATGGGACTCCCTCGCATGAGGTCGGTGTACATGGACGAGGTGTTCTCGCCCTTGATGCTCACGAAGTAGTCGGCGGTGGTGTCTACGTAGTCGGCGGCGATGTTCACGTCCAGGGCCTGTGAGACGGCATACGCCTCACGCATGATGCTGCGGACGAATTCCAGAGTGTGCGGCGTCATGACGACTTGGTCGAAGGTGGAGCGGGTGATGCAGGTCGAGCCGCTGAGGCCGCAGATGTAGATGAACTTGCTCCAAAGCTCCTTGGTGATGTCGTCGGCCACCTTCACGTCGATGCCCTCAACCTCCAGAGCGTCTCTCACACGCGCGACTCGGTCGGACTCGCTCCCGTCCTCCTCGCCGAAGACGATGTCGGGGGCCTTAAGGCCGAACTCGCTGACGGCACCCGGTCCCGTCCGGGTCGCGTCGACGTAGGTCAGGCCGGGGAGCACGGCTTCCCTTCCGTATGCTGCCGCAAGCGCGTCGACGCTGCCCATGCCGTTTTGGAGCGTCAGCACCACGGTGCCGTCTCCGACTGCCGGGCCTATCGTCGGCACTCCCGTGTGGTTGTCATAGCCCTTCACGCAGTAGAGGACGAGATCGGCCTTCCACGAGCCGTCGGGGCGCTCCATGGCGGAGGCCTGCACTTCGAAAGCGCCCATCGCGTCACTCTTCACACGGAGACCGCTACTGTTGATCGCCTCGAGGTGGCTGCCACGCGCGATGAACACCACCTCGTGTCCTGCCCGGCTCAGCACGGCGCCGAAGTAGCCGCCCACGGCCCCGGACCCCATAATTAGTATCTTCATAGCGCGGATTCCCTCCAATGGGCAGGTATGATATCGGGCGTGGCAAGCTACCGCAAACGTCCCCCTCTCCGTATATCTCACCCGGCGGGCTGACAGGGGTAGACATTTGACTATTGGCCCACTTTGAAAGCACCCCCGCCACTGTCATTCTGAACGCAGCGAAGCGGAGTGAAGAATCTAAAATGCCTGTCCCAAGGCAGCGCCGACATGGAGAATTCCTATCCCGTCGGCGAGGATGCGAATCGAGCGTCGGCTATCCCGTCTTGCGGTCATGGATTTGATTCCTCGCCGCGCTCGGAATGACAGGGAGGCGGTGCTGTCGGGTACGTGAACGGCTTTGGCTACGGCGAGCAGTTCGTGCGCTGGAATCCGGCGAAGGTGCAGTACCTGCCGGTGGGGTAGGGCCGCAACATGGCCCAGTTGATTCCGGCCTCGCACGTGAGCGCGGGGCCGGAATTCTTACGACTATGCCGGAACTTACCGCAGCGGCGCGGCGTATATCTGGCCACCCTTCGGGCAGTCGGTGCAGGGGGCGTCGGCCCAGAGAGCGTTGCGGCCGCCCTCTCTCGGCAGTCCGATTCCGTCCGACCCCAGATGTCGCTCGTAGATCTCACCGTAGTTACCCACCCGGGTGATGACCGTCTGGGCGACGGTCGTGTCAAGGCCGAGGTCGGCCTGACCCCACGACCCCTCGGTTCCGAGCAGGCGTTTCACCTTCACGTTATCGCTCGTTGCCATCTCCGCGACGTTCCCTGAATTCACTCCGTACGCCTCGGCGTAGATGAGGATAGCCATCACCGACTTCACGATATCGAACCACTGGCTGTCGCCATGCGGCACCAGTGGAGTGAGCGGCTCCTCAGATATGACCTCCGGGAGAATCATGTGCTCTTCGGGATTGGGAATGCTGGTCCGGAGCGCCGCGAGGGCGGAGCGGTCCGTGGTGAACACGTCGCACACTCCGTTCGTGTAGGCGTCGAGCGCCACGTCGCCGCTCTCGAATATCAACGGGTTGTACTCCATCCGGTTTTGACGAAAGAAGTCCTCCATGTTTAGCTCGCTGGTCGTGCCGGCCGTGGTGCATACGGCGGCCCCGCCAAGTTCATACGCGCTGGACACCCCCAGTCGGTTGGGCACCATGAACCCCTGTCCGTCGTAGAACATCGTCGGCACGAAGTCGCCCCACGCGGCGTCACGCGAGCTCGTCCACGTCGTCACCCACACGAGGAGGTCCACCTCGCCCGCCTGCATGACGGGCCCGCGCTCTGCCGCGTCAATCGTGCGGAGCTCGACGGCGTCGGCGTTCCCCAGCGTGGCGGCCGCAACGGCGCGACACAGGTCGATATCGAAACCTACATGGCTGCCTTGCTCATCCAGGAAACCGAACCCCGGCGTGTCGTCCAGCGTGGCGCAGACGACCTCGCCCCTGTCCTGCACGATCTGCAAACGTGACGAGGATTCGTCATCGCCATCTTGAGAGCATGCGAGCGCGGCAAGAGCGAAAAGTGATACAACGATGATATATAGTCTCATGGCAGGGCAACCTCTTCCTTTCGCTTGGAGTCGAAATGTACACAAGCACCTCGCTCAGTGCAAGCTGAATCGTAACCGGCTCCACTGGTCGAGTGACGGGTCTTGTTCCAAATGGGGCGCTTTACCTCGTTCGCCCGTCTGATGTAGAGTGAACGTATGGACTCCGATCCAGACAGACCGCCGTCTACGCAGCCGAAGGCCCGGCCCACGCCGGCGCGCTTCGGCCTCCCCCTGTTCACTCTCCCAATCGCCGTCCGGTCCGGAACGCGACTTCGCGTTCTTGGCTGCTCGTTCACAGTCCTCGATGAACGATTCAACTTGAGGAATTGCCACTATGTCAGGCGCAGAAGCTGCTAGTCTTGCTCTGTTATTAGGCTTCTTAGTGCTGTCCGCCTTCTTTTCAAGCTCGGAGGCGGCCTTTCTCTCCCTTCAGAGGACGAGGATCGCCCACCTGCTCAGCGAAGGTGTGCCCGGCGCGCGACGGGTAGCAAACATGCTCAATGAGCCCGAGCGTCTCCTTTCGACCATCCTGCTCGGCAACAATCTTGTAAACGTCGCGTTCAGCGCCATAATCACGGTCGTCGTCGTCAACCGCGTGGGGCAGGAAAATGAAGGCCTTGGTGTTGTCATAGCGACCATACTCGGCACGGTGACCCTGCTCCTGCTGGGAGAGACGATTCCAAAAACCATTGCCTTTCGGAACTCGGAGAGAATCGCCTTTCTGTACTCCTATCCGCTCAAGTGGGGTGAGTTCCTTCTGCTCCCGTTCGTCCTGGTTCTCCAGTGGATCACCAAGATGCTCAGCAGGCGGGTCGGTGGATCGCAGGATGATCAGCGTTCTATAACGGAGGGAGAGTTCCGCGCCCTCATCGACATCGGCGTCGGCGAGGGAGAGTTCGAGCAGGACGAGGCCGAGCGGCTCAAGGGTGTCTTCCGGTTCGGAGACCGTCAGGTGCGCGATGTGATGACCCCGCGCACGGAGATCGTCTTCGTCCAGCGCGGCTCCACCGTCAAGGAGTTCCTCACGACCTACGCAGAGCACTCGCATACCCGGTTCCCGGTCTATTGGGACACGACGGACAACGTGGTCGGGGTCCTCTCGCTGAAAGACATCCTGCGGTCACTTGCCGTCAACGGCCTCAAGGACGAGGACTCGGTGACCAACGTCATCCGCGACGTTCACTTCGTCCCGGAGACGAAGCGCATAGCAGAGGTGTTCGACGAACTCCGCAAGTCGGGGAACCAGATGGCCATCGCGGTCGACGAGTTCGGCGGGGTTGCGGGCCTCGTGACGCTGAAGCAGCTCATCGAGGACGTGATGGGCCGCGTCGGAGAAGAAGGCGTCGGCACCGAGGAAGAGATGACGCTTGTCGGTCGGGACACCTACGAGGTCGACGGCGGCATGAGCATCGACGAGGCGCGCGACAGGCTCGAACTCGGCATCGAGGAGGGCGATTTCGAGACGGTCGCGGGCTGGGCGCTCGAACGGCTGGGGCACATTCCGGCGGCGGGAGAGACGTTCGAGGCCGACGGCTTTACCGTGGAAATCATCGAGATGGACAACCTCAAAATAGAGACCCTCCGACTGACGAAGAACCGCCAAGCAAGAACGGGCGGCGGCGAAGAGTGACGCTTAGCGGCACAGCAAAAACGTTCACACCCGAAAATTCCGTCTGATATAATCGCCCTATAAGCTGGAAGGAATATGCGCAGGGAGCCCACGTGTGAAAGTAACTCAAGGTGAAGTCGAGGAGCGCCAAGTCACGCTCCGTATCGAATTGGACGACGATGACCTTGAGCCGTACGTAGAGCGTGGCTACCGGCAGGCCGTCGGGAAGATGCGTATACCCGGATTCCGTCCCGGCAAGGCCCCGCGCCAGATCGTGGAAGGCATGATGGGCCGGGAAAGCCTCATCTCCGAGTCGCTCGATTTCATGGTGACCGACGTCATCATGAAGGCCGTCGAGGACCAGGAGATCGAGAGCGTCGGCTTTCCGCAGCTCGACAACGTTGAGTTCGACCCGGTGGTCGTGGAGGCCGCCGTTGCTCTCAATCCGGTCCTCGACCTCGGCGACTACCGCAGCATCCGCGTCGAAGAAGACCCTGTGGATGTTAGCGACGAGGATGTCGACCAGGAGCTCGAGGCCCTGCAAAAGCAGCAGTCCTCTTGGGAACCGGTCGAACGACCCGTCGCCCACGACGACCTCATCACCATGAACGTCGTGGGAACGATCGACGACGTAAAGATCATCGACGAGACCGACTCCCAATTCATGGTAGACCCATCCTCCACCCTCCCGTTGCCGGGTTTCGCAGCCGAACTGGAGGGGCTGGAAGTCGATACGCCTGCGGACTTCACCCTCGACGTGCCTGAGGACTTCGCAGACAACGAGATTGCGGGCAAAAAGGCCGAATTCACCGTCACGATAACCGATGTGAAGCAGCGCCTCCTTCCCGAACTGGACGACGATTTCGCCCAGAGCGTCAGGGACGAGTGCGAGACCCTTGACGATCTTAAAGAGCAGCTTCGAGAAAACATTCAAGACGCGACAATGCGGCAAAACGAGCATGAATACCGCGAGCTTGCCATCGAAGAGCTGGTCGTGAACGCTGACATGGAGATCGCCCCGCTCCTCATCCAAAATGAGATCGATCAAATGGAAGCGCGGCGCGACGAGATGATGAAGCGGCTGGGCATCAGCGAGGACGACTACAACCGATTCACCGGTAAGACGGCGGAACAGATCCGCGACGAGATGCACGAGGAGGCCGTTGAGAAGCTCAACCGCTCCTACGCCATCAGCGCGTTCATCGAGCAGGAGGCCCTCGAAATCTCCGACGACGAGCTCAACGACCGTCTCAAGCAGCTCGCGAGAGAAGGGGACGAGACGACGGGGCAAAAGCTCACGAACAAAGAGCTACGCTCCGAGCGCGTGAAGTCGTCGGTCAGGGAATCGCTTCTCATCGAGAAGGCCCTCGACCGGCTCGTGCTGATCGCCAAGGGGCAGGCGGACGAGGAATCCGAAGATGACTCGTCCGGCGAGGAAGATGAGGCGGAAGTCGCGGCGCCGTCAACCGCCTAGTACTCAGTCAACTTGAATATAACAAACCGGACAGTGCCGATTTATCCCCTCTCCCTTGATGGGAGAGGGCTAGGGTGAGGGTGATTTGTACTACCAAAACTATGTTGACATGGTACTAATCAGGCGATGACTGATGAAAGTGTGGGGCGGATGAAACGGTTTTCAGATTTTGGAACAATGCGCAATGAGGAGACTTACGTGCTGACACCGAGCTTTCAGAACGCCGTACCCACGGTCGTCGAGACGAACGAAAAGGGGAGGAAGGAGGAGTACAACATCTACTCTCTCCTGCTCCGCAAGCGCATCATCTTCCTGGGCACTGCCATAGACGATCAGGTGGCGAACTCCGTCGTAGCCCAGCTTCTCTATCTTGACAGCGAGGACCCCGAGTCCGACATCCTCATGTACATCAACTCTCCCGGCGGCATCATCTATTCCGGCCTTGCGATCTATGACGCGATGCAGCTCATCAACGCGGACGTCCGCACCTACTGCGTCGGAGCCGCCAGAAGCATGGGCACTGTGCTGCTGACTGCCGGAGCCAAGGGAAAGCGCTACGCCTTGCCCAGTTCCACGATTCACATGCACCAGCCACTGGGGGGAGCGCAGGGTCAGGCGACCGATGTCGAGATCCACGCCCGCGAGATACTCCGCCTCAAGGACCAACTGCGAGAGATCATTGCCGAAACGACCGGACAGCCTTACGACCGGGTCACCCGCGACTCCGACCGCGACTTCTATTTGACCGCCGAAGAGGCTAAGGAGTACGGCCTCGTCGACGAGATCGTTTCGTCTATGCCTGGGGTATAGGAATGGCCCCACATTCCCGTCATTCCCGCGAAAGGAGACCCTTGCATAACCCCTGATGGGAGCCTGGAAATCCCTTCCCCCTTGATGGGGGAAGGTTAGGATGGGGGTGAAATTCGCGGCACTAAGGCAATATCTGGAGGTTATGCGAATGTCACCGAAAGCGGAATTGATTAAGTGAGCCGGGACACCGAGACGAAAATCAAGGAGACACACGTGCGAACACCGAACTTCGAAAACGTTCTGCCAATGGTGGTGGAGACGAGTGCCAGGGGCGAGCGCGCATACGATATCTACTCACTTCTGCTTCGCAAGCGCATTATCTTTCTGGGCACTCCCATCAACGATCAGGTCGCCAACGCCATCGTCGCCCAGCTTCTGTACCTCGACAGCGAGGACCCCGACCGCGACATCCTGATGTACATCAACTCTCCCGGCGGCTACATCTATGACGGCCTCGCCATCTATGACACCATGCAGCTCGTCAAGCCCGACGTGCAGACCTACTGCGTCGGTTCGGCCATGAGCATGGCGACGGTGCTTCTTACGGCGGGCGCGAAGGGCAAGCGGTTTGCGCTCCCGAACTCCACCGTGCACATGCACCAGGCCATGGGCGGGACCCAGGGCCAGGCGTCGGACATCGAGATATGGGCGCGAGAGACTCTTCGTCTCGAAGACCGAGTGCGGAGCATCATCGCAGAAACGACGGGGCAGCCGTACGACCGGGTCGCTAAGGACTCCGACCGCGACTTCTTCATGAACGCGGTGGAGGCCAAGGACTACGGCATCGTCGATGAAGTAGTAACGAACGAAGAAATGGAGAAGATGGGCCAGGACTCCTAACAAACCGACCGAAAGCAACCGCCCCCCGTGAGAAACCGGGGGGCGGTTTCGTTCCAACAGAGTTCTTATCAAGACGAGAGGGATATGACGACATCGCGGACAGGTGACACGAGCAACTACAAATGCTCGTTTTGCGGGAAGTCGCAGCAGCAGGTCAAGCGCATCTTCGCCGGGCCGGACAGGGTCTTCATCTGCGACGAGTGTATCGGCCTGTGCGGACAGATCATGACCGAGGAGGGCCAGGCTCCCGTCCGTCAACCGGCCTCCAAGGAAGTCCTCTCCAAGAGCGTTACGCCGCGATGGATATACCGGAAGCTCGACGAGTACGTCGTCGGGCAGGAGCGGTCGAAGAAAGTACTGAGCGTGGCGGTGTACAACCACTACAAGCGCATCACGTCCAACCTGATGCCCTCCCCCGACGTGGAGCTTCAGAAGGCCAATATTCTCATGATGGGTCCTGCCGGCTCAGGCAAGACGCTCCTGGCCCAGACCCTCGCCAAGGTCCTCGACGTTCCCTTCGCCATCGCGGATGCGACCTCGCTGACCGAGGCGGGATATGTCGGGGAGGATGTCGAAAATATCCTCCTGAGGCTGATTCAGGCGGCGGAATTCGATATCGAGAAAGCTCAGCAGGGCATCATCTACATCGACGAGTTCGACAAGATCTCACGGAAGAGCCCGAATCCCTCGATCACGCGGGACGTGTCGGGTGAAGGCGTCCAACAGGCGCTTCTAAAGATCATCGAGGGGTGCGTCGCCAACGTTCCGCCGCAGGGCGGCCGCAAGCACCCTCACCAGGACTTCGTGCAGATCAAGACGGACGATATTCTCTTCCTGTGCGGGGGAGCGTTCGAAGGACTGAACGACATCGTCGACCAACGCCTCTCCAAGGGCAGGGTTACCCTGGGCTTCAACTCGACCGGCAAGCCCTCGGAGGGCCTCGCCGAGGACGGCGCGAACCTGCTCGACCACGTCATTGGCGACGACCTGCTGGAGTACGGCTTCATCCCGGAACTCGTAGGGCGTCTGCCGATTTCCGTCGGCCTGATTAGCCTCGATAAGGATGCCCTCGTCCGAGTCCTCACCGAACCGAAGAACGCCTTTGTGAGGCAGTACCAGAGCCTCTTCAAGATGGACGGCGTTGAACTCGAGTTCACCCAGGAAGCCCTTGAAGCCGCCGCCGATCTTGCCATCGAGCGGGGCACCGGCGCGCGAGGGCTGCGCGCCATCCTCGAAGAGACGCTGCTCGACGTGATGTACGAGCTTCCCACCCTATCCGGCGTGACGCGCTGCGTCGTCGACGAAGAGTCCATCCGCAAGACGAAGGTCGTCCATCTCGTCTGCGAGGACGGCGAGATCACGCCCCTCCCGCTGTGGCAGCAGAAGTCGGCGTAGTTCCGGGGTAGGCGTTACGTGTGACGCCTACTTAAAGCCCAATTACCTATTGGGAATCGTGCGAAGGGCCTCCAAGGCCTCGACCTGGATACTCCGACTACCCAGTCTCAGCGCTATCCCCAGCTCCTGCCGGGCCAACTGATAGTTGCCGGCCTCGATGTAGATCTTGCCTCGCAGCAAATGTGACTGCGCTGCGCCAATGGGGCCGGACTCTATCGCAAGGTCAAGTGAGTCGAGGGCCCGTCCATAGTCACCTTGCGAATAGTAGCGCTCGGCGCGGAAGTAGTGGGTGAAGGCGTTCTCCGGCAGCCTGCGGTCAGCGATGATCACGCCGAGGGCCAGAATGAGCAATGTGACCGGCACGATCCACCACTTGAGGATCAGGGATCCCGACGTGTTGACGAATACCCGGTAGCCAAACATCGTTCCGGCCCGCCGGTACTGCGGCGAGAGCGCCAGGCCGAGAATGAATCCCGCCACCAGCCCTCCGCCGTGCGCCCAGTTGTCGATGCCGGGCGTCGCCAGGCCGATGAAGATGTTTATTCCGATAATGATTGCAAGACCGATCAAGCTGTTCTGGGCGTGCTTGCCGAAGGCCCGGCGCTGCAGGAGGAGGAACGCCCCAAGGGCCCCGACGACGCCGAAGATCGCCCCGCTCGCGCCTGCCGCGATGGCGATGGAGTTGAACAGGTAGCTCGTGACGCTCCCGGCCAGACCGGCGAGGAAATATATGAGGAAGAAGGGCGCGTGTCCGTACGAACGCTCCACGGACTGCCCGAAGATGAAGAGCGCAAACACGTTGAACCCCAGGTGCATGAAGCCCGAGTGGAGGAACATGGCCGTCAGAAGCCGCCAGTATTCTCCCTGAGAGATGAGGGGGCCGAACATGGCGCCGAAGTCGAGAAGGACGTCAGGGTCTTCGGTCCCGCCCGCGAGATGCGCGAGGCCGAACATGACGACGTTGATGGCGAGCAGAGCGTAGGTGAGGTAGGGCTTCCGAGTCACCTCAGGCATCGGGACGTAGCGTTCCTGCTCGTAGTCGTATTCGTCGGTTTCGTACACGTGCCGTCCGGTGGGGAAAGCGCCCCTTGTTCTTTAACGATGGGGCCGTTCAACGGGTCATCCCGTTTCGGTGCGACGCCCCGTATTTCTACGATACACTAGGGCCAAATACGCGCTCAAGGAACATTCGATGTACCCAGTCCATGCCGCCACTCAGTGAGGCGCTTCCCAGCAGGCGCGAACTTCGCCCCGATCAGCAGGTCGACAGCGTGGCCGAGATCGACGCGAGGGCGTTGTACGATCGCGGCGTTCGCGCCATAGCATTCGACGCCGACCAGACGCTGTGCCGGTTCCACGGGATGGGCATCCATGATCGGCTGCTCACGAACATAGAGGTGATGCGGGGCCTGTTCGCGGACCGTCTCTGCATCATCTCCAACTGCACCGACAGGCGGCGGGAGGAACTGATCGAGCATTTCCCCCTGCATGTCGTGCCCGCCAGCAAGAGGAAGCCTTCTGCGGAGCCGTACCGAGAGGCGGAGCGTCACTTCGACGTGCCCCCCGAGCAGTGGGCGTTCGTGGGCGACCGCATCCTCACCGACATCGTCGGGGCCAACCGGGCGGGCTGGCACTCGATCCTCGTGGCCCCGCTTGCCCCGGAGACCGACCCGTGGTTCATCACCATGGCACGCGTGTACGAACGGCTCTTGTGGAGGGCTTATCGCATGTGACGCGGGTGGCCTAGCGGCTACGAGACTCAGGGCTTGGTCGCCTTCAACCTGTACTGGCGTTCGACTACCGAGGACTGCACACCACACTTGAGGCCGGCGGCCGTGAGTAGTTCGCTGGTCTCTTCGAAGGGCGCTCGATCGTCCCACTGGACGAGCATCACGCAGCCGCCTGGCTTGAGCAGACGCGCAAGGTCGTCAGCAAGGACCTGCCTCTCGTCTCTCGACTCCTTGTAGTGGAATACGAGAGTACACAGGATGAGATCGGCCACACTGTCCGGCAGTGGCGCTTCCGGCCCATCGTTCAGCAGGGCCGTGACGTTTGCCAGTCCCGCTTCTGCCGCTCTCGACTCGATCAGCGCGACCATGCCCTCGTGGATGTCCAACGCATACACCTTGCCGTCGGCGCCAACCTTCTTGGCAGCCGGCAGGGTCAGAAAACCGGGCCCGCAGCCGTAGTCCACGACTGTCATCCCGGGACGCAGTCCTGCCTCTTCCATGAGCTCTTCGGGAGTCAGCCCGCTGAACTTCCGCTCGGCATTGAGAAGAGAGGCCGTCCACTCATCAGTGTATCTACTAGTCATTCACCGGACTCCGGTTTGTGGCGGAAACTATCGAGTGGTTGGCGTTGAACGGAACACAACTTAAACCACGTCGCGAGGTCGCCCTGCCTAGCGTCAAAACGGTTCAGCGTCGGCCGATTCGGGCGACTCTCCGTAGGCGGTCTGGATCTGGGTGATCTTCAGCTCGGCCTTCGAGAGCACGTCGCCACAGTAGTTGGCGAGCCGCATACCCCGCTCGAAGAGCGCCGTGGTCTCCTGCAGGGAGAGTTCTCCCGCCTCCATGGCGCGGACCGTCTCTTCAAGCTGCTCCAGCGCCTGCTCGAACGTGAGGTCTTTGAATTCGTCGTCGGTCTTCGGTTCTTCTTGCATATTTTTCGACAGCCTATCCTATCAGTCTTCGAACAGGTCCATACTCGCTTGCTCACTCGGAGTAGATTTCCTCGATCTCCTCCGTCGTCTGGACACAGGTCGCGCTCCGTCTCCGGTCACCTCCGCCTTGAAGTCGCCGTCTGCCACCGTCACGCCGATCATGTCGCCGTCCGCGACCTGCGACGGCGAGGTCACCACGGTAGCTTCCCTGTGGACGATGGCGTACCCGCGCAGCAGTGTATCCCGCGGGCTGAGAGACTCCAATTTGCCACGCAAACCGTTGACTCGCTCACCCGCGACCTGCATCGTTCCGCGCAGGTGGCCGGCCGTCGTCCGCATCATGTCGTCGATGCGCAGCCTGAGCGTATCGAAATCGGGAAGCCCGCGCTGGAGACGGGGAAGAAGTGCTTCCATCTCCCATTGGGCCGTTTCGAGTCGGCCCGTGATTATGGAGCTCACGGTTCTGCGGAGCACCATGATGTCGCCGAGCAGCTCCGCCTGATCCGGCATGACAAGCTCAGCGGCGGCGGACGGAGTCGGCGCTCGAACGTCGGCCACGAGGTCGGCGATGCTGTAGTCGGTCTCGTGGCCTATCGCGCTGACGACCGGCACGCTGCTCTTGAAGATCGCTCGCGCCACGTCCTCTTCGTTGAAGGGCCAGAGGTCCTCGAGGGAACCGCCCCCACGCGCGACGATTGTCACGTCGATGTCATCGAGCTGTTCCAGAGCATCGAAAGCCGCAGTGATGGTGGGCACCGCCTCGTTGCCCTGCACCAGGGCTGGCGCGAGCACGAGTTCGACGGCCGGGTACCGGCGGGTGGTCACATTCTGGATGTCGTGCCAGACGGAGCCCGTCGGCGAGGTGACGACTCCCACCCGCACGGGAAATCTCGGCAACGGCCTCTTGCGCGACTCTTCGAACAGCCCCTCTTTTTCGAGCCGCATCTTGAGCTCTTCGAGCTTTAGTTGAAGCTCACCGACCCCCTCGGGCTGGACGACATCGGCAATGAGCTGAAGATCGCCGCGCGGCTCGTAGAGGGCCACCCGACCGTGGGCGATGACGGCGCTGCCTTCCTCTATCAGGTCGGCCCCGACGCCTCCGCCACGGAACATCACGCATCGGAGCGTGGCGTCCGCGTCCCGCAGGCTGAAGTATGAGTGTCCCGCAGCCGAGCGCGTGAGATTCCCGACCTCGCCACGCACCCACACGTTTTGCAGGACCGGGTCTTCACGAAGAATCTCCGTGAGATACCGCGACACCTCCGAAACTGAGTAGACGGCCATGCTCGCGCCTTAAAGGGTGTCCAAAGAGACTTCGTTCACCTTGAGCTTGTCGAAGGGCCGTTCATAGCTCGACAGGCTCACCACGAACGGTTTCTAACAACCCTATTGGAGACCAATCGAAGCTACACGCGCCCGGCGTATTCGCCCGTGCGAGTGTCTATCCTGATCGTCTCCCCGACATCGATGAAGAGGGGCACCTGCACGACGAGGCCCGTCTCGACCGTGGCGGGCTTGCTGCCGCCCGTGGCCGTGTCTCCCTTGAAGCCGGGGTCCGTGTCGGTGACCTTGAGATCGACGTTGAGGGGTATCTCGATGCTGATCGGCTCATCCTGGTAGAGGACGAGATCGACGGCGGTCTGCTCGATCATGTACGGGAGCGAGTCGGAGATCTGGTCCGCGTTCAGGGGGAACTGCTCGAAGGTCTCGTTGTCCATGAAGTAATACAGTTCGCCGTCCTGGTAGATGTACTCCGCTTTGCGGCGCTCTACGTCCGCGACGGTGAACTTCACGTCGAAGCCGTTGAAAGTGCGGTCCACGATGCGGCCCGTGCGGAGCGACCGGAACCTGATCCGCATCACAGGGGCGCGTTGCTGCATCTTCGTTCGCTCGTAGTCGACGACGGCGTATGGCTCGCCGTCCAGCGCAATGGGCATTCCCTTCTTCAACTCGCCGTAGCTCAGCGTCATTCCGTTCTCCTACGTCCGTTCGATGGTCTCGACCAGATAGTCCAGCGCATAGAGGTATCCGCGCCATCCGAGACCCGCTATCTGGCCCTTCGCCAGCGATGCGATGACCGAGTGATGCCGGAACTCCTCGCGTGCGTGGATGTTGGACAGGTGCACCTCGACGAACGGCAGTCCCGTATCCGCGATCGCGTCCCGCAGCGAGATGCCGTAGTGGGTCAGCGCTCCCGCGTTCACCACGATGCCTGAGGCGTCCTGAGAGGCCTCCTGCAGGTAGTCCACGATCGCGCCTTCGTGGTTCGACTGGAAGAAGTCCAGCTCGACGCCGAGCGATTCCCCGCGCTCGCGAAGGCGCGACTCGATGTCAGCAAGCGTCTCGCTCCCGTACTGGGAGGGATCGCGCATTCCGAGCCTATTCAGATTCGGGCCGTTGACTATTAGGACTTTCATGATACTCACGCTCGATTATCCGGCACGAACATTGTAATGACAATCGCCCGTCGTCTTCAACGGATTTGGGTCTCATGCATGGCAAACACGGCATGGCCGCAGCATCAAGCGCGTTTCGACCGGAAAGCTCGCGCCGGACTCCTATCGAACAACGTATTTCATGTTATATTCATAATATATTGTAGAGATATAGACATTTCTTCATAATATTGGTATAGTGCGCACCCGCGACTTCACTAACACGCTGCAGGTCGTGGGGGCTTCTCACAGATGACTCGGTTGAACTATGCGCGCGCGGTCGCGCTGACCGCGTCGATAACCGCCTCATCCGTGCTCTCCGGTGCAGTGGTCTCGGCGTTTACCGGTCCGCCGGATTCTACCGGGAGTAAACCGTCCGGCACACCTACTCCGTCACTCGTAATCTGGCCGGAACCAAAGAATACTCCAACTCATACGCCGACGAGAAAGCCCACACAAACACCACTGCCGACGAGCATGCCGGCTCTGGCGTTCCACATCTGGCCCGACCCCAAGATTACTCCGACCCATACCCCGACGAGAAAACCCACGCGCACGCCTCTTCCAACGAGTACGCCAACCTCAACCAACACACCAACGCCAACACCTATCGCAGTCCCGACATTTCCGCCGCCACCAACCCCCACACCAACTCCGACAAAGTTGCCTACGCGGACACCCACGCCTACGAGTACGCCACCCCCTGAGAGGCCTTCGCTCACAATCCCCGATGATATGTCGGGGACGCCCGGAGAACTTGTAGCCGTGCCAATCAAGTTCGATTCGGACGGCGCAAAGGTGTCCAGCGTTACCTTTTCGGTGGACTACGACGAAACTTGTCTGGGTTTTGATTCGACCGATAAAAACTCGGACGGCCTGGCAGATTCGGTGAAGTTGATGGTCCCTACTGAGTTCGGGGCGACGAGGGTGAACCACGACCCCGGCGACTCGGACGGGGAGATAGACATCGTCCTCGCGGACACGGCCCACCCGTTTGCAGCGATTCCAAACGGAGCCATTATGGAGATCGTTCTCACAGTCACAGAAGGAGTGTCATGCAGAGAAGGTAAGGCCGGCGTGGGATTTTCATCCGACCCTCCTGCCGAGTTCGGATCCGATGAAGGCACCCCTCTCAAGAGTGTGACTCAAGACGGCTCAGTGACAATCTCACCGCCCACGTTCACCCCTACCGCCACATCGACCTCAACTCCGACGCCAGTCCCGGCAACACCGTCACTCAGCATCCCCAAAGATATATCTGCAATACCCGGACAGACGATTGCCGTGCCCATCACGTTCAACTCCGACGGCGCAGAGATATCCGGCGTGACGTTTTCGCTGGTCTATGATGAGTCCTGTCTCAGCTTCGACCCAACGGACGGCAACTCGGACGGCGTACCTGACTCGGTCAACATCACACTCCCGGAGGGGTTCGACAGAACGCTCGTAGTCCCCGCGCCGGAGGACGCGGACAGGGAGATCGACGTTGTCCTCGCCGATATCGTGCTCCCGCTCGCCTCGATGCCGGACGGGGTGATCGTTGCCATCGGCTTAGATGTCGCTAGCGATGCGGCGTGTTGGGGAGCGACGGTCAACGTCGGGTTCTGGGAAAACAGTCCGGCGACATACTTCGATACGAACGGTGAGGAAGTAGCTGGAACGATGCAAGACGGCTCGATAAGCATTGCGACGCCGACCCCGACACCTACAGCCACACCGACTGCTACCTCAACTCACACACCCACGGCTACCCCAACATCCACTCCCACCCCGACTCACACGGCCACCGCAACGGCGACACCAACGGCTACTGCTACTTCAACTCACACGCCCACAGCGGTCCAAGAAGGGCCGTCTCTTACGATTCCTGAAGAGATTCCGGGCACGCCAGGACAACCGGTGACCGCGACGGTTTCCTTCGATGCCGACGGCAACGCGATCACCAGCATCACCTTCGCGGTCGACTACGACCAGGACTGCCTGAGCTTCGACCCGAAGGATGAGGACTACGATGGAGTCCCGGACTCGGTGACGCTCATGGTCCCGGCGACCTTCATCTCACAGGCGCGGTTCGCGAATGGAGCGATACGGTTCGTGCACTTCTCATTGGACGACACGATGCCGGACGGGGATATCGTGGAGATCGACTTGGAGGTCAGTGATAAGGAAGAGTGTCGCGGCGCGACGGCGGAGGTGGGATTCTCGTCCGCTCCTGCCTTCGGGGACAGCTCAGGGAAACCGGTCGCAGGCTGGACGCAGGACGGCTCCGTAAAGATTGCCGACAACTAGCCCCCGGGTGCGGCACACCTGCCGGTAATAACCCTTGGTCAACCTCACGTAGGGGTGATTCGCGAATCGCCCTTACTGCCATTTTCATTCTAGGTGGTGAGGGTGGCAACCCTCATGAAACATTCTGAGGAGTTCAGCGACGAAGAATCTTCAGTCTCTCCACCGCCGGGGGAGAGATACAGAGAGGGGGTCTCCGCAATCCATCTCACCAACTCTGAACACTCCCACCTGCCATCCCCAATTTGACAGCATAGAACAAACCATCTATTCTCTATTGAAAACCCGACACAGAGGAACAACGCCCACATGAACATCAACGAGCTGAAAACCCTCGGCTTCAACAGCGAAAACGACGCGGATGCGGCGGAATGGGCCCTCGGCATCCGTTTCAGCGATTTCTCTTCCGAAGACCGCAGAACATGGAGGTTGCAGGAACTCTGCCTCAAGCAGTACGCCCTCACACCGGACTACGAACGAGCGGCCCGGAGAGCGGGAGTCACCGTCGGCGAGGTGGAGGCGTGGGAGCGGCACAACGTTCTCGGCTTCGTCAAGAGAAAGGAGGAGGCCGAGTTGCGGTTCTCCGACACGATCCAGGTGGTCCTTCTGGAAATGGCGAAAAAGCCCGACTCCCCGCCGCTGCTCTTGTCGTGGCTCCTCCACATGCACATGCCGGAGAAGTTCGATGTGCTCACCCCGGAGGATATGGCCGACGACCCTCCCGGCCCAACCGAAGCGGAAATTCTCCAACAGGTGGCCGAGCAGTAAAATCGCATGGTGCGGGAACGGGAACGCCTCCTCGACGAAGAAGAGCTACTCGTCAAGTCCGAAATCGAAGACTCGGTTTCTGCGGAGATCCTGCCGTCGGAGCGGGTGTCATACTGGCAGTTGGACGACTCCGACAGGACAAGGAACAACTAGCCGGGAACGTGGATCAGGCACATGGAAATCAAGGAGACTTTTGCATAACCCCTGATGCGAGCAGGAAAATCTCTTCCCCCTTGATGGGGGAAGGTTAGGATGGGGGTGAAATTCGCGGCGCTAAGGCATATCTGGAGATCCCGCAAAGGTCTCCGAAAACGGGCATCCATTAGGGTCGGCTGGTGAAAACATGGCCCCATCACACCAAGTTGGTATTATCTCCGAGTTTCCCTACTCGTCCGCATCCTGCTCGGCTCTCATGCTCCCGGACGAGACCCCATCGCACTTTACAATAACAAGCCGAAATGCAACAAAATGCAACACCATGCAACAAATCTCGAGTTTTTCAAGGTTATCGTAACGTTGTCGGGTCCCTTGTCAGTCCGCCTCGTGAGCAACTCCTCTCCCCTCGGTCAGCGTGACGGTCTGCCTCACGGCCTGACCCTCGAACACCTCGACCAAGCCGGAGGGCCATCGCACCTCGATATCCACCGGCGCTTCGTGGCTCCCCAGCCCGAATGTCAGCCACGGGCTGTTGGTCGAGAGGAAGCCGGAGCCCGCATGGGTCGACTTCACGACGACCTTGCCATCGGCTTTGGCCCACACTCGCGCTCCGATGCCGTCACGGTTGCTCGCCGTGCCGATCAGACGGACAGTAATCCAGCTATTGCCACCTCCCTGGTTGCGGAGGAGCACGGGCTCGCCACCCTGACCGCGCGACTTGCTCGTGACGATCAGGATATCGGCGAATCCATCGTTGTCATAGTCGCCTATCGCGGTGCCTGTTGTGAACAGTTCCTCGAGACCAAACCCCGATGGGAAGTTCCGGAAGCTGCCGTCGCCTCTGCTCAACAGCAATAGCCCTGCGTTTGGAGGCCAGTCAAAGCTCGCGACAGGGAAGTTGCCGGAGTAGAAGATGTCCTCGCCGCCATCGTTATCGAAATCAGCCACGCCGAACGCCCAACTGGTAGGGTACTCGATGTCGTCGAACGTCCCTTCATAGCCGACTGCGTTGTAGGTTCCTTCCCCGGTGTTTTCGAATATCCACCCGTTCGCCCCGAAGTTCCTGGACAAGATATCGAGGTCGCCGTCGGAATCGTAATCGGAGAAGGTAACTCCGAAGCGAAAGTCATGCTCGGCTTGTCCCGGCAGTCCTTCAATGGCAATGCTCAGTCCCGACTCGAATGAGACATCGGAAAACGTCAGGTCGCCGTTGTTTCGCAGCAGCCGGAACCTGGCGTCAAGCCAAACGCACGTTGCGAGAAAAATGTCTATGAATCCGTCTTCGTCGTAGTCGTTGAACCCGACACCACATGCCGGTAGATCGTCGATGACCCCGGCGCTGGCCGAAATATCCGTAAACACGCCATCGCCGCCATTGAGGAACAGCCTGTTTGGAGGTCCAAAGTCGAATCCCGGCCCCGGTGGCCCGCCGACGAAAAGATCGAGGTCGCTGTCGTTGTCGATGTCAGCGAGGGCAATGGCCCATGAGTACGATTCGGACAGTGCATCGAGGCCGATGCTTTCCGTGATCTCCATGAAGGCGCCGTCGCAATCGTTCCGATAGACCTTGAAGCTGCTGGGCTCGTCGCCGATGAACCCCCCGTCGCCCGACATCAGAAGGTCAGTGCAGCCGTCGTTGTCGATGTCACCGGCGACCACCGCCGTGTTGCCCGTCTCACTCGTAACGCCGGCCTCCTCCGCGACATTGGTGAAAGTCCCGTCCCCGTTGTTGTGGAAGAGGGCGTTCTTCGCCTCTCTCGTGTTGGTGATGTACAGGTCGAGAAACCCGTCGCGGTCGTAGTCGAGCCATGCCGCGCCGCCGACGCCGTCGGAGTTCTTGTAGATGCCCTCACGGACGAAGTCGAGGAGATGCGACACGTCCACCAGGGGCCGGTCGTCCGGCGGCTCCGGCGTGGGCGTCGGCTCGGACACCGTGGGCACGGGAGTTGGAACGGCCGTCGGCTCCGGGGTCGGAACTGGCGTCGGCTCCGCAGGCTGACCGCAGGCCGACGCGAGCAACGCTGAGAATAACACGATTAGACCGAAGAGGCTTCGGGCGTTCATGCGCTGGCTCCTTGGGTGAATATCCGGTATCCTCGCCCAACCGACGCCGGATATCATCCCAGAATCGTGTGATTTTTCCCGTTTACATTGACCAATGGAGCCGAAGTCTTGAACGAACCGGAGATCATTCAAAGGGACGCATTTACCCTGGTCGGGGTAGAAGCGCCCTTCATCGGCGCACTGTCGCCGGACGCAAACAACTTCGACGTGATCCCTGCCCTGTGGCACCGGTTCATCAATCGGATTACGGAGGTCGAAAACAGGGCGGGCGATGCCAACTACGGCCTCGTTCTCACTCCTCCCGTCGGTGAAAGATCACACCCCGACGAACTGCTCTACGTTGCAGGTACCGTGGTGAGTGGAGTCTCCTCAGTCCCGGAGGGCATGGTACGCCACGAGGTTCCCGCTACAACGTATGCCGTCTTCACCCATCGAGGCCCCATCGGCAACTTGCCGAAGACCGTTCGCTTTGCGATGGAGGTCTGGCTGCCTCGCTCCGAATACCGCTTCAACAGGATCGAAGTCGAGCGCTACGATCATCGCTTCTCTATCGAGTCGCCGCAGGAATCGGAGATGGAGACCTGGCTGGGCATAGTCCCCGCCGACAGTTGACAGTCGGGTCTCTAGCCCTTCGACGATTGCGAACCGGCCTGCGACAACAGTGTGTTGGCGACCTCGGAGAGCGCGAGAGGATTGCCCTTGGTCTGGCTGTATAGGCCCTTGATGAACGTCGACGAGAGCGAGACGCCGTAGTTGTGCCGGACGATCGAGTCGACCTCATCCATCGAGAGTTCCGACAGCAGCACGCGCTGCAGGATCCTGCGGCGCTTCAGGTAGGTGAGGATTTCGGCAAGTGGATGGCTGCCCGGCAGAGTCGATGAGGGAAGCATCGTGCCGATAAGCAGCACCCGCATCGTCGACAGCTCCGGTACGATGAAGCGCAACAGGGCCAGCGTCGAGTCGTCGGCGCGCTGGAGGTCGTCAAAGACGATCACGAGCGGGCACTCGTCCGAAGCCTCCTTCAGGAAGCTCGTGACCGCGTCATACAGTCGAAAGCTCGGCTGTTGAGCGTCGTCCATATCGGGGGGAGGTTCGAGGCCGACAAGTTTCTGGCGCACGTCGGCGACGATGACGGCAATTTCAGACGCGCCCTCGCCCAACTCGCGTTTCAGCTGGTCAGCATCGGTATCTTGTACGTGCGTGCGGATAGCCTGCACCCAGGGCCAATAAGACGTGGAAGCACCGGCCTCATCGGCCCAGCCCCAGAGCACCTTCGCCCCGCGTTCCTCGGCATGCACGGCCAGCTCGTGGCCCAGTCTGCTCTTGCCGATGCCCTGCTCGCCTTCGATCATAAGGAACCGTCCGCGTCCGGACATCGTCTCCTCAAGACCGGCTCGCAGCACGTCCATGTGCTCGCCGCGTCCGACGAATGCGCCTTCAAAGTCGCCATTCAGCGACTCGGTGCTTACGCTCATCGACCTCGCTCCTCCTGACGATGAACCGTTCCTGCGGGAGCGCGTTCCACCAAGCTGAATGCCTTCGAGCGCCTTGATCACGTCGGCCGCCGAACGGGGCCGCCTCTTCGGGTCCTTGGACATCATTCGCAGAATGAGCGCTTCAAGCGGTCTCGGGCAGCGTGGATTGTGCCATGTCGGGGAGACCGGCTCCGTTTCCAGGTGCTGGCGCACTACCGAAGGCGTGTCGTACCCCATGAACGGAGGCCTGCCGCAGACCATCTCATACAAGACGACTCCTAGGGCATACAGGTCGGAACGAGCCGTCACCTCGCCTCCGGCTATCTGCTCGGGCGGCATGTAGGTGACGGTGCCGACGATGTTGCCGGACTGCGTGACGCGCGCCCGGTTTCGAGACTTGGCAAGTCCGAAGTCGCCGATCTTCGCGGTGCCGTCCTTCGTGAGCCAGATGTTTCCCGGCTTGACGTCTCGATGCACGATGCCGTTGGCGTGGGTGAAATCGAGGCCTAGGCACACCTGAATGGCTACCCGCACCACATCTTCCAAGGGCAACCCCTCGTCCGGCGCGTTATCGATGAGACCGGCCACGTCGCCGCGTCTCATCAGCTCCGTCACCATGTACGGATGGGGCTCAGAGGAGTCTTCCTTAGCGTACTCTCCGAAGTCGAACACGGTCACGACATGCGGGTGGGACCCGAGCCTGCCCATGGCCTTCGCTTCAAGGTTGATTCTCTGACGCGACACGGAGTCCAGTGTCTCAATCTTGACGATGGCAATCGCGACATCGCGCTCCAGGAGGGAGTCCCAGGCCTCGTAGACCTTTTTTCTCGCTCCCTCGCCGATCATCCTCCCCAGAGAATAGCGTCCGTTGATTACCTCACCCGCAAAGTCGGAATGATCGGCGTCCGCCGACGAGTCCGAGACCTCGCTTGAGGACCGAACGGAATCCTGCTCTCCCAGCGCTCTCTTGGCGGCAGCGAGGAATGCCTGGGCGTCCACATTGTCCGGTTCCAGTGCGAGGACATCGTGGCTCGTGTCGCGGACGTTCTCCCATCTCCGAGAGATTACCGCCTCTTCCAGTTCCCCGAGAAGCCTCACGACTTGGCGCTGTACTCGCACGCTTCTGAGGAGCGTCATGATTACCCCTTAAAACGAACTTATCTTAGATTATGACCAAATAAGTGCTATGTCTGCTAGGTCATTTTCGCCCTTGAATTGAGAGACTTTGCGGACTCATGGCAAGGGCCGATATCCTAATGCCCTCACCACGATCCATTTGAGGAGACGCCGATGAGCGCCACCATTTCGGTCCGAAAGGCGGTTCCCGCGGACCTCGACACGCTGTTCCAACTCTATATCGATAACGGGGGCGGCAAGATCGGACAAAAGCGCGATCTTCTATGGAACGGACTTAGCAAGCTGACGTCATCGCCGGATCTCGGCTTCCATATCCTAGCCGAGGCGGAAGGCCGGGTTGTCGGAATGCTCCGAATCTGCTTCGAATGGAGCCCGTACAGGGACGGCACGTTCTGGTGGGTCGAGAACGTCTACGTCGTACCGGACTGGCGGAGGAAGGGCGTGTACAGCGCCATGCACAAGCACATCCACACTGAAGCGGACGCCGACCCCGCGATCTGCGGCATCAGGCTCTACACCGACGAGGACAATCACGGGGCGCGACGGACGTATGAGAGCGTGGGGATGAACGGCTATATGATGGAGTTCTTCGAGATCGACTTCGTGTATGGCCCGCGCCCGACGTGAACCACGGATGAGTCCACGACGAAACCCGTTCAGCCCTGAGCCTGTCGAAGGGTCGAAGAAGTAGCGTTCATGGTTCGACAAGCTCACCACGAACGTTTAGGCCGAGTTGGATGGGCTACTTCCGAACTGCGACGATGCCCAGCCAGTTGCGTGGGATCCACTCGACCTTCATCTCTTCGAACGCCTGATTGACGCCGGCTTGGAGTGCGGCGCTGGCCTTTTCGAACGGGACGCCCGGCAGGGAGCCCTCGATGAAGTCGGAGAAGGTGCTGATGTCGAGGAACCCGGCCCGCGTGAACTCGACCGTCTCGATCTTCTGCTCGACCACCTCGAAGCCCTGTCGTTCGAGGAGCTCGCGGTACTCGTCGGCGGTGAGCTGCTTACGGGCCTGGACTCTTTCCGCCTTGATCGGGGTCATGCCGTACTCGCGCCGGAGGAAGCGGTTGGCCTTGAACATCCACTTGCGGTAGAAGATGAGCGATTCTTCGGGAAGCGACCCGTCGTAGAAGGTAGTATTGAACGCCAGCTTGCCACCAGGCTTCAATGTCTTCGCTATCTCAGCAACCACGGCGTCCTTGTCGGGGATGTAGTGGATGGCATTGCAGAGTATGACGGTGTCGGCCTTTTCCTTGACGGCATCGGAGATATTTTCCATCTGGCTCTGGACGAACTGGACTGCCGTATCGCCGCGACCCTTCAGTTCCTCCATCGCCTGCTTGAGGGCGGACGATGAATGGTCGATGCCGATGATTACGGAGTTCTTAGCGCCTTCCAGACGGTCGGCGATGATCTTCGTGACGCCACCGGTCCCACACGCCAAGTCGATGATTCGCTGGCCGGACCCTACGCCTGCGAGGTCAACGAGCAAGGCGTTCTGCTGGCCGTAGAATTCGTGCTCGGAAAATCGTTTGAAGCTGTAGTCACTGGAGGCCATATCGCTCTCCCGTCAATGCCGACATTATTCGCCGGACTGTACATCCCTGTACTTCCCTCAATCCAGAAGCTCATAGTAGCAGAGCCACTGTCGGATGTCCAAATAGTAGTCAGCTTGTGTAAGCCATCTGGACCGGTGAGAGTTGGGAAGCCTTCAACTCCTCACGTATGGATTGCGCGACGGCCTGTCCCAGCATGACGTACCCCTCCGGCGTGAAGTGCAGACCGTTCCGCGCCATGTACTGCTCTTTCCCACTCTCGTGAGTGAGTCGATGCAGATCGACGATACGCACGCCGTACCTGTCCGCCACCTCCGCCGCGACTGCGTTGTATTCCACCACGTCGGTCTCCAGCCGTCCGTAGGTGTTCAGCTTGTCCCGCCGCTCGTGGAATATAGGCGTCGTATGCGCCCAGGTGATGGCGGTTTCGGTGTTCTTTCGAATACGTCGAAAAATCGTCTCGATGTTTCGTCTGAACTCCGGCAGGGGCACCGTCTGCGGATCGCCGGGCCGGAAGCGGCGAATCTCGTGGAGGCCGCAGTTGAAATGGAAGAGGTCGGGCCTTGGACGGAGAACCCACTCTTCGAGGTTGGCAAGCACGTCACGAGTTGTTTTGATTGTCTCCTTGGGGCCCCACACAACCGCAACGTCCGAGAGTCCATCGCGCACCGTCGGCTGGTAGTCCTGTCTGATGCAGTCGCCAATCAGTGTAACGCGCTTCATGGAACTCGCCTTTCGCATCTTTGCTGCGTCGACACAACTCTAACCGGAAGATACCAGGTGCATGAACTCCGCGCTGCGCGGCTCACGCTCCAAGACGTAGGTGATGTAGTTTCCCAGCACTCGTCGGAGGTCTTGTATCAGCCTGTCAGTGAGCGGGAGATGGAGGGCCTGCGGGAAGTCGGTGCGTTGGAAGAATCGCAACACCTTGATGGCGTTCATCGACACGTGAATGAGCGATCCGTCCGTCTGACTCCTGCACTCAAGGCACACCAGCCCGCCGGAGGCACAGGAGAAAGCATAGTCGCCTGGCGAAAGCTCCTCCCCACAGTCCACGCACTGCCACAGCTCCGGGCCGAACCCAGCTATGCCCAGCATCCTCGTCTCAAAGTAACACGCTAGCTGTTCTGGCCTTTCGGTAGACTCCAGTCCACCCAGTGCGTCGACCAGAAGACGGAACTCTGCGGGATTTACGGCGCCATCGGCGGAAAAGCCGTCAACGAGATCGGCCAAGTACATCCCGGTCGAGACGAGGCCGAGGTCTTCACGCAGGGCCCGGAAGCTCGCCACCGTCTCGGCCTCGACAACCTGATCGAGGCTTCGCCCCTCCGCTATCGAGACGCGGACGTGGGTGAGAGGCTGCAAGAACCCGCCTTTACGGCTTTTGGCACGCCGCGCGCCCTTGACGACCACGCGGACTTTTCCCCGGTCGGGAGTGTAGAGGGTGATGATGCGGTCAGCCTCTCCGAGCCGCATGTGCTTGAGCACGACGCCCTCGGTGTTGTATGTCTTGGGTCTCGGCATGGGTATTCAGTCCTCGACCATTCCGACACGAACGCAAGCCACGGCGGCTAGCGACGGTTTCGCTAGAACTCCTGGCGGCCTTCCAATGCCCGTCCGAGCGTCACTTCATCGGCGTATTCGAGGTCTCCGCCGACCGGAAGACCGCGGGCCGGTCGCGTGACCCTTATTCCCAGCGGTGAGATGAGACCGTGCAGGTACATCGAGGTGGCTTCTCCCTCCAAGTTCGGGTTCGTCGCAAGTATGACCTCCGTCACCTCGGAGCCTTTGAGCCGTTCGAGCAGCGATGCGATCTTGAGGTCCTCCGGGCGGACGCCGTTCATGGGCGATATGGCGCCGTGCAGGACGTGGTACAGGCCCGTGTACGCCCCGGTCCGTTCGAGCGCGGGCACATCCATCGGCTCCTCGACCACGCAGATCCTTGAGCGGTCGCGGCCGGAGTCCTGGCAGAGACGGCACGGGTCGGTCTCGGTGATGTTGGCGCAGGCTGAGCAGAGGATGATCCTCTGTTTGACGGCGAGAATGGCGTCGGCGAGGGCGCGCGAGTGTTCGTCTCCCATTCGTATGAGATGGTAGGCCAGTCGCTGCGCCGACTTTGGGCCGATCCCCGGCAACCTGTGAAGCTCTTCGACGAGCTTCCCGACGGGGTCTGCTGACGGGTATGGCTCGGAGTTGTTCATCTATCTGCACGTGATGGGGCGTCAAGAACCAGAGGGGCGGACGTGTCCCTACATCAGCCCCGGAATCTTCAGGCCGCCGGTGAGTGATGCCATCTGCTTGCTCACCGTCTCTTCCGCCCTTCGCAGGCCGTCGTTGACGGCGGCAAGCACCATGTCCTGGAGCAAGTCGACGTCCTCGGGGTCCACGACGTCGGGGTCGATGGTGATGGACAGGACGTGCATCTTGCCGGTCACAACGGCAGTGACGGCGCCGCCACCGGCAGACCCCTCGACCGTGAGGGTCTCCATCTCCTCCTGCATCTGCTCCATGCGCTTCTGCAGCTGCTGGGCCTGCTTGAGCATCTTTCTATTCATCATTCGGGTTTTCCTCCTTTTCGGCGATCACGCGGGCGCCCATCATGCGCGCGGCCCGCACCAGATGGCTCTTCTGCGCGACGTTCTGCTTGGGGCCGTTTCCGCCCCCATCCGCGAGTGACACATGTATCTCGTACTCCGAGCCCAGCGCCGATTGTACAGCCTCTCTGACGAGCTTCCTGCTGGCCGGGTCGTCGAACTCTTCCTGCATCCGCTCCATGTGAGCACGGTGCGCGAACATCAGTGTGAGCGTGTCATCGTCGACACGGCGTTCTCGGCAGTCCCGGAGCAGGCTGCCGAGATTGTACTTCTTCCCCTTGGCGTGGCGCAGTGATCTCACTACCTGGTCCCATTGCGGGTCGGCTTGGCGTGGCGGCGTAGACGCTGCGGGCTGGCGGTATGTTGACGGGTCGCGAGCCGCGGGGGGAATCTCCCTGTTTCCCGCCGGAGGGCCGGATGGGACAGGAGCACGAGGCTGCTGTCGTGCCGGCGCACGAGGGGGAGCCGTGCTTTGACGCGCCGGGGCGGGAGCGGGCGCAGCCGGCGCCGGTGCCGCCTGGACGACGGGGGCCTTGGGAGTAATGCTCGATTCGACCAGGGCCATTTCGAGGGGGAGCGTCGACACGAGATCGCGCTTCACGTCGACCGCGGAAAACGTCTTGAGAACGTGTACAAGGTGGTCGAGCGACAAGCCTTCAGTCAGCTTCCGAAGCTCGACCTTGACTTCATCATTGAAGCCGAGCGAGGACTCGACGGAAGATTTGATGAGAAGGGTGCCCCGGAGATGGTCCATGACCATCCGGTGGAACTGCTGGAGGTCGACTCCCTGCGCCGACACCTCGTTGATGACGGCCAGACCCTCCTTCGTCTCCTTCTTCAGGGCGTGACGCGCGAGATCGAGCGCGCGCTCGTCGCCGCCAAGCTCAAGCAGGTCGCGCACCTGCTCCGCACGGAGGGGTGAACCGTACGACACCAGCGCCTGTTCGAGCAGGTTCTCGGCATCACGCAGGCTGCCCGAGGACGACCGCGCCAGCAGTTCGAGTGCCTCCGGCTCCGCAGTGTGGCCTTCGCGCTGGGCGAGGGTGTCGAGCTGCGTTTGAATGGTGTCGAGGGATATCCGCCGGAAGTCGTACCTCTGGCACCGCGATATGATCGTGAGCGGCACCTTGTGGATCTCGGTCGTCGCGAGGATGAAGATCGCGTGGGCGGGCGGCTCTTCGAGGGTCTTCAACAGCGCGTTGAAGGCCGGCTCGGTGAGCATGTGGACCTCGTCGATGATGTAGACCTTGTACCGCCCCTCGTGAGGGGTGTACCCAACCTTGTCGCGCAGGTCGCGGATGTCGTCGATGCCGCGGTTGCTGGCGGCGTCGATCTCGATGAGGTCGAGCGAACGGCCCTCGTTGATTGACAGGCAGATGTCGCACGCATCGTCCGGCTCTCCGTCCTGAGGTTCGCGGCAGTTGGCGGCCTTCGCCATGATGCGGGCCGTGCTCGTCTTGCCCGTTCCACGCGGGCCGGTGAACAGGTACGCATGGGCGATCCGTCCGAGCGACACGGCGTTCCGCAGGGTCTGCGTGACGGCATCCTGCCCGACGACCTCTACAAGTCGCTTGGGACGCCATTTTCTATATAGGACTTCTGCCATATCCTCTCAACGAAGAAGAACTCAGGGAGCCGCCGGGCTGCCCCGTAGTCTCTCATACAATCAGTCCATGTGAAACCGGCATTTCCTAGTTATGCCGTGGACTCATTTGCCCCATCGTCCGTGACGTGGCTGCCTTCATCATTGCCTCGTCATCCGGCTCCTCGTGGTCGTAGCCGAGAAGGTGCAGGACGCCGTGAACCAGCAGGACGGTTAGCTCCTGTCCGACCGGGTGTCCGGCCTGCTCGGCCTGTCTGCAGGTTTGCGGGTAGGAGATGATGATCTCTCCGAGCGACACATCCTCGTTCTCGGTGGGCGGGAGCACAAAATCGATGTCGGTTTCGGACTTATTCCGCTCCTCTTCTCCGTAGTACTCGCCCTCGTGCGTGAACGAGAACGACAGCACGTCGGTGTTCTCGTCAAGTCCCCTATGTTGCAGGTTCAACTCGCGGACCACCTCGTCGTCCGCGATAACGACGCTGACGTGCGTGTCAGGGGCGCACGACTCTGACTCCAACGCTGCGGCGACGACCTCCAAGACGCTGGGTTCGGCGACGACGTTTGCGAACTCGTCGAATATCTGGACATCGATCCGGAAGTCCGTCAATGGACTCGTGAAGGCCTGCCTCTACTCATCGGCGGCCTCCGCCTTTCCTGCCTCGTACCCCTCAGCGTACCCCAGCCGCACGGCGTGGGCCATCGCAGGCACCATCGCCCTAATGAACCGGCCAAGACTCGCCTCGTCGGCCTCGTCCGGCAGCTCGCCCATCTCGTTCAGCATGATCTGGCCGGCAATCGAGACGTAGGAACTCAGCCAGTCGGGGACGTAGTCGTCGACCTCGGCGTTCTCGGCGGCGTCCTCAGCGAACGTCAGCGTGCTTAGGGTCTCGTCGTCGCCGCTCTGTCCGGTCAGAAAGTCGAGAGCGGCGCGAAAGGACTCCTCGAACTCCTCGAACGGGTCGTACTGTGCCATGATATGACTCCTTCGACCAATGGACTCTGCGGCCCTTCCGAACTGCCACTATGTTACCAGAATCTCTGTTCGTATGCTGCGTGAAATGCCGCAAGTTCGCCCGCAGCCGCGATGCAGATTGTATACTTGCTGGGCAGTCCGCGACGGGCGAGGAGCCACAATTCATGCCGGAATCCGCGCTGTCCATCGAGCGCCTCGAGCAGGCCCAGGAGCGCCTCGAACGCCTGCTGGCCGAGTACCAGGCGGATGACCGACTCGCGCCAGTTACGGTCGTCGTGCCGTCGACGTACTCGGCGCTCCACCTCCGGCGCGACATCGGAAGGCGCGGCCTCGTCAACGTGCAGTTCATGGTGCTCCCCCGCCTCGCGGAGTTGCTGGGAGCGCCTGGGCTTGCCGCGAAAGGGCAGCGGCCGCTCAAGCCCCTCATCGAGTCGGCCGCAGTCCGCCAAGCGGCGGGACAGGCTTCCGGACGGCTCGAATCGTTCCGAAATCACCCGTCCTTCCACTCCAGCCTCCGCACGACTTTCCGTGACCTCCGGCTTGGAGGACCGAACGCTCTTGCGACCCTTGAACAGCGGGGCGAGTTTCCGGCCGAGATCGTCCGGCTGTACACAGTCTTTCGTGAATTGACTAAGGACTACTACGACCGTGAAGCCCTAGCCGACGCTGCCGCCGAAACCGTCGCAAAGGGCGAAGCGACGGCGCTTGCGGATCTGGGTCCAGTGATTGCGTACCTCCTCACGGATCTAACACCGGGCGAGCGACGGCTGCTCGACGCGCTGAGGACGGCGTGGACGTGCTCGACGGTCGTGGGCCTTACGAGGGATAGAGAGGCAAACGAGGTCACGCTGGGGAGCATCGTCCCTCGCGAAACGCGCCTTCCTGTGCCGGAAGAACTGCCAGCCCCGCCCCGGCACGAGTCGAGGCTGCTCATCACGTCCGACACGCGGGAGGAGGTACGAAGCGTAGTGAGGGATATCGCCTCCGCCGCGCACGCGGGTACCCCCTTCCACCGGATGGCCGTCTTGTACTGGCAGCGGGAGTCGTACGCATCACTCATCGCAGAGCAGTTCGCCATGTCCGGCGTGCCGACCGCAGGCCCGGCAACTGGACGGCTGGCCTCGACTCCGGTCGGACGCATGATGAAGGGCATGGTCGATCTCGCGGGCAGCGATCTGCCGAGGGAAGAATTGATGCGCTGGCTCACCTCTTGCCCGGTGAAGTCAATGTCGTCGGATTTTCGACCCTCCCGATGGGACGCGATATCGCGCGACGCAGGCGTCGTCGGGGGAATTGAGCAGTGGGATGAACGCCTTGCGCGATATGCTCGGCGACAGGAGCAGGCGGCCAACGGCCAAAGTGATGATATCCCCGAAGCCAAGCTGCTGAGAATCAAGCAGACGGCAAGTGAGGCATGGTCGCTGCGTACCTTCATGCTGCGGCTGCACGACGATCTCAAGCCACCGGAAGACGGCTCAGCTTGGCAGGAGTTCGTGGAATGGATCGACGGCCTAATGAGTCGGTACATGGACACCGCCTCACTTCCACCGACCGAGCGAGAAAACCTGGAGGCCGTCGAAACGAGCATCCGGGAGTTGGAGAGCCTCGACGACGTGGAGGACGGCACGACGCTGGACGGTTTTCGCGTCGCGCTCGAAGAGACGCTTGGCGGGACGGCAGCGCGAGAAGGCGCGTTCGGGGAAGGCGTGTTCGTGGGATCGGTCGGGAACGCGGTCGGCCTCCGGTTCGACAAGGTCTATCTTTTGGGCATGGTCGAGGGTCTCGTGCCCCCACGCTTCCGCGACGACCCCCTCCTGCCCGACGACGACCGTGAACTAGCCGGTCTCCCGCTTCGGCGGGGCACGACTGCCGAACGGTATGAGTACCTCGCCGCCGCATCGGCCGGACGCGCCGCCGTGCACACATTCGCGCGCGGCGACAACGCCGCCCAGAGGGAGCAGCACCCGTCCCGGTGGTTCCACGAAGAGGCGTCACGTCTCAACGGCACATCCGTCTACCCTTCGATGCTGTCGTCTCCCGCTGAATTGGCATCCTTGAGAGAACAGCCGTGGTTTGAAGTCGTGGCTTCCGCACGAGAGAGCATCGACGCCGTCTCAGGGACACAGTTCGCGGATATCCACGACTACGATCTCCATCAGCTATGGCGGTGGAGACGCTCCGGCAACCGCATCGGCGAGCACCATCTCGCAGCGTCGGAGAAAGTCATCGCGAGAGCCCTGCGGATGGAGAGGGCCAGGAACACGAGGACGCTGACGATTTGGGACGGCGACCTCTCGGCGGCGTCAACGTCCTCCGGGCGCATCGGGCTTTCCAACCGCGAACTCTTTTCCCCGACGAGGCTTGAGGCGTGGGCGACCTGCCCGTACCGCTACTTCCTCTCGAACGTCCTCGGCATCGCCGCGCCGGAGCAACCGGAGGAGATAGCGACCATCTCCCCGTTGGATCGTGGCTCGCTCATTCATGCCGCCCTGGAACGCTTTGTTAAGGCATCCCAAGGGCAGGGAACGCTTCCAGGACACGACCTGCCCTGGACAGAAGACCACCGTAGGCTACTCCTAACCATCGCGGAGGAGCAGTTCAGGGACGCCGAGCAGCGCGGGGTGACCGGCAAGCCGCTTCTGTGGGAGATAGCTCAGGCAGAGATCCGAAGCGACCTCAGTAGGTTCCTGGAAGAAGACTTTAAGCTTCGCCGCAAACACGGCGCCTCTCCTCACTCGGTCGAAAGCGCCTTCGGGATCTCGCGCCACAGTGACGATGAAGAGCCGCCGCAGGAACCCGTAGAATGGTCGAGTTCAGAGGCGGGCATGATACGGTTTCGCGGCGTCATGGACAGGATCGACGTGTCTCCGGACGGCGGTACAGCCCTTGTGCTCGATTACAAGACGGGAGGCACGACCGAGTACACGAACATGGACAAGGACCCTGTCAGGCGCGGCACCCGCCTGCAGCTCCCCGTATACGGTCTGGCAGCGCGACAGCTCTTGGGCGATTGGGTCGACGTGAAGGTCGCCTACTGGTTCGTGTCGGATAAGGGAAATTTCAAGACGCGACCCCAGAAGCCTGCGCCTCTCGACGAGATGCTGGAATCCTTCTCAGATGCGGTGGGGACCATAACCGACGGCATCGACAAGGGGATCTTCCCTGCCAATCCCGGCAAGGGCAATTCCAACTGCACCTACTGCGACTTCAAGAATCTCTGTCCCACGCGGCGCGAGCGGCACTGGGAGCGAAAGCGACGCGATCCGCGCCTGTCGTCCTATACGGCGATGGCTGAGGGAGAGGCCGGTTGATGACCACTCCATCCGATCAGCCTGCACGGGACGCCATCGTCGAACGCCTCGATGAGAACATGGTCGTCGAGGCGGGCGCGGGCACGGGCAAAACAACGAGCCTTGTCGAGCGGGTCGTGGCGCTCGTCACGACCGGGCGGGCGAGCATGGGTGGCATCGCGGCGATCACGTTCACCGAGGCAGCGGCGGCCGAGCTGCGATCCCGTATTGGAGAGACGCTGGAGAGAGTAGGCAGCGATCCCAAACGTGAGCAGGTGGAGCGCGAGCGGTGCGTTCGCGCGGTCGGAGATCTCGATCAGTCTGCCATTCAGACCCTGCACAGCTTCGCGGGGAGTCTCCTGCGGGAGCGACCCATCGAGGCGGGCCTCCCGCCCGGATTCAACGTCCGTGACCCGATCGAGGCGGAGGTCGCGTTCGAGAGGAAGTGGTCGGAGTGGCTCGACGCGACGCTCGATGACCCGGAGGCTCAAGAAGTCCTCAGACCCGCGCTTGAAGAAGGTATGACCCTGCGTCACATTCGCGAAATCGCCGTCAGTTTCAACACCAACTACGATCTCCTTGCCGATGCTTCGTTCGATTCGCTCCCGGAACAGTCCGGCGAGGGCGAGCGGGAGGCGGCGCTGTTGCAGGTGCTCGAACTGCTTCGACGTTTTGCCCTCGACTATGCCGACGAGCGCAAGGCCGCCGGAGAAGTGGAGTTCCAAGACCTGCTGGTGCTCGCTCGCGATCTGCTGCGTGACAGCATACCCGCCCGCGACCACTTCCGGGGCCGCTACTCCCACGTCCTCATCGACGAGGTACAGGACACCGATCCCCTCCAGGCGGAAATCGCGATGTTCCTGGCCGAGGACGTGTCCAGCGGATCGGAGGCATCCGACAGACCGAATGACTGGCACAGGGTTCGGCCGGCACGGGGGAAAATATTCATCGTGGGGGACCCAAAGCAGTCCATCTATCGCTTTCGACGGGCGGACATTCAACAGGTCAAGCTGCTGCAAAGGCTCGTCGGGGGATCAAACGCGCTTCTGACCCAGAACTTCCGGTCCCAGTCCCCCGTCATCAACTGGGTAAATCACGTATTTCGCCGATGGATGGTGGAGAGTGACGGCCAGCCCGAATATATCCCTCTCGATGCGGAGCAAAGTCGTGGCGAACCACCCCGGGTACGGTACTTCGGAGGAGAAATCGACGGGAACATCGGAGTCGTGCGCCGAGAGGAAGCCGACGCGATAGCGCAGACGATACGAACGGCAATCGAGGAGGGCTGGCGGGTTAGGTCTGAGGACGTTGGCTCGGAAACGCGGCCAGCGAAATACCAGGACGTGTGCGTTCTGATGCCGAGGCGCACAGGGTTAGAGGAGGCTCTTGAGTACACGTTCGAGACCGCGGGAATACCCTACCGGCTGGACAGCGCGGGATTGATCTACGAATCGCAGGAGGCGCGGGACCTGCTGAACTGCCTCTCAGCGATAGATGATCCGACCGACCAGGTCTCCGTCGTTGCCGCGCTCCGCTCTCCGGCCCTTGCTTGCTCCGATGCCGACCTCCTGGAGTTCGTCGAGGCCGGAGGACAGTTCGACTATCTTACCGACGACGATCCCCCTGCCGGGTATACGTCCGACGCTCTTGCCGTCCTGAGAGACTTCCACGAACGCCGGCGCTGGACGTCTCCCGCTTCTCTGATCGAGGAATTCGTCCGGGAGCGCCGACTCATGGAACTCGCCCTGGACGCACGGCAGTGGCGCAGCCGATGGATGCGCTACCGCTTTCTGATAGACCGCGCCCGTGCCTTCGCCTCATCGGGTGAAGCGTCTCTGCGGGCATACCTGACGTGGACGGCCCGCCAGCGGGAGGAACAGGCTCGTGCGAGAGAGACCGCCGTCCCGGAGTCCGACGAGGACGCCGTGAGGATTATGACCATCCACGGCGCGAAGGGGCTGGAGTTCCCCTTCTTGATCTTGGCAGGCCTGAACTCCCCCCCGACTCACCGCCCGGACGCGGTCCTATTCGACCGAGAAAGTGGAAAGGTTGAGGTAAAAGTCGGGTCGGGAGACTCGTCCTTTCAGACGGCGGGCTATGCGGAATTTGCCGAACTCGACAAGGTGCGCGAGGAAGAAGAGGACGTTCGACTGATGTACGTTGCGGCGACGCGGGCCCGTGACCACCTCATCCTCAGCCTGTACCGGAACTCAAGGGGCAAGAATTCGGCGGCGGCTCAAATCGAGAAGTTCATGGAAGGGGCCGACCATCTTTGGGAGCGATTCGATCCCCCTGAAGTGGACGACCGAGGTTCTCCCGAACTGCCCATCGAGACTGCAACGCCCGATGGTGACACCCCTGCATCGAGGCAGCAGTGGGTGGAGGAGAGAGACACGGCATACGCCGCGCAATCCCGTCCGTTCTCGGTGGCGGCGACCCGTCTCGCCCAGGAGGAGAAGGACGAGCAGGATGTCGTCGACGAACCTTGGAGGCGGGGTCGCGCGGGGACCAGCATCGGGCGCGCCGTCCACGCGGTGCTACAGGTCGTCGATCTGGAGATCGGAACCGGCCTCGACGACATCGCGAAGGCCCAGGCCGCCGCCGAGGGCGTGCCGGGACGCGCGGACGACATTGCAAGGCTCGTGCGTCGAGCGCTCGACAGCCCCCTCGTAAAGCGAGCTTTGAACTCCGAGCGCTGGTGGAGGGAGGCCCCGGTGGCAGGACCCGTTGGGGACGGAATCGTCGAGGGGTTCATCGACCTGCTGTTCGAGGAAGAGGGCGGCTTCGTGATAGTGGACTACAAGACCGACGCGCTCAGGTCGGATGACGAAATCGAGCAGGCGATGGCACGGTACCGGCTGCAGGGGGGAGGGTACGCGCTCGCACTGGGCAAGGCGACGGGTGCCACAGTGAAGGAGGTGTCGTTCCTCTTCCTGGAGCCGAATCGCGAGGTGCCCGTTGATGACCTGTCCGGCGCTATGAAGGACGCCGAGGACGCGGCCCTCGCCCTGTTTTCGGGCAGCACCTCCCAATGATGACAGATAGTTACCTTACTGCCCAGTAATTAGCGAAACACGGTATCGTTGGCTATACTTGCCCATCAATCAGGCCACAGTCGGCAGGGGAATATGACCCGTATCCGCTTCGTACATGCCGCAGATCTGCACCTCGACAGCCCCTTCGTCGGCATAAAGGCCGCTGCCCCTGAAAACGTGGCGCGCGCGCTGCACGACGCGACGTTTACCGCCTACGAGAACATCATTGAACTGTGTATCGACGAGAGCGTGGACGCGCTGCTCGTCGCCGGCGACGTGTACGATTCGGCAGATCGGAGCCTCCGCGCGCAGCTCAAGTTCGTCGACGGCCTGAAACGGCTCGACGACGCCGGGATACGCTCGTTCGTCTGTCACGGCAACCATGATCCGCTCGACGGCTGGGAGGCAGAGCTGGACTATCCCCCAGGCTGTACGCGCTTTGGCGAGGATTTCGAGGCCGTGCCGGTGATCGAGCACGAGCCCGGACGCGCAGTAGTGCACGGAATCAGCTACCCCACGCGCGACGTACATGACAACCTGGTGCCACGACTCGGCACGGTGGATCCCAACACATTCTCCATCGGCCTGATGCACGCCAACGTGGAAGGCAATGCGGACCACGCCCCCTATGCCCCATGTTCGCTGGCCGATCTCGTATTCTCCGGTATCAGCTACTGGGCGCTCGGGCACGTGCACACTCGACAGGTGCTCAGCGACCGATCGCCGACGGTTGTATATCCCGGCAACTCCCAGGGCAGGCACCCGAACGAGCCCGGCGCGCGCGGGGTGTACTTGGTCGATGTGGACGACGACGGCGCCGTCAACCTCGACTTCAGGGCCGTGGACGCCGTGCGGTGGGAGCGTCCCGTCCTCGACATATCCGACATGGCGACGGAGCAGGACCTGATCGACGGCCTGCATCAAGGAATGGAAGCTGCCCTGGAGAGCAGCACGGGCCGCTCAGTGGTGGTACGGATTGCGCTGTCGGGACGCGGGGCCTTGCACGGTTCCCTGCGGCAGCCGAACTTCATCGAGGGTGTCGTGGATACCCTCAACGGCGAATGGACGGAGCGTTCGCCCTTCGCATGGTGCGAGCGCATCGAGGACGAGACGGCCCCGCCGTTCAATCGCGAGGAGCGCGTCGAAGGCTCCGACTTCCTGTCCGAGGTGCTCAAGACCGCCGACAGAGCGAAGGAAGACCCGGAGATGCTGGCTCGTCTGCGTGGCGGCCTCGAAGACCTCTATCAGCACCGCCGATATCGCAAGCACGTGTCCGACGATGCTCCGAACGTAGATGACCTCTCGGCGCTGATCGACGAAGCCGAGTCCATCGTCATCGACCTGCTCGCCGGGGACGACGCATGAGGATTCGTGAGATACAGATCGACGGCTTCGGTCGTTTCTCAGGAGTCGAGTATGGGCCGCTGGCGAGTCCGGTGACCGTCTTCTACGGGCCGAACGAGGCCGGCAAGAGCACGTTGCTGGAGTTCGTCCGCAGGGTGCTGTTCGGATTTCCCCGGAGGAACGCCAAAGTTAACCCCTATCCCCCGTTGGCAGGAGGGCGCTATGGAGGACGCATCGCCTTTGAGGATTCCGGCGACCAACCGTATGACGTGCGACGAACGTCAGGAAGAAGCTACGGCGGGGAAGTCACCCTGATTTCCGGAACGGGCGATCCGCTCCCCGCATCAGAACTTGCGACACTGCTGGGCAACCACTCTCGGGACGTATTCGAGCAGGTCTTCGCGTTCACGCTCGACGAGCTCTACAGCGACGATCTATTGAGCGACGCAAACGTCAACAGCCAGATATACAGCGCGGGAATGGGCGTGATGTCCCTTCAGGCCGGTATGAAGCGAATTGAATCCGAACGCGAGTCTCTCTTTCTGAAGGGTGGAAGGAGCAGCCAAAAGACCTACGTGGTCTCCGAAGGAATCGCGGAGATAGACAACAGGCTGCGTGAGGTCGCGGACAACGCGGCGAGGTATGGGCAACTGACCGCCCGCCTTCAGCAGGTCGAGTCCGAGCTCGAAAGCTTGGCTGGGCAGCGTAGGCGTATTCAATCCCGGCATAACCGTCAGGTCACACTGCAGAATGCCTGGGACGCTTGGAATGACTCCGTGTCCGCTATGCAGGAGTTGGCCACACTCCCGGCTATCGACAACTTTCCGGCGGACGGCGTGAACCGGCTGGAAGCATTGGAAGAGCGCGTCAGGACTGCGCGGCGGGAGTACGAGACTTCAAGGCTTCGGATGACTGAGGCGGAAGGCGCGGCGAAGGTGCGGATAGAGCACGAGGCTATACGGAAGCACTCCGGTGATGTCCGCCGCTTGCAAAATGGGCGTACCGCATTCGACGGCTCGGTCAAGGACCTGCCGGAGCGCGAAGCCGAGCTTGAAGGGCACAAGAGGGTCCTGGCCGAGACTTTGAAGGACCTGGGGCCCGACTGGGACGAGGCGCGGTTGGAAGAGTTCGATCTCTCCATAGCCGTTCGCCAGCAGATCACCCAGCACGGCGACCGGCTTCGTGAGACCTCCGCCGAGCAATTGAGTCGCAGGTCGGACCTCCGCCAGAACATCGTCGCGTTGGAGGAGGCGACGGAGGCCGAGAGCAAGGCTCGGAGTGAGTTCGATAACTTCGCCGCACCGACCTTGAACGCCGACCAAATGCGACAGCGCCGGAATTTGATTCGCAACACAAGGGCGCGGTTCGCCGAAATCGGTCAACTCCGGCAAACCGTCCTGAATCTGCAGGGCCAGCTCGAAGGACTGGAGAACTTCACACCTCCGATCGGCGGAGAAGACCGGAGCAGAACCATAGGAGCGGTCAGCTTCGTTATCGGGATAGCCCTCCTGATCGGCGGAGCGATACTCGGCGGAACGGCGCTTGTTATCGGAGTGGTCGCCGGCCTCTCACTGGGCGGCGTGGGGGTATTCCTGTTCGTGACCGCCAACCAGGTCCTTGCTCCCGGCGAGGAATCTCCACTGGTGAGTCCGATCCGCGAGTCGCTCCGCCGCGCCGAAGCGGACATGGCGAACCTCCAGTCAAAGATGGAAGAGGAGGCCGGGCCGCTCGGCCTTAATCGAATCGATGGAGCGTCCCTGCTGGCCGTGGAAGAGTTGGCGGACGAAGAAGAAGGCAGGCTCAGGGAGTGGACTCACCTAGCCGCAGCCTTTGAAGCCGCGAAGGACTTGGCAAGGCTGAGACAGGCCCGCGCCGAAGAGTCGGCGGGCGTCGTCAAGGATGCCGATCTGCAACTCGAATCGGCGCAACGCGAATGGAAGGCATGGCTGACGGAACGTGGGCTGCTGGACACGTTCACTCCCGAGACAGCCGGAATGCTTCAAGGACAGGTCGAGCTTGGCCGCAGCCGGCTCGGAGACGTGCGAAGCTGGCAGCAGCGCATCAAGGCGATAGAGGTGGACATCGACGAATACGTTGAGGCCGTCGAGCCGCTGGCGACGGCATTCGACGTCACGTTCGACAAGAATGACCCGCGCACGGTTGCGGCGGCCGCAGACAGACTGGTGACGCTGCATGAAGACGTCAGGGAGAGCGTCAGAAAACGGGAGGGCGCGGAGGCAGAGCTTGAGGAAGCCGAACTCCAGTTGGAAGGGCGCAGGAGCGACCTGGAAAAGGCCGAAGAGGAGCTTGGGAACTTGCTCCAATCGGGAGGGGCCGAGGACGCGGAGGATTTTCGTGCCCGTGCCGATCTCTCCGAAAGACGGACGAGTTTGGAAGAGAAGGGCCGCAACGCGCAGGACCGTCTTCAGCGCCTCAGCGGACCCGGCGAAGCCCTCGAAAGGCTGAAGGCCGACCTCGCCAACACGGATCCCCAGTCAATCACCGACGCCATAGCCGCGCTGGAGGAAGAACGCGCCGCCGCTGACGCTCAACTCGAAGAGTTGTCGACCGACCGCGGCTCAATCCAAGCCGAACTCGAAAGGCTCATCGGCGAGGAGGAGTCGTCACGACTTCGGATGGAGCGGAACGTCCTCATAGAGCAGATCAAGGGCCACGCGCGTGAATGGACCAAGCTCACTCTGGCGCACAATCTTCTCAATGAGGCGCGAGGAAAGTTCGAGCGAGAGCGGCAGCCGGGAGTCGTCCGTCACGCCCAAAAGTTCTTCGCCGAGATCACCGAGGGAAGGTACCAACAGGTGTATGCCCCCCTCGGCGAGCAGACGATCACGGTCACCGATGCCGACGGACAGACCAGGCAGCCGTCCGAACTGAGCCGCGGCACGCGCGAGCAGCTCTTCCTGTCCCTCCGGTTCGGGCTGATCCGAGAACTAGGAGAACGTACGGAGCCGCTCCCCGTAGTCGTTGACGAGATTCTCGTCAACTTCGACCCCAACCGCGCGCTTCGAGCCGCGGCGGCCTTCACGGAGTTATCGCGCACGAACCAAGTGCTGGTCTTCACCTGCCACCCGACGGTCGTCGAGCTGTTCCGAGACGCGGCATCCGAGGCGGGCGTGGAAGAGCCTGCCCTGGTAAAGATCTCCTGAGTTGTCCGGTACCGATAAGCCATACGACACCTCACGGCCCTCCCACTGCGGCAGACTGCAACTCGGCGACGCGCTTTTGGAGGCGTTGACAGCAGCCGGAAAAGACATCGACAACCTCACGCCAAACGACCTCGCCCCGTTCGAGAACCTCCACGTTCGCGGCCGAGCCGCCACGCGCGACCTCGCACAGCTTGCCGGTCTCCGGCGGGGAGATCGGGTGCTCCACGTTGGCTGCGGCATTGGCGGACCGGCGCGCACGCTGGCGGTCGAGTACGGATGCCTTGTGACCGGCCTCGACATCGCGGAGAGCTATGTGGAGGCCGGCCGGATGCTCAACGAGCGTGTTGGCCTGGATGATGCCGTCTCGCTGCACGTCGGCAATGCCCTCGAACTGTCCTATGGCGACGCGTCGATTGACGTGGTCTGGATGCAGCACGTAGGCATGTACGTCTCCGACAAGACCCCCCTCTACCATGAGGCGCGACGGGTGCTTCGGCCTGGAGGAAAGCTCGCGATGCACGAGATCGTGGATGGAAGCGTCTCGCCTCCGTACTACCCGACTCCATGGGCAAGCGACCCATCGACCAGCTTCCTCGTAAGTCCCGATCGCGTGAGGGAAACACTCGTCAAATGCGGTCTCGCGCAGGTCGAATGGCAAGACGACACCCCGAACAGCATCGAGTGGGCGAGGAAGCCGGTGGAGTACAGGGGTTCCGCGGGACTGCCGGACGCACTAGATGCCCTGCACGGCCCGGACTATCGGGAACGTATCGAAAACGTCCGTCGCAACCTCATCGAGGGTCGAATCGAGGTCGTGCAGGCGGTATACACGACCGCATGAGTGCGGCGAGCCCTTTTCGTTTATAGGGCTGTTACGGGCAGGGTTCAACTGGCAATTGGGCAGAACGTCAGGCCGTCCAATTTGCTATAATCTATAGTGTGACGAGACCTTGATGTAAGGAGAAATTGCATCGTCATGTCTACACAAGAGTACTTCGGCGTACCCATCAACAGAACTCAGGCCAACGCGATCTACACCGACGCGATGTCCCGCATGTACGGGCTGGTGGCGCTGGGCGTCGTAACCACCGGCGCGACGATATGGATCGGCGACATGACCGGCGTGGGAGACGTGTTCTTCAGCCTCGGCATCATCGGGTGGCTGCTCATGATCGGGATCATGTTCGGCACCCTCATGGCCGCGAACGCGGTCGTAGCCAGGGGCAACACTGCCCTTGGCACCGTCCTCTACCTCGCCTTCACCGGCATCGAGGGGCTGTTCCTTTCCCCGATTTTGCAGGCGTTCACCGGTGAGATGATCGGGATGGCATTCCTGCTGACGGGCGGTCTGTTCGTCGCCATGAGCGCCATCGGCATGACCACCAAGAGGGACCTGTCGAAGTGGGGCCCGATGCTGCTGATCGGCCTTGTCGGGCTGATTATCATCAGCCTCATCAACATGCTCCTGATCCAGTCCAGTGGCCTGTTCCTGCTCATCAACCTCCTGCTCCTGCCGCTGTTCCTCGCCCTCACGGTCTGGGAGACCAAGCAGATGAAGGAGCTGGCCCAAGAGGCGGCGATGCAAGGCGACCAGAAGGCCGCAACGCAGGTGGCCGTCATTGGGAGCATCGGCCTCTACCTGAACGTATTGAACATCTTCCTCATCGTCCTCAATCTACTGGGCTTCGCATCCAGCGACTAAGCCGACTCTGAGGACAGAAGGTAGTTAGTCCGCAAGCGGTCGTCGCAGGGATGATGGCGTAGGCCGTTGTCAGTCAACGGCGAGTAGCGCCGGTCGCTACTTGGGCCCCAGTATCGCAAATACGACGGCTACGAGACTGACCACCGTTGCCAGCGTGATCGGGCCGTACTTCGACAATCTCGGGTTGCTGGACGTGCTGAACTTGTCGATCACCCATGCCCCGGGCCCAAACACCACTCCGCCAATTGCGGGCCAGGGTGGGACGGCCCCTATCAGGAAGAATGCGTTTTTGACGCCGAACACGAGCCATGATGCGGTGAACAGGTCAAAGAACCTACCCACCACGTTGGGGACGGACATGACGCTTGACAGGTATAGGAAGAGATACCGCGCCATCGGCAGAAAAATCCCCCCGGTCACGTATGTGTAGAAGAAGACGAACACAACGGCCAGCAACAGCCACACCCACAGCCTTCTTGCTCTCCGTCCATGGAGGCTGAAGGTCGGCCGGACCCCATATAGCCAGTACGAGGCCGGACCGCCGACGAGGAACCCTCCCAGTGCTCCTGCTATCCCGAAGAGGACCGCCTGTCCCGGCGGCACGCGATCGAGGGCGCCGATGCCCTCAAACTCCGTGTAGAGGTTGAGAATCGTCGTCGCGGCCCCGAGTCCGGCGGCCATGATTCCAATCGCAAGGCCGAACCGAATGCGCGTCCAGTCACGCTTGACAATTTCCTGTTCCGATAGTCTCAGGGCCTGAGGCGCCGCATCCGATGCCAATGCCATGCTGGACTCACTCTCTATGCGTCATGTCGGTGACCGCCGTAGCTCTGGTTGAGCGCAGAATCGGTCTACTCTGCCGAAAATGATAGCACACCCAACCCTATCCCTCACTACTGGTCACACCTCTTCTCTACGCCCCTGCCTGAGCGCCCAGCCCACTCCAGCGACTTGAGTCGTATGAATTATTGGGAAGCCCGTCGGATCTGCTCTTCGTGGTTCGACAAGCTGGCCACGAACGTACCGTGATTATCCCGTTCGCCCTGAGTCCGTCGAAGGGTGCTCTGAATTATGTGGCGAACTTATAATCCCGGTCACTAGTGGTTGAACATCATAGAATTGAAGGGTATTCAACGCTGGCTCGTTCCGATTAGGTGCAATTCGTGGGACACAGCGCTCAATCCGTCATTCCTGCGTAGGCAGGAATCCAGAAAATCTGGTAGGGCAGGAATACAGCCAAATCGCTCTAATCCTGCGTACCCCTCACTTCAGAGATTTCGGTCTACTAGTTTCCTGCCTCTTACCCCCTCTCCCGTTCGCGGGTGAGGGTGAATGCCTATCCCATACCCCAATTTGACACACGAGAACGCATGTACGATACTGCACATGAGCAATTGACCACTACCCAATCAGTCCATATCGAGGAAAGGTGCGAAGCGGCACAAAATGACACAGATGGAAGAGAACTTTTGCGAAATACCGGCGCTCTCCATTCGCCAACTCACGTCATCGCCATCATTCTGCAATGCCATCCAACTTTACAATAATCACGGAAATGCAACAAAATGCAACGCCATGCAACAAATTTTCAGAAAACGTTTGGGATAGTTGGGTTCTCACACCTCGCCATCTGGACCTCAATTGCGTCCGCTCGGCGAGGCCAAAGTGAGTGCCGGCTGTGCCACTGGAATCCACTCAACGAGCATAGTGGTTCAACTTCATAGTATTGATGAGTAACAGAACTGTGACTTGGTAAGGGCGGGGTTGAAACCGGCCCTGTCGTTGTACAACCCAATTCCGACCCTAACCGCTACCCGTCATTTCAAAGAGTTCGGTCCACTAGTAGCGTTTGAGCTTTATGAGTTCGCATGATACGCTCAGTCAGCACCCCGCACCGGTAAGCCTAAGGACGAATGACTCCCGACAGAACGCAATCCAACACTTCGGCGGCAGACATGCGACTCTCCATGGCTGCTGAGAACTACCTGCTTTCCATCTATCAACTGGAAGAGCTGGGGCGCCGTGTGACGCCATCTCAGCTGGCCGAGCAGCTCAAGCGGCTGCCGGAGGGAGAGGGACTGGGAACGTCTCTGCCGTCGGTCACTGGTATGCTGCGGCGGCTCTCTCGCGAGCGGCTCATCGAGATGGACAAGAACAAGGAGATCGACCTGACCAAGCTCGGTCGAGAAGCGGCGGAGAGTATAGTTCGGCGGCATCGACTGGCAGAGCTCCTTGTTGTGGACGTTCTCGATGTCGATCTCTACAACGCTCACGAGGAAGCGCACCGGCTGGAGCACGCGATGTCTCCGCTGCTCGAGGAGAAGATCAGACGAAAGCTCGGCGATCCTAAGACTTCCCCGTTCGGCGATCCCATACCCGGCAGCGGGCATGCGGTCTCGAACGGCTCCGTTCTCCTGAGCACGGCCAAACAGGGACATGAATACACGGTCGATAGGATTCCCGAGGACGATCAAGCGCTACTCGAGTACCTCGTACCCTACGGATTCATCCCTGGGCGCAGGGTGAAGATCATCGAGGCAGCGCCCTATCGCGGGGTCATCAGGCTGGAGTGTGACGGCGAGGAAGTCGTGGTCGGCTACGAGGTCGCCGAGCGCATCTGGCTGCGTCAGGCAGAAGACTAGCTGCGGCATAGCGCAACGCCTCTCTCATGCACCGCTGAAGACAGCCCGGCCCGCGGTCTCCAATGGCGGAAAGCAAGACCGACATGATGCCAGAAACACACTCGCCTCTCCGCCGATTCGTTAACGGCTGGCTTGCCTTCGCCCATCTCATAGGGACCGTGCAGATGGTCGTCCTGCTCACCGTCGTGTACTGGGTGTTCATCCCGCTCATGTACGTCCCCTTCGGCCTCATCGCCGATCCGCTCCGTCTGCGCCGCTCGACAGGCAGCGGTTGGAGAGAGCGAGAGGTTCCGGGGAACGCAATAGAATACATGACCAGACAGTGGTGAAGGGGACGCGCCCATGCGAGTCCTCGGCATCTCCTGCTACTTCCATGACGCCGCGGCGTGCCTGCTGGAAGACGGCAAGCTCGTCGCCGCCGCCGAGGAGGAGCGGTTCACCCGCATCAAACACGATCCGAGCTTCCCTACCCACGCCATCCGCTTTTGCCTCGAACAGGGCGGGCTGAAAGGCCCCGACCTTGATTACGTGGTGTTCTTCGAGAAGCCGTTCGTGAAGTTCGAGCGGCTGCTGTTGACGGCGGTGTCGGGCTTTCCAAGGACCTACATGCAGTTCGTACACGGCATGAGGTCGTGGCTCTTCGACAAGCTATGGATCAGGAGCCGCATAGAGAGTGAACTGGGCATCGACAAGCAACGCATCCTGTTCTCCGACCATCATTTGTCACATGCGGCCAGCGCATATTTCTGCTCTCCGTTCGACAGGGCGGCAACACTGACATTCGACGGCGTGGGCGAGTGGGCAACCACCACTATCGGCATAGGCGAAGGGCACTCTCTGTCCGTCAAGCGTGAGATGCGGTTTCCCCATTCCCTGGGACTGCTGTACAGCGCGTTCACGGCGTTTCTCGGCTTCGAGGTGAACGAAGGAGAATACAAGGTCATGGGGATGGCCCCCTATGGGACTCCCCGATACGCCGACCGCATATGGGATATCGTGGAGCAGCACGATGACGGCTCGGTGTGGACCGATCACCGCTACTACTCATTCCACCACAGCACGCACCGCTCGTTCACATCGAGGTTCGAGAAGCTGTTCGGCGAGCCGCGCGATCCCAACGTTCCCTTCTTCACCGGGGACACCGGCTGGCCCTCGTACTATGGGGAGAAGCCCGGCAACCATCAAGAGCTGCTGCGGTACAACCAGCACTACGCCGACATTGCCGCGAGCATCCAGCGCGTGACGGAAGAGCTGGTGCTGAATCTGGCGGTCGAGGCCCACAGGGAGACCGGCCTGACCAAGCTGTGCATGGCGGGAGGCGTGGCCCTGAACGCGGTGGCAAACGGGCGCATTCTCAATGAAACGCCGTTCGAGGAGGTATACGTCCAGCCGTCCGCGGGCGACGGGGGCGGCTCACTGGGCGGTGCGCTCTACACCTGGCACTGCGCGCTCGGCAACAGTGAGCGATTCGTCATGGACCACGCCTACTGGGGCAAGGAGTACGGCCACAACGCCATTAGGAACGCAGTCGAGAAAACGGGGTATCGGTGGACACAGTTCGACGACGAGAACTCGCTGATCGACGCGACGGTCGACCGCGTTGTTGATGGTGATGTCGTCGGATGGTTCCAGGGGCGTTTCGAGTGGGGGCCTCGCGCGCTCGGCAATCGGAGCATCCTTGCCGATCCGCGACGGCCTGATATGAAGGACATCGTCAACGGCAAGGTCAAATTCCGCGAGCCGTTCCGCCCGTTCGCGCCCTCAGTGCTCGCCGACGCCGCATCAGAGTATTTTCGGCTGCCGAATGAGGCCCGAGGGATGCCGGAGCGGTTCATGCTCGTCGTCGCGCCGATCGAGGACACCAAGCGCGACGCCATCCCTGCCGTCGATCACATGGGCACAGCGCGGCCGCAGACCGTATACAAGGAGACCAACCCCCGATACCATGAGCTTATCAGGAGGTTCGGCGAGGCCACGGGCGAGCCGGTCTTGCTGAACACGTCGTTCAACGTTCGGGGCGACCCCATCGTGGCCTCGCCGGAAGACGCGCTCGACACCTTTCACAGGAGCGGCATCGACGCGCTGGTGGCGGGCGACTTCCTCATCGAGAAGGGATAGGCAGGGTCGAACTCACGATGCGCATTGTCAGGGAGACTGTCGCAAAGCTGGGGATCGCGGGGGAGCTGATCGTCTTCCTCTGGAAGCGCAAGCTCTGGTGGCTTATCCCCATGGTGGCCGTGCTCCTGGCGTTCGGGATCGTGATCGTCGTTGGAGGCTCGACGGGCGCGGGACCGTTCGTCTATACGCTCTTCTAGGGGTACTTTCCCAACTATTCCCTACTCACCCCTCTGGATACCGGCCCCGTATCGGAGTACGCGGCAAGCTCTACACCGGTATGACGGTTGGGAATGGCCTTTTATTGAGTGGTAGTGGAGGCGAGGGGCGAGATATCGTCCCAGCCGTACGCCACTTCCACGACGTTCTGGCCGCGGAGCGTTATGGTCTCACTTTTGAGTTCGGTTCCGCCGAGTGACTCGTAGAAGCATCGAGACGGGTTTTTATCGAGGACCCATGTGTACATGGAGGCGAGACCTTGCGAAAGCAGCCATGCGCACAACTCGCCTACGAGCCTCCGGCCGATACCCTGCCGCTGGTACTGCTCCAACAGGTAGATCGCATAGAGCTCGCCGGCGTAGATTTTATCGTCCATGCGCGCAGGACCGCCGCTCAGAAACCCGACAATGCCGTCTGTCTTGTGCTCGGCGACGAATGTGATCGTGGACTCGTCTGCAATGCCGATACGCCGGGCTCGTTCTCGCTCGCCGTAGTCGTACGACGCGAGCAAGTCGTCGGGAAGCAATCCGACATAGGTCGAACGCCAGCTTTCGACATCGACGCGGGCGATTCCGGGCGCGTCCGATGGGAGCGCCCGACGAATGCGCACTAGCTGAAGGAGCGAGCGCTGCCGACCTTGTGGTGCCTTGTGTAGGGGAGCATTGCGAGGTAGCGCGCGCGCTTGATGGCGCGGGCGAGCGGCCTCTGGCACTTGGCGCACATGCCCGTCTTGCGGCGTGACTCGACCTTGGCCTGATCGGTGAGGAAGCGTCGGAGGAAGTCGATGTCCTTGTAGTCGATCTTCTGGCCCTCGGCGCACGGGCAAATCCGGCGCCGGCGAGGGAAGAACCTTCCCCGAGGCCGACGCGGCGGGCCGCCCGGTCGTCCTCCCTGATAGGGTGGGCGCGGGCCTGAGCGGGGTGGACCTGAGGGCCTGTCCTGAGGCGGGCGTGGGCCTGAAGGCCTGTCCTGCGGCGGACCCGGCGGAGTGCTCGGTGTTGGATTCTCGGTTGTCACGTGTGTCGTCTCCCTCGTCTTGTCCTAATGGTCGGTTGTGTGGCTACCAGGGCAGGTCTTCCGCGCCGTCCGGGGGCGGACCGGGGGCATATCCGCCGCCGCCCGCGTCTCCGCCCTGTCCTCCTCCGGCTTCACCGGGCCTATTGAGGAACTGTATGTCAAAGGCGGTCACCTCAAGGCTGGTGCGGGTCTGTCCGTCCTGACCCACCCACTCGCGGGTTGAAAGCCTTCCGTCTACGAAGACCTTCATACCCTTGGTAACGTACTGATTGCAGGTCTCCGCGAGGCGGTTCCATGCCGAAACTCGGAACCACTGGGTCTCCTCACGTTCCTCTCCACCCGCTGTATACCTGCGGTTGGTGGCGACGGAGAATGAGGTGACCGGGTTCCCGTTCGGGGTGTATCGCATCTCCGGGTCACCGCCGACGTTGCCGATTATGAGGACTTTGTTCATTGTCATGGTTGGCCTGCTCCCTACAGCTTGACGACGAGCGCCCGCAGAATGTCCTCGGAGGACTTGAGGTACCTGTCGAGGTCCTGGGCCATGCCCACGTCAATTTTGAAGGTCGTGAGGGAGTAGTTGCCCTCCATGAACTTCTTGATGGGATAGGCGAAGCGCTTGAGGCCCCAGATATCCCGCTCCTTGATCTCGCCGCCCCGCTCGGTAATCCAACCGTCGACCCGGTCGAGGATGCCGGTGAGCTCGTCCTCGGTCGCCTCGGGGCTGAGGATTATTACCATTTCATAGTCTCTGACACGCTGGGCTACCACGTCATCTCCTGCCGCAATGGGACTCTATACAAAATGCACAGATAGGAATTATAGCACGGTCATACTGTGAACGGACAGTAGTATTTCAGCGGGTTCGCAGGGTAATCGGAAGGGAACGGTACTTCGTACTGCGTCGAGGGCGGGAGCAAGATGCGCCTGGCGACAAGACTGGTGAGGGGCTGCTTCCTGGGACATTGCGGGACATTTTGTAACTTTTCAGGGAGTGTTGTATTGCGGCGGTATACCCGTCGTGCGAGTAGAGTAAAACATATGTCCGTATATGTCAAGGCCGATTTCTTCTGTGCAGCTCTTTAGAGTTGATGGGACGGACATCCCCACCCCGATGGATACTCGCCTTCGCGGGTATGACGGTGTATGTGTGTGCAGGAGTCTGCAGGCAAGGATGCGGCGCGCGAGGCTGTACGCCATTCGGACGGCGTAGGTTTGTATAGCAAAGTGGAGACGCATGGTCTCCGCTCTTGACCGTTGGGGTTATTCGGCATACCGTAAGGGTGTCATGAATGCCTTCTTCGTCATCATCCTCGTCGCCGTGCTGGTCGAGTTCCTGCTTGGTGTCGTTTCCAACCTCTTGAACCTGTCTGCGCTCAGACCCGAAGCGCCGGAGGGGCTGGAGGACGTGTACGAGCCTGAGAAGTACGCCAAGTCGCAGGAGTACACGAAGGTCAACACCGGGTTCGACCTGATTACCAGCACGTTCAAGCTGGCCCTGCTGTTGACCTTCTGGCTGTTCGGCGGCTTCAACTGGCTCGATCAGATCGTGCGCGACTGGGAATTCCACGTAATCCTGAGCGGCGTCGTGTACATAGGGCTGCTGGGGATTGCCTACATAGTGATTAACCTGCCCTTCAGCATCTATAAGACGTTCGTGATCGAGGCGCAATTCGGGTTCAACAAGACGACGTGGGGCACGTTCGTCATGGACAGGGTGAAGGCGCTGGGGCTGGCGATCGTGCTGGGCGCTCCCCTGCTGGCGGCGGTCCTGGCGTTCTTCGAGTACGGAGGCGACTTCGCATGGCTCTATGCGTGGGTGGCCATCACCATAGTGATGCTGGCGATCCAGTTCATCGCGCCGACGTGGATCATGCCCCTGTTCAACAAGTTCACGCCATTGGAGCCGGGAGAACTTCGGGACTCGATTCTCGATTACGCGAGATCGGTGAACTTCACGGTCAACAACATCATGGTGATGGACGGGTCGAAGCGTTCCAGCAAGTCGAACGCGTTCTTCACGGGATTCGGCAAGAACAAGCGCATCGCCCTGTTCGACACGCTCGTGGACAATCACACCGTTACCGAACTTGTGGCGGTGCTTGCGCATGAGATCGGGCACTACAAGAAGAAGCACATCATCCAGTCCATGGTCGTGAACGCTATCAACGGGCTGATCGTCTTCTTCCTGCTCTCCATCTTCCTGAGGAGTGAGGGACTGTTCGATGCCTTCTTCATGGATGAGATGTCGAAGTACGCGGGGCTGCTGTTCTTCGGCCTGCTGTATACGCCGGTCGACATCGTTCTGTCGATGGCAATGCAGTACGTGTCCCGCAGGCATGAGTACGAGGCGGACCGCTGGTCGGTCGAGACGTATGGCCGGCCCAACGATCTGTCCGGCAGCCTGAAGAAGCTCTCGCAGGACAACCTGTCGAACCTGGGGCCTCACCCCTTCTACGTATTCCTGAACTACACTCACCCGCCGCTGAAGGAACGGATACGGGCCATCGAGCGGCCCAGTACGTCGTGAGTCGGAACTTACCTAGTGAGTGTCAAAACAGGAAATTCGTTCACCCTGAGCCTGTCGAAGGGATCACCACCAACGGATTCCGCGGCCCATCAGTCACTCGCTAGCTTAGGAGGCCCAACGTGCTGACGCAGGACCAGATCGACCACTACGAGGCGTTGGGGTTCCTCGTGCTTCGTGGACTGCTGTCCCAAGACGAGATGGACGAGCTTCGCGCGGCGTCGCTGAGCGTCATGCGTGACCTTCGCGGGGCAGACGAGTACCAGGCCGATGAGAACCAGTCCGTCCAGCCTTGGATGGAGCGTCACCCTGCCATGCGGGACCTGATCGACGACGAGCGGATTCACCAGATACCGGAGTCGCTGCTGGGGCCGGACTTCTGGCTGGACGGGACGGAGGGACATCTGCGCGTCGGGGATACCCAATGGCATGGGGACGACGTACACGATGATGACCTGGGATGGGTGAAGGTGGCGATATACCTCGACCCGCTGACGAAGGAGGACGGGTGCCTCCGCGTGATTCCGGCGTCGAACCGGCGGCATGACCCCGACCATCTTTCGGTGCTCCGTGAAGGGAAATATGACCCGGACGGCCTGGTGTTCGGGATGCGGCCGGACGAGATCCCCTCGGTAGCGCTGGAGACGGAACCGGGGGACGTCCTGATATTCACGGAGGGGACCATACACGGGGCATTTGGCGGAGGAGTCGGCAGGCACCAGATATGCGTGAGCTTCGTGGAGAACCCGAAGACGGAGCGGCACTTGAATCAGATAATGGCCTTCTACGGCAATAGTACATGGTCGCTCCGCCCGACCCGGAGCTACGTGGAAAGCGACAGGCCGCGAATACGCCGGATGGTGGAAAAGCCGCTCGAATGGGGATTCGATATCCTCGAGTATTGAATTCGACATGCGGATATAACGTACACATCGCACACATTGAATATATCGAACGAATAGTATAGAATGAGTAGGGAGTGGCAGGATGGAAGTCAATCCCAAGAAATACCTATCCATAAAAGAGGCGGCCGTTGCCTATAGGGTCAGCCGCACGAAGATACACCGGCTCGTCAAGAGCGGGGCCGTACGCTCCGCCGACGATCCGCGCGATGACAGGATAACCCTAGTTAACGTCGACGACCTCGACAGCCGCTTCCATGGAGAGACCGTCATGGACATGAACAGCGCGGCCACCCTCGTAGGGGTTGCGACCGCGGACAAACTGGACAGGATGACCGCCATCCGTACTGGTGGGAGGGCTGGCGTTGGCAGCGACAGCACTGAGATACTCCGTGCGGAGAGAGAGTCACGCAGCAGCGAATTAGACGCGCGGTCGGCGGGCGCTATCCATTCCGAAGACGGAGACGGCAGGTGACCGTCGTCGTCGACGCCAACATCGCGGTGAAATGGGTCGCAGAGGAACTCGACAGCGCGGAGGCGGTATCCCTCTACCGTGACTGGACGGAGCGGGCCGAGTTGCTTATCGCACCACCGATCTTTCGACCGGAAGTCACGAACGTGTTGCACCAGAAGATCCGGCGCGGAGAACTCGGTCTCGGCACTGCGATTGAGGCGCTGGATGCGATCACTGACGCCGTATCCATTCACGAGCCTGCCGGTCTCTACACGGACGCGCTGTCGATAGCGCAAGCCATCGATGTGGGCGCGACGTACGACCCCCTCTACCTCGCACTGGCCGAAACCGAGCAGTGCGACCTTTGGACGGCGGACAAGCGATTCGTCGATTCGGTAGGATACAGGTCCTCGCGGGTCCGCTGGCTCGGCGAGTTATCGATGAAGGAGTAAGGAGCAGACGTGGACCGCGTACGATTGGCTGTTGTTGGGTGTGGGACGATCTCACGACTGAACGTGCCGGGGTACCTCCAAGACGACAGGTGCGAGATCGTCGCTCTTTGCGACCCCATCCGGGAGCGCGCGGAAGAGGCCGCTCTGGAATGGAGGATTTCGCCGGCCATCTACACCGACTATGAAGAGGTGCTGGCCGATCCAAACGTCGATGCCGTTGAGCTTCTGACGCCGACGCACCTTCACGCCGACCAGATCATCACGGGGCTGGAGGCGGGCAAGCACGTATCGTGCCAGAAGCCCATCGCCGTCTCCATCCCTGAGGCGGATAGGATAGGCGCCGCCGTTGCACGGGCGAAGACGCTGTTCCGCATATCCGAGAATTTCCTGTATTACCCGCCCATCGTCAAGGCGAAGGAACTGCTCGACTCCGGGGCCATCGGCGATCCCAACATGGTGAGGATTCGCACGGTGATCGGCAGCTACGAGCTTACCGTGAACGACTATAACCTCGCCGATGGGGCCGTGGAGTGGCGGAGCGACGCCGCTCGGAATCCCGGAGGCAAGCTGTATGACGACGGAGTCCACAAGTACGCGACGGCGATGTACTGGGTAGGCGACTTCGAGAGCGTCTACGGCATCGTCACCAAGACGGACGACTTCACCATCGAGGCGCCGTGTTCCACGATGTGGCGTTTCAAGGACAAGAACTGTCTCGGAGTCATCGACTACGCTTTGGCGGACGAGATGCCGCTCCGCAGCAGGTACTACCCGATGGACGAGTTTTTCGAGATCGTTGGCCCAAAGGGCGTCATCTGGGTGACGCGATGTACCGGCGAGATGCTGGACATGCCCCCGGTGGTCCTGCACCGGGGCAGCGAATCGACCGGCTTCGACGTGCCCATGGACTGGATCGAGGGCTTCAACGGCGCGGCCAGGGACTTCATCGACGGCATCATCTCTGGCGAGCAGCCGGCGATGGATTTCGACTTTGCCCGCAAGGTGCTTCAGGCGGCCTTGGGGGTGTATAGGTCGTCGGAGACGAACGCGCCGCTCGACCTGGCGACCATCAAGTGACCTATTGGGTGCTCGCTTGACACCCGTAGCTAGCGCCGTCGATACTTGACCTTATGAAGAGTCTGTGGTGGGTCTTCCTATTGGCGGTGTTGGTTCTGGCAGCATGCGGTGGAGATGCCACCGACAGCGAACCGACTGCTACCGCCGAACCCGCGCCCACGCAGGCCGCGTCTCCGACGCCCGAACCAACCCCCACCCCTGAACCTACGAGATCGGCGTCTACGCCTACTCCCTCCTCCGCCTCGGAGAACCCGATTCTGCCGACCGTGCCCGTCCCGCTTGACGAGCCAAATGTCGACAACATAGCGGCTAGGAAGCTGGCGAGGGCGGGTGTCCGCACGAACCTGATCCGGGGACTGACCTTGGTGGCCCCGTTGGAGACCGTACTGGAACGGGAAATGGTGACCTCGGACGAGTTCCGAGAGCTTATTTCCGAGGTATACGAAGGGCGCAGGGACAAGATCGAGGGTGACCAACTGCTCTACGAGACGCTCGGACTGATGAGACCTGGCGTGAACCTCTTCGACGTTCTCTTGACGTTCAGCACGGAGGGCACGCTTGGCTGGTTCGACCTAGAGAATGAGAGGCAGTACGTCGTACTGGACTCAGACGAGCTCACACTCTCCCACGAGCGCACGTACGTCAACGAGTACGTGAACCACCTCCAGGCCGTCAATTTCGACATCAGATCGAAGTACGAAGCAACCGAGGGCAACGACGACGCCAGGCTGGCGCTTCAAGCGATACTCGAAGGGGACTCGGCCATTGGCGAGTTCGTTTACACGAGCGAGCACTTCACCCCTGAAGAGCAAGAGGCGTCCATTCTCGAACCGAATGAGGCGTTTCGTGAGGCCCTGAACATGGCGCCCTACATCGCCATTCGCACCTTCGCGTTCCCCTTCGTGGAGGGCCTCAACTTCGCGGTGCAGCTGTTTCAAACGTCGGGCAACTGGTCGCTAATCAACCGGGCCATGGAAATGCCCCCCGTATCGACGGAACAGGTGCTCCACCTGGAGAAGTATGCGGCGGGTGAGATGCCCGTTGACGTAAAGATGCCCGACCTCGGTTTGGTCCTTGGGGACGAGTGGGAGCACGTTCGGACGGGCACACTTGGCGAGCTTTTCATCATGGCATGGCTGGAGACCGACTTCTCGCCGCAGGCGGCATCCATCGCCGCACAGGGCTGGGGAGGCGACGCATACTC
>VXLM01000003.1 GCA_009841605.1 Dehalococcoidia bacterium
GCAGTATCGTACATGCGTTCTCGTGTGTCAAATTGGGGTATGGGATAGGCATTCATCTTGGAATATTTCATGAGGGTTCCCACTCTCACCACCTGGAATGAAAATGTGCACGGAGCGGAGACGGGCGATTCGCGAATCGCCCCTACGAGTGGTTTGCCGGGGGTATTTTCGTAGCAATCGTTCATGTCGGTTGTCACCGACACCACCAATCATGAAAATGGGTGCCGAGCGGAGGACGGGCAACCACAAGGGTTGCCCCTACGACAGGTTTGCCGGGGGTTATTTTCAGAGGAATGACGGGTAAGGTTGGGGTCGGAATTGGGTTGTACAACGACAGGGTGGGTTTCAAACCCGCCCCTATCGAGTCATAGCCTCGCTACCCTTCAACACTAGGATGTTGAACCACTAGACCGTCTTCGGCGAAACGACGACCTTCAGCGGATTGAATCCAGTAGGCGCGATTCACTACCATAAGTCGCACGGCCTCTCGGCTGTTGCCCAATCTCACGAAGGGGCGATGTTGCGACTGCGTGCAGAATGGTTGTCGCGAAGTTTCTATACGGATCGCTATACCGGGCAGGAAAATTCTTTCGAAGGTGGGGGGCGTCGATGGTCGACGCGCTCCCTCCATATAAGCGAATCGAAGGAATTCTCGCCGACAAAGGCACCGACACGCGCGGCAATCACTACATCCTCGTCAACAATGAGATCATCGGTGTCGACTGGCTCACCTTCGATCTGCTCATAATCGGCGAGGCGCTCCGCATCCGCGCCACCCGCGCCAATCAGGCTATCAACATCGACCGCCTCTCGCCCTGACTCGACGCTGCACGCGTGAGACCAGGGCTGAGGACACTCTCGTCGCGACTGTTGTAAGGTCGACGAAGGCAGTCACTTTCCGACATCACCCCGCGAGGCGTTCACGGTGCATTTATTCTCGTTGCTGAAGCAATCGGCTGCTTTGATGTCGCCGATCACGCCTATGAAGACAACTGCGCCTCAGCGGTCGCGCACCACTTGCGCCATTGGGGGTCGATCCGGGCGCAGAAGTTGTCGAATTCTTGTTTGGTGGTGAAGACGTCGCGGGCTCGCACGATGATGGTCCAGTAGCAGGCGTCCTTCTCCCCCTCGTTCTCGACCATGGCGCACATTGCCAGGGCGTCATCGGCGCCTGATTTCTCCCAGAAGCGATCCTGAGCGGCGCCCTCGATGCAGTAGACCCTATTCTGTCCGGCCGGGGCGTAGCTGCAGTACAGGATGGCGGTTGCCGGGTCTTGTCGCGTTACATTGCCGACATCTCGCCCGTAGCTCTGGAAGCAGTTCTGGTGGGCTGCCGGAGGAGTTTCGGCGCAGGCTTGAGCGACTTTCGAGAAGTCACGGTCGAAAACATTAATCATGTGGGAGGTCTGGTAAAAGTAGCACGGCACCTGATACTGCTCGTCGACGATGTCGCACGGGAAGTGAGGGTCGTCTTTTTTGAGGTAATTCGTCACATGGCCCATGAGTCCCGTGAGGCCTCCAACGATGTTCTCCATGAACACCCCGGAATAGCATGAGCCCTTGTCCATCTCCGTGGGCATACGATCACAGAGAGGCAGGGCGTCGTGGAGCTCATAGGTCGTCCACGCCATGAGGCCATGCCCGACGCCATGGATGCACTGGTGACGGAAGAAAGGGTTATCTGCAACGGCGCAGATGGTGGCGACGTCCTGTTCGAGGTTTGCGGTTCCGCGGGAGGCGAAGAGTGCCTCGGTCGCGCCGTGGAACGATCCCGCCTGGCACTCATGGCCTGACAGGGCGAAGGCGGCGGCGCCGAACTCCTCGTATGCCGTCCGTCCGAGATCGTGCGCCCTCTGGTGGCAGTCCACCTCGATGTAGCTCTCGCTCTCCTTCAGGAGCCTGACGGTATGCTCCGGTCCGTACCTCTTGACGAATCTTGCCAAGAGCACGTCGTCCTCGATCAGACCCACGTAGTCATCCACCGAGATTTCATTCGGCGTCTCGAACTCGCGGTCGGGGACCTCCAGGACGAGTGGTACGGGGGTGGGGCCGCCCTCACCCAGCGCCACAACCAGTCCACCTACTTCCGGCGCGAGGTGGTTGTGGAAGCGCCAGAATCCCCTCGTCTTGAAGGTGAAGGCCCAAGTCTCGCCGGGTGGAACCGCCCCCTTCGCGTCGAGTTCCGGGAGAATCGCGTGAGTGGGGTGTATATTGGAGGCGGGCCATAACGGCTGATCGGAGGCATTGACGAATCGGACTTGAGTGCCCGGCTCGATATCAAGACGCTTGGGGACAAAGCCTATACCGGTATAGATGATCTGCGGTGCGTTCGGATCGACGGCCTCCGATGGATTCGCAACTCCAACCGTCGGGACGACAGTTGGAGTAGGCGTCGCCAGCGGTCCTTCGGGTTCTTCACCCGAAGAGCAGGCAAGAACGGCCAGCGCAAGGAGCGGAAGCGCGAACGCAATTCGTAGGGGATTTCGCCGTGTCGTCATGTGTACGTAGGTATAGTATAGTACCGTCCCACTCACTGTTTCTATAGAGGAGAATTCATGGCTCAGTCGAAGCTCCGCATTCTCAGTGTCAACGCTCATCCCCATGACTTCACCCACTATGCGGGGACCCTCGGCATCCATGCGTCTCAGGGCGACGAGGTCACCGTGGTCAGCGTCTCGGCTGGCGTCAACATTCATAACGAGCGTCTTGCCGACGAGTTGCGCAAGCCTCCCGAAGAGCGAGACCCCGTTGTGATGAGCGAGACGCCTGAGCAGTACGTCGACCAGAAGGTCGATGAGCTCAAGAGGGCGTGCGCGGTATTCGGCATCAGCGACGTGCGGATGCTGGGGTTCCCAGAGCCTTTCCGTCTCAGCACGTCGCCGGGGGCTATCCAAGCGCTGCAGGATATCATTCAGCAAGTACGCCCGCACGTGATGATTACTCAAAGCCCGTACCTCTCGCAGGGAAGCGAGTACCCGTCGGGCGGGTTCGACGACCACTTGGAGACGGCATACGCGAGTCTCGAAGCGCGCGGACGCGCGGGGAACGCCACGCATGGGATGACACTGGCCCCGCATCGGATTCCGGTCACGTACTACCCAGGCGTCTATTTCGAGCGCAGCCAGCTCGACTTCATCATCGACATCAGCGACTGGTTCGAAAAGCGCGTGGAGGCCGAGGCCATCTACGTGAGCCAGGGACACACACCGGAGAGCTCCCGCCAGCGCATGCTGCTGACGCTCGGCAATCTCGGTTTCTTCCAGCAGATACCCTATGCCGAGGGGTTCGTGCGAGAGCGGGCGGAGCTTTTGTCGCGCCTTCCGGTCCCCGAGTCGGCCATCGAGCACGCCGAGGAGTCCTACGAGGACATGCTGAAGCGGCGGTTGTCGAAGGAGTAGGCGTCCCGTTTTCAATTGAAACAGAGTGCGCCACTTGCTAAGCTAGACGCACACCTTCGTTCGCGGGAGGGGCTGTTATGCAAGAGGTCTTTCACGAAGCCGTAAACGAGTTGGAGAAGGGCAACCCGATGGTGGTGGCGACGGTCGTCCACACCAAGGGTTCGACGCCGCAGAAGCCGGGCGCGAAGCTGCTCGTGCGGAACGACGGGAGCGGCGTGGGCACACTCGGCGGAGGGTGCGTCGAGGGAGACATCTGGTTCGCAGCCAGCCAGCTTCTGAAGCGAGGCGGCGCCAGCCAGTACCGTGACTACGAGCTGAACGAAGACCTCGCCGCGCAGGACGGGCTAGTGTGCGGCGGCACGATGTACTTTGTCATCGACCCCATTTACTCGGCGGACGAGTACCTCATGTTTGCGCAAGAGATCGATGCGGCGTACTCCGGCGGGCCGAGCGTGGCTCTGGCGACACTGATAAATCCTGGAGAGTTCAGCGGGATGGAGACCGGCGCGAAGCTGTTCATCCGCGAGAATGGGACGACGGAGGGAACGCTGGGAGACTCGGCTCTCGATGCCGACGCGATCAAGAACGCCCTCGACCTGATGGCGATGGGCAGGAACAAGCATGTGAAGACCCGCGACGGTGCGCAGTATTTCATCGAGGCGTACACGACTCCGCCGCAGCTCGTTCTCTGCGGAGGCGGGCACGTATCGAAGTCCATCGCGCCGTTGGCGAAGACGCTCGGCTTCAGGCTGTTCATCACGGACGACCGGGAGGAGTTCGCCAACGCCGAGCGGTTCCCGGAGGCCGACATCATCATCCCAAAGAAGCCGGAGGACGCCATACCGGAGCTTCCGGTGAATGCTAACACGTTCATCGTCATCGCCACGCGGGGACACAGATATGACAACGTGGCGCTGGACGCCGCAGCCGCGACGAACGCCCGGTATGTCGGGCTTCTGGGCAGCAAGCGTAAGACGATTCTGATCTACGAGGATTTGCTGCGTAGTGGGATGCCTCTCGATCGTGTGCGGGACCTCCGCGCTCCGATCGGTCTCGATGTCGGCGCCCGCACGCCGGAGGAGATCGCCGTCAGCGTAATGTCAGAGATCCTGATGTTCCGCCTCGGCGGGACGGGTCAGCCCATGAAACTCGAACAGAAACACCTCGACCGCATCATCGGCAAGATCGAGGCTGAGCAAGAGGCGGCGCTGGAGCCGGTCGCATCCGCGGACTGAGCGTGCAGCGACGCATCTCGGCAATCCTGACCGCCGCGGGCGAGTCGACTCGCATGGGACGGTCGAAGCCCTTGTTGGAATGGGACGGCGTCCCGCTCGTCCGTTTCCAAATCGACAGCCTGCTCGATGCCGGCGCGCATGAGGTCGTCGTCGTACTCGGGCACGAGAGCGAGCGGGTAGAGTGTCACGTTTCGGCAGATTACGTTCGTTCCGTGATGAATGCGGACTATCGGCACGGCAAGACGACCTCCGTTCTGCGTGGTATCCTGTCCGCCGACCCGGACGCGACCGATCTCGTACTGCTGGCAGTCGATCAGCCTCGCCCCTCGTGGGTGGTGAAGAGGGTCATCGAGTCGCATATTGAGAAGGGTGCGCTAATCACGTCGCCGAGGCACGAAGGGCGCGGGGGACACCCTCTTGTGTTCTCGGCCACTCTACGGGGCGAGTTGGAGTCGATCACGGACGAGGGGCAGGGAGTCCGGGAGGTGTTCGACGTTCATCGCGGCGAGGTGAACGAGGTGATGTTCGACGATCCGATAGTCCGACTAGATCTGAACACGCCGGAAGAGTACAACGCCGCACGGGCGCGGTACGGGGTGTGAGCTGGCCGCCTACGGCGAACAGTTTACCCCGCGTGCTTGGTGATGGCCTCCGCGACGGCGTGGTAGTCGCCGGGGAGCTCGACGGGCTTGTTGGCGAGCTTGGCGGTCACTTCGGGGAGCGTCTCGCTGTGGTAGCCCGTCTTGAAGTCGGGGAACTTCAGGCCGTTGGCGGTTGAGATGACGACTACCCGCTCTTCGGGGGAAATGACGCTCCGTTCGGCGAGCTTCATGAGGGCCGCGAGGGCGACGCCGGTCTGGGGACAGGCGAAGAGTCCGGTGCTGTCGGCGAGAGCGGCCGCCTGGGAAAGCTCGTCCTCGGTCGCCTGCTCGACGACGCCGTCGAACTCCTGGAGGATGGGGATGGCGCGAGGGGCGCTGACGGGGTTTCCTATTTGGATTGCCGTCGCCTGGGTCCCATGGGCGTGAACAGGGCTGTATTCCTTGAAGCCCGTCTTGTAGCTGTCGTAGAGGGGCGCGGCCGCGGCAGCCTGCGCGGCGACGAGACGGGGCAGCTTGTTGATGAGGCCAAGCTCATGCATCATCTGGAAGCCGAGGCCGATGGCCGTTATGTTGCCGAGATTGCCGCTGGGGACAATCACCCAGTCGGGCGTCTGCCAGTCGTCCTGCTGGACGATCTCGATGCTGATGGTCTTCTGCCCCTCGATGCGGAGGGGGTTGATCGAGTTGGCGAGATAGAAGCGCTTATCCTCGCTCAGGAGTTTGACGACTTCCATACAGCCGTCGAAGTCGGTGTCGAGGGCGAGCGTCAGGGCGTTATTGGCGAGCGGCTGGACGAGCTGCGACGTGGTGACCTTGTCTTTCGGGAGGAGTACGACTGACGGGATGCCGGCCGTGGCGCAGTAGGCGGCGACTGCTGCAGACGTGTCGCCGGTGGAGGCGCAAATCACGGCGCGGATGTCCGCGCCCTCGTGGATCATCTGCTGAACGGCGGAGACGAGCACCGTCATGCCGAGGTCCTTGAACGAGCCTGTGTGACTGTTGCCTGACTGCTTGATCCAGAGGTCCTCGACGCCGATCATCTCACCGAAGCGGATGGCTTGGAACAGGTTTGATCCGCCCTCGTAAGTGGAGACGATGTTCGCGTCGTCGATCTGCGGGTATACCCACTCCTTCTTGCCCCAGACGCCGCTGCCGTAGGGGAACTGCGTGGTCATGTACCGGTCGTCGAAGAGCCTCATCCACGCCGCGCCGCTGCGATTCTTCAGGGCATCGACATCGTGGGCGACCATGAGGAGGTCGTCGCAGCTCGGACAGGTGTAGACGATCTCGGTAAGGGCCATCCGCTCGGGGCATTCGGGGTCGATGCACTGGAACCAGGAGCTATAGGGCATGGCGCGCCTCCTCGATGAGGGTCTGACGTGGCCGAGCCTTAACTGGACCACTTCTCCCAGGTGGTCTCAAGCTCGCCCTGTACCCTATTGTACTCCTTACCGAGCTTGGCTATCGCCTCCACGTCCTGGCGCTGTGTCGCGCCTTGGAGTCGCGATTCGATTCGGGCGAGACGGCCTTCGAGGTCGGCAATGATCTCCTCGTAGTCGATAGGCGCAGGCTGAGAAGACGCAGGTGTGGTTCTCCGAGCAGGCGACCCCTTTGACCGGCCCTTCTTCTTGGGGCGGACGACGACCCTGACCGCCGACTCTTCTCGTGTCTTGGCCCACTCTTCGAACGTGCCGTTGAACAGGCCCATCCTCCCATCCTCGACGATGAGGAGCCGCGTGGCAAGCAGCGAGATGAGCGCGCGGTCGTGGGAGACGAACAGGAGCGCGCCTTCGTACTGCAGAAGCACCTGTTCCAGGGCCTCGCGGCTGGAGATGTCGAGGTGGGTGGTCGGCTCGTCGAGGACGAGGAAGTTCGGTTCCTCAAGGAGCAGTCGGGCTAGGGCAAGCCGGGTGCGTTCTCCGCCGCTCAGCACAGAGACGGTCTTGTATACGTCGTCGCCGCTAAAGAGGAACCTGCCGAGGTAGGTGCGGGCGTCATGGGGTGTGAGGTTCTTCACGTCGATGATCGCGTCGAGCACAGAGCGATGCTCCGGCAGGTCGTAGGTGCCCTGTCGCTGGAACCCAGTCCTGACGTTGTGACCGAGAGACGCGCTACCCGCAAGAGAGGGCTCGTAGCCAAGGACGGTATGGAGGAAGGTCGTCTTGCCGATGCCGTTCGGCCCGATGATGGCCGTCCGAGAGCTCCGTTCGAGGGCAATGTCTTCGATATCCAATAGCTTGACCGGCCTGCCATGCTCGTGAAAGCCGACTTCGAGGGACTGCGTCGTAAGGACGACTCGACCAGTGCGCGTCGCGCTCGCCGTTCCGAGGCTAATGGTCTTGTCGCTTTTGACGGCTTCGATGCGCTCCATCCGGTTGAGTCGCTTTTCCCTTCCGAGGGCCTCGCGTGAACGCTGGCCCGCGCGGTAGCGCTCAATGAAGTCTTCCTGCTTCGTGATGAACTGCTGCTGACGCACGTACTCAGTCTGCTGCCGTCGCTCGCGCTCGGCCTTGAGGTGGCGGTACTTGCTGTAGTTTCCCTTGTACGCGGTGAGCTTGCCGTGATTGATCTCCCAAATCTCGGTCGCGACCTGATCGAGGAAGTAGCGGTCGTGCGATACGACGACGAAGGCGTGTGATGTCCGGCGAAGAAATCCCTCCAACCAACTCAGTCCGTCGAAGTCGAGGTAGTTTGTCGGCTCGTCGAGGATGAGTAGGTGCGGGTCGGTCAGCAGCGCCTTGGCGAGGGAAGCGCGGGTGCGCTGGCCGCCGCTCGCCTCGTCTACGGGCACGTCGAGCGTTTCCATCTTCAGCCCGACGCCGGCGATGACCCGCTCCAAGCGATTCTCATAGTCGTACCCGCCCGCAGCCTCGTAGGCCTCGAGCATGTCGGAGTACCTGCGCTCGGCGTCCCTTCTACCTACTTCGTCGGCCCTCTCGATGGCGGCTGCGCTGAGTGCGATCTCGGCCTCGATGCGCGTGATCTCGGCGAAGGCCTTCATCACCTCTTCTCCCAGCGTCTGGGCGTCCATGTTGCGTGTCGTCTGCGGCACGTAGCCGATGCTGAGTCCGCGGTTGCGTCGGACAGAGCCTGACCGGGGAGCCATGTCGCCGACCAGTGTTTCCAACAGTGTCGTCTTGCCCTGTCCGTTCGGTCCTACGATGCCTACGCGCGCGCGTTCGCTTACTTCAAGGGAAATTCCCTCGAACACGTCGAGCTCGGCAAAGCTGACCGAAAGGTCGGAAGCGGTTATGAGCGGCATGAAGGTACTACGAATCCAACGGGATAATCCATAATGGATTATACGTGATTGGCGAGAGCCAAGGTATTTCGGGTCACGCGGTACCGACGCCGATGTGCCGTTCGAGCCAGTCAAGCATGAGGCGGTAGTACTCGACTATCATGCTTGGGTGGCCCATCTTGCGGAAGCGGTGGGTCGAGTCAGGGAACCTGACGAACTCCACCGTCTTGCCGAGACGTTTGAGCGCGACGAAGTACTGCTCGCTCTGCTCGATCGGGCAGCGTAGGTCGTCCTCGCCGTGCAGCAACAGGACGGGGGTCTGCACGTTGGCTGCGTAGGTGATTGGCGAGTGGTGGAGAAACTTGTCCCGTGCGCCGGTGTACGGCCCTCCCCAGTTGATTTCCCCAAAGCTGGTGCCGATGTCGGACGTGCCGTACATGCTGTGGAGGTTCGCGCACATCGCGCCGACGATGGCGGCCTTGAAGCGGTGGTCGTGCCCGACTATCCAGCCGCTCATGAAACCGCCGTAGCTGAAGCCGTGAACGGCCATGCGGTCCTCGTCGACGTATGGCCGTGCTGACATCTCGTCCACCGACTCGAGGATGTCGAGGTAGTCCTCGCCACCCCAGTCGCTGAGGACGGCCTTGGTGAACTCCGGGCTGTAGGTCGATGAGCCGCGCGGATTGACGGACAGGACGATGTACCCGTTCGTCGCGAGAACCTGGTGCACCGGGTCGAAGTTGTCGGTGAATCGGCCGTTCGGCCCGCCGTGGATGTCCAGCACCATCGGGTATTTTTTCGCTTCGTCGAAGTCGGGAGGGAGGAGCACGCGTGACTCGATCTCGAAGTCGCTGCGAGTGATCGAAAACTTCTCCATGCTGGCGGGCGGGTGACTCGCGATGTAGTCGGCGGAGTAGGTCGTGATCGCTTGCGATTCGCCGGAGTCCAGATCAAAGTGTGTCACTTCTCCCGGTGATGTGGGCGACTCGGCGATGACGACCGCTTGGGACGTGCTCCCGTCGAAAGAGGCGCTCTCGAAGAGTGCCCCGCCGCTCGTGATGCATCTGAAGTCGCTGCCGTCGGGACGGATGGAACAGACGTAATACTCGCCGCGATGAGCGCCGACGAATGTGATTCCGCGTTCGGCAGTCCAGGATGGTCCGCACTCAGGCACGGGAGTGTAGAGTCCGTCCGTGATTCGCCTAGCGCCGCCTTGACCATCGAGTATGTAGAGCCATGCGGAACGTGGGTCCCACATGTCGGGGTCGTGGCACCCGATGGCCGCGAGCGACTCGCCGTCCGGCGACCACGCGACCGCCCAGACGTAGGGAAGAGTTTCCGACCACGAGACCGGCTCGCCGTCGGGGACGGACACGACTTTGACCTGCGTATTGGTGGTGAAATCCCGTCCCTCGATGTCGTCGGAGATGAAGGCGAGCGACGCGCCGTCGGGCGACCATACGGGTGACCAGTTGTCCCCCTCGCCGTCCGTGATCTGGCGAGCATCCCCCGTTACGGCATCCACCAAGAACATTTGCCGAAAGGCGTCGCCGGTGAATCCCGTGTAATCGTGCCGGTAGCGAACGCGACGCACGATACGGACACGCGGCAGGCCGGACTCCGCATCATCGGCCGCGTCGGGATCGACGGATGAGACGGCGGCGATGCGGTCGCCGTTTGAAGAGAGGGCGAACTCCTCCACGCCGCCGGCCAGGTCGGTAATCTGCTGAGGCTCTCCTCCGTCGAGGGGGATCGTCCAGACCTGCTTGTTGTCGCGTTCGTCGGGACGGAGGAACAGCATTTTTTCGCCGTCGATTACCGGCGCGGTGTCGGACGGGCCTGTCAGGGCGGATAGCCGGTCGATGGGGTGGTTGGTAACTACGATGCGCGAGTCCCTCTCCATCGTCAAGCGGTCAATCGTGGTCTTGACGAATGCCAGTGTCGAGCCGTCGGCTGACAGATGCGGCTGCGACACGGATGGAAACTCGAAGATGTGGTCGGGCGTGATGGGCTGAGACATTGGACTCCTAGGAAATCGGCTCAGGGTCGGGTGGATGGCGCTCGTGCCACGTTGTCATCGACTGGTATGCGGCTGCGACGGAGAGGATCACGTTCTCGTCGTAGGGCCTGCCCATGAACTGGATGGATGTGGGCAGGTCGTCCTCCGAGAAGCCGGACGGCACGGTGACGGAGGGGAGGCCTATGCAGTTGCCGAGCGCACCCATGACGTCGCTGGACCGCTCCTTGAAGCTCTTCACGCGGTCGAGATCGAGGGGAGTGGCGACGCCGGGGCGGCCGGGGCCTACGAGAGCATCGTAGCGTGACATGATTGCGTCCACATCACGGGCGATCAGTTTGCGGATGCGCATGGCGCGAAGGTAATCGGTTGCGAGGGTCGCGCTCCGGGCGTAGATGCCGTAGCGGTCTTCAGGCGCGGTGAGCTCCGACGACCTGCCGCTCCTGGTGAACTCGGAATATATCGTCGCCGACTCGCCCATGAAGATGGCGGTTATCACTGCCCCGTAGGGATAGTCCGGCAGTTCGACTTCCTCGAAGTCCGCGATTGATCCCAGCGCGGACAGAGCGGCCTCGAAGTTCTCTTTAACTGTGGGTTCGACGTCGTCCGTAGCTCCGACGGGTATTCCGAGCTTGAAGCGGCGGTCGCTAGGTGCACGCGAATATGAGAAGGGACGGTCGGTGGCGGCCAGGTCGTTTGGGTCGGGGCCGGCTATTGCTTCGACCACTAGGCCGCAGTCGTCTGCGGTCAGGCACATGGGGCCCGGCTTGTCGAGTGTCCACGAGAGGGGCATCCCACCGGCCCGGCTCACGCGGCCATACGTCGGACGCAGACCGGCAATGCCGCAGTTGGAGGAGGGCATGATAATGGAACCCCACGTCTCCGAACCGATGGCGAAGGGAGCAAGCCCGGCGCTGACGGCTGAGCCCGAACCGCTGGATGATCCGCCCGCCCACGTCGTTCCTCCCCATGGATTGATGCCCGGCCCGGTGAAGGTCGCGTTGGGCTGCTTGTAGCGGATGCCGCCCGCTATCTCGACCAGCGCCAGCTTGCCAAGCAGCACCGCTCCGGCCTCGTTGAGCTTTCGCGCAACGGTCGAGTCGTGTTCGAAGACCTGGTCCTTGAACGGCGTCGCGCCCCACGAGGTGGGAGCCCCGACCGCCGCGAAGAGGTCCTTGAGGCCATAGGGAATGCCGTGCAGAGGGCCTCGATACGTGCCGGAGGCGATTTCCTGTTCGGCGCGCTTGGCCTCCTCCATGGCGCGGTCGGGCATGAGGGTGACGAGGGCGTTGTAGCGCGGACCGATGCGATCCAGCCGTTCGAGGAACAGCTCGGTCAGCTCTGTAGGCGAGACCTTTCGCTCGCGCACGAGTCCGGCGAGTTGGCGTACGGGCTTGTAGACGACCTCGGATGCGTTCATTGGCTAGTCCTCGCCCCGATACGGCGCGAAGAGCGGAAAAGGCTCGTCGTCGTATCCAAGTTCGACGGTGCGGAGGGCGTCGGCTACCTCGACCAGCTCCTCGCGCACGCCCTCGCGGACCTCGGCCCACTGCTCTTCGGTCAGCAGGTCGCCGTACCAGTGCTTGAGCATGGCAAGACGAAGGTCGATCTCGGCCTCGTCAATTTCGGTGTCACTCATGGTTCTCTATCCCTTGGTGTGGGATTCGTTGTCGGTTCTTTGATGTTCGCAAGTTCAGACTAAGCTTCCTCGAACAGATCTCGCACTTTGGGCTTGACGATCTTGCCCATGGCGTTGCGGGGCAGTTCCGTTACGAAAATCACACGCTGGGGCGCTTTGTAGGGCGCCAGCTGTCCCTTGGCCCACTCGCGGAGGGTGTCCCTGTCGAGACCGCTCCCGTTTCGCGTGATGACCGCGGCGGAGACGGCGTTGCCCCAGAACGGGTCCTTGACCCCCACGACGGCGCACGAGTCGATCTCGGGGTGCATGAGCAGCTCGCGCTGGACTTCGAGGGCGGAGACGTTTTCCCCGCCGGAGATGATGAGGTCCTGCGAGGCGCGGCCCCAGATGCGGTACACACCGTCTTCGTTCACCGACGCGATATCGCCGGTATAGAACCAGCCATCGTCGGTGAAGGCCTCGCGGGTGGCCTGCGGCTTGCGCCAGTACTCCCGGAAGACGCCGGGGCCTCTCACCTGAAGCTCGCCGGGGCTGTTCAGCCCGACATCGTTGTTCCCGTAGAGGCGCTCGCCTGTCTCCTCGAAGGCCGCGAGATCGAGGTCGGCCAGTCTGACCTCGACGCCCGGCAGCGGAGCGCCAACGTGACCGGGGATGCGATCGCCGTGCAGCGGGTTCGACAGCGCCATGCCGATCTCGGTCATGCCGTAGCGTTCGAGGAGGCGGTGTCCCGATATCTCCTCCCATCGCTCGAACGTGTCCACGGGTAGGGCGTCCGAGCCTGATACCATCAGGCGCAGGCTGGAACACGCAGCCGAAGCCTCCGCCTGCCAGTCGGGGGTACCGGACTCCCATGCCGAGATGAGCGCCTTGTACACCGTCGGAACGGCCATGTACAGGGTGAGGTCGCCGTCGATGATACGCGACCAGATGCGCTCGGCGTCGAAGCGGGGGAGAAGCTCGCAGGTGGCCCCGACCCACAGGGCGCACGACATTGCGTTAATGATGCCGTGTACGTGGTGGAGCGGCAGATGATTGAGGATGTGGTCGTCCGGTGACCAGCCCCACGCCTCGACGAGGCTCTCGACCTGCGCCTCGACGTTCCGGTGCGTCGGGACCACACCCTTGGGGTCGGACGTGGTGCCGCTCGTGTAAAGAATCATGGCGGCGCGTTCGGGGTCGACGTCCGGCAGGGCTACAGTCCGGTCTCCGCCAAGCAGATCGGTCGTGGTGAAGAAGCGGGGGCCGTCATTTTCGGCGAAGGGGCGGAGTGCGTCGGCGTAGTCGGGATGGGCGATCAGGACGGTTGGCTCGGTGTCGTCGATCTTATACCGTATCTCGCGCTCGGTCTCCGAGAGCGCCAGTGGCACGGCCACGCCGCCCGCCCGCCAGATAGCCCACTGGACAGCGACGTACTGGAACCCACCGGGCACGAGGAACACGACACGAGCGCCGTCGAGGTCATCTGCGCCGTCAAGCAGCACCGAGGCCGCCCGCTCCGAGGCCGCGAGCAGGTCGCCGTAGGTGAACGTCCCCTCCGCCGCGACAATGGCCCGTCGCGTAGTGAAGGCCCCAGCTCGCTCGACGATGGGAATGGTCATGATGAGGGTGCATTGTATCAAAGCGGTCACTGGATTAGGATTGTGGGGAGAGGTTGTGTTATGGGGCGGTGTAGGACACGTTCGGGAAGGTCGCAGTTGGTTCATGCCGACGGTACTGAGACAAGGCCCATATCGGTTTTTCTTCTATGCAAGTGATGGGGAAGAACCGCCACACGTGCATGTTGAACGAGACGACAGAGTGGCCAAATTCTGGTTGGAACCGGTAAGGCTTCAAATGAGTGGAGGACTAAGGCCTTCCGAGATACGACGTATAGCGAGGATAATAGAAGCAAGTCAAACGTCCCTCTTGGAGGCGTGGAATGAATATTTCAACGGTTGAAGTCAGAGTGCCGGACGCAGGTGAGGTGACTGTCACGGAGGATACGTTGACTGTAGAGCTTTCTGATGGCCGGACTATCGCGGTCCCTCTGGCCTGGTATCCCAGACTGGTACACGCTATTGAAGAAGAGAGGGGTAATTGGCGGCTAACTGGTGGGGGGCAGGGCATCCACTGGCCCGATCTGGACGAGGACATCAGTGTTGAAGGGCTCCTTGCGGGCAGACCTTCCGGGGAGAGTCAAGAGTCCTTCCGCCGCTGGCTTTCGGTAAAGCAGGCTGGACTTGGTGAATGAGGATGGAGACAGGGAATGAACCGAAAAGAAGTCCTAGACATACTCTGAACGCACAAGCCGACGCTCGCGGAGCGATTCGGCGTGACTGAACTCGCCCTGTTCGGCTCCTTCGCGCGTGATCAGGCGACCGACAAGAGTGATATTGATATTTTGGTGAAATTTGATAAGCCTGCTACGTCGAAGACGTACTTCGGTGTGCAGTTCTACATCGAAGACTTGCTGGGCCGCCGAGTGGACTTGGTAACCGACAAAGCGCTTCGCTCGCAATTTCGACCTTATGTGGAATGCGAGGCTGTGAGTGTCTGAGCCAGTCTGACATACCACACAACCAACCCTCCGCCAATGACTTCCCCCCACCCCCTCTCCACCAAGCTCAACAACGCCCAAGAACACCTGTCGTCGGAGGAGATCGACGGGTGGCTGTTGTACGACTATCGGGGGATGAATCCCATCTTTGCGGACACCATCGGGGCGATTGCGAACGTGACGCGGCCATGCTGGCTGTGGGTGCCGGTGTCGGGCGGGCCGAGGCTGCTGGTGTCGTACGTCGATCAGGGGCGCTTCGAGCACCTGGGCATCGAGACGCTACTGTGGGTGAGCCGGTCGCAGATGCGGGATCGCCTGCGCGAGCTGCTGCGGGGGGCGCGGGTCGTTGCCATGGAGTACTCGCCGGAGGGGGCGCTGCCGCGCGTGTCGTGGGTGGACGCGGGCACGGTGGAGATGGTGCGGGAACTGGGAGTCGAGGTTGTGTCGTCGGCGGACACGGTGCAGTACGCCACACAGCGATGGAGTGCGGCGGACTTGGTCTCGCACCGGGAGGCCGCAGGCAGGCTGGGCACTATCATCCAGGACGCCTTTCAGTACATCGGCGAACGACTCTCGGAGGGCCCGACGGAGTACGACGTGGCGGAGTTCATCCGGTCGGGATTCCGGGAGGAGGGAATGGAGGCGCCGGACGGCCCGGTCGTGGCGGTGAACGAGCATGGGGCCGACCCGCACTTCGACCCGACTCCGGCCAACTCGCACGTCATTGCAATGGGCGACTGGGTGCTCATTGACCTTTGGGCGCGGATGCAGGGCGAGGAAAACATGTACGCCGACATCACGTGGACTGCGTACGTCGGCGACACGGTTCCGTCCGAGCACCGGGAGGTATTCGAGGTGGTCGCCGGGGCGCGGGACGCCGCAGTGGCCGCGATTGCCGGGCACTTTGAGCGGGGCCGGTCGCCGCAGGGCTGGGAAATCGACAAGGTGGCGCGCGACTACGTGGCCGACGCCGGGTATGGCGAGCGATTCAGCCACCGGCTGGGACACAGCATCGGGCGTGAGGTGCACGGCAACGCCGTGAATCTCGACAGCTGGGAGACACACGACACGCGGAGGCTCATGCCGGGCATAGCGACGTCGGTCGAGCCGGGCATCTACCTGCCGGGCAAGTTCGGCGTGCGGTCGGAGATCGACGTGTACATCTCGGAGGACGGGCCGGTCGTGACGACTGCGATCCAACGCGAGCCGGTCATGATCGGTCGCTAGCGGACTCGGCCGCCTCTTCCAGCGAGCCGGGACGCGGGGCACGGTAGGGGACGAGCACGGCGAGCGCCACGAGCGTCAGGACGCCTCCGAAGACGAAGGCGGCGTGGATGCCGTAAGCGTCGGATATCGCTCCCGCGACGGCAGGCGAGAATATCCCCAGCAGGCCCGCGCCGTACATGAACGACGTGACCGTGGACTGAGCCTCGCCTTTCGACGTGTCGATGGCACCCGCGATGAAGATATGGTGCAGCGAGAACTTGAAGGCGCCCTTTGCCATGACTATGAGCACGACCTGGATGACGGGGTCGGCCACGCTGAGCAGCAGCGACAGGACTCCGAGGCTGGCGGTAGCGGTCACGAGCACGGCTTTTCGTCCCACGCGGTCGGAGAGGAAGCCCATCACGGGCTGGGAGATCAGTCCGACCACCTGCGCCCCGGAGAACACCAGCGCTATGTTGCGGTCGCTGAACTCGAGCGTCTCCTTGAGGTAGACGGGAAGGAACCCATCGACGGCGCCCTCGCCGACCCCGCGGATGGCGGTCGACGCGACGAGGAGCATGAGCATCGGGTTGCGGAGTAGCGCGCCCATCGAGACGAAATACTCTTTGCGCGAAGCCGCCTGCGCCTTCATGCGGGGGAGGGAGCGGAGGATGACCCAGATGGTGAACCCGATCAAGATGGCGGGGAAGAGACTGAGCTTGAGCATGTCGCGCCACATGAGGAAGCCCAGCAGGGCGGCGACCACCAGCGGGCCGAGTACCTCGCCGGTCATCCCGCCCATGCCGTGGAGGGAGACGGCGAACCCGCGCCGGTCGGGGAACCGCCGGGAAAGCTCGCCGATGGCGAAGGGGTGGAACATGGCCGGAGCGCCGCCGATGAGCAGCATGGCGGCAAGCAGTATCCAGTAGTTGTTCACGAATCCGACGACGAACTGGGAGAAGCCGATGAGGGCGAGCGTGAGTCCGAGGAAGATGGCCGTCCTGCCGGTGAAGCGGTCGCCGAGGTATCCGCCGAGCATCGTGGCGAGCCACCAGGACAGCGCCTGGGCCGATCCCAGCCATCCGAACTGGGAGAAGCTGAGGTTCAGCTCGACCTTGATCTCCGGGAGGATGAGCTTGGAGAAGCCGGAGTTGTACAGGTGCTTCATCATGTGGCCGACCATGATGACTGCAGCCATGTAGGCGCGACCGCGCGTGATGTCCTGCTTCGTTTCCTCGGGGTTCATGGACGAGTCGGTGGGTGGCTCATGAGAAGGCGCGTGCATTATACGTCAGGAATGGGCGGAGGTCACGGGGAGGTTCTGGGTGCTAGTGTGGGAATGACCCTCACCCCCGCATCAAGTGCGGGGCAGGCCCTAGCCCTCTCCCGGACGGGAGAGGCGACTCGCCGTCGCGGGCGTTCGCGTTGCTAGGGGCGGGCGCTTGTGCTTCAATATGCGCCGCCTCATGAGGGGCTTGCTACGTAGTAGCGACTACTTTCTGCCGAATGGAGACTCACTTGGATATTGACGAGATACGAAGCCGGATTCCCGGACTGAAGCACTGCAGCTACCTGAACATGAGCTACGGCCCGAAGCCGACGCCGGTGACGGACGAGGTCGTGCGGATGGCGCGGTTCATCGAGGAGTACGCGACGCTGTCGAAGGAGGTGATGGAGGAGATCGAGCGGGTGTACGAGGGGGCGCGGGTCGACGTGGCGCGGCTGCTCGGGGCATCGACGGACGAGATCGCGCTGACGCGGCACGTGTCGGAGGGCATCAACATCGTCGCCACGGGCATCGATTGGGAGCCGGGCGACGAGGTTATCGTGACGGACGAGGAGCACCCGGCGGGGTCGCTGCCGTGGATGAACCTTGCTCAGCGGCGGGGCATCGTCGTGAAGCAGCTGCCGCTTGCGCCGTACGAGACGGAGGGGATCGTCGAGAGGCTGGACGAGCTCATCACGCCGCGTACCAAGCTGCTGTGCCTGAGTCACGTCTCCACGCGGACGGGGTTCGTGCTGCCATCACGTGAGGTGGCGGATACGGCGCACAAGCACGGCGTTCCCGTCCTGCTGGACGGCGCGCACGCGGTGGGACTGATACCGGTCGACGTGAAAGCGCTCGGCTGCGACTTCTACTCCGGGTGCGGGCACAAGTGGCTGCTGGCGCCGCAGGGGACGGGATTCCTGTACGTCGACGCCGACAAGCTGGACGATCTGCAGATCACGTGGATCGGGGCGAGCAGTGCGCCGACGTGGGACCCGGACACCTACGAGTTCGAGGCTCTCACGACGGCGGCGAAGTTCGAGTTCGGCACGAGGGACAAGGCGGTGTTCAGCTCGCTATCGACTGCGATCGCGATGGCCGAGGAGGTTGGCATCGACAACATCGCGAGGCGGAGCTGGGAGCTGGCCGACCATCTGCGGCGGCGGCTGACGGACGTGCCGGGCTTCACGCTCAGGACGCCGATGGACCCCGTCCGCAGCACGGGGATATCAGCCTTCGACATCGGCATCAACGGCAGGGACCTCACGGAACGCCTATGGGAGGAGCACCGCATCCTCGTGAGTGGCAGGGAAGATGAGCTGCGGGTCTCCATCCCGTACTTTGCGCTCGAAGAGGAGGTCGACAAGCTCGTGGACGTGCTGGCTTCACTAGACGGGGAGTAAGGGGGACTTCGCCAGTCAGGCATAAGGGGATTCACCGCAGAGGACGCGGGGGACGCAGGGAGGGCATTTTCGAAGATTTGTGGCATGGCGTGGCATTTTGTGGCATTTTTGCTTGTTATTGTCAAGTTGCGGCGGGTATTTCGGGATGAGGACGGGTGAGGACACGGCGGACTGATCGACGGTTTTTCGGCAGGCTGGTCGCCTCCTTGATCTCAAAATTTGAGGGACATCGCGGGATATTTGGAGACATTTAACCTCTTTCGCTCTTTGATGGGAGCGAGGTATTCCGGTTGGCGGTATTGGTCGCATGTATTCATTGTGGTACGGATGTTCGGTTCGGTCAAATTGGGGGGGGCGGTTTATCTCGTTTACCCTCACCCTAAAC
>VXLM01000053.1 GCA_009841605.1 Dehalococcoidia bacterium
CCCATGGGTTGTTTTTTGCCAAACCCCCCCCCCCATTTCTCATTGACGGGAAAACAACGCCGTCACTGCCATTCTGAGCGCAGCGCAGCGGAGTCGAAGAATCTAAAGTGGCTGACACAGAGTAAAGCCAACAGAGAGCGTTCTTACGGTGTTTTCACCCTTGGTCACGATAGAAGCGCAGCACTGGCTATCCGGTCTTGCGGTTATGGATTTTTCATTCCTCACTGCGCTCGGAATGACAGTGAGACGGGGTCCGATCGTAGCTGCAAATCCGTTTTGCCTACCCCTGTCAGCCCCTGGCGGGGGAGAGATACAGAGAGAGGGCCGTCGCCTCACCCTTCCATGCGGGAGATCGTCTGCAGGTCGATTCGTCGCGTCGCGCGGAGCAGCACGGCAAAGGCCACGAGCACGACAACGAGGATGCCAAGGTACATCGGCAGCAACGCGCCCCAGTCCGTGATCGAAGTGTAGGGCGGCAGCACGTCGTCGGGAGAAACGATGACCACTGATGAGACTGCGAGTTGGCTCATCTGGAATCCCGCCCAGGCGCCGAGACCGATCCCGACTAGCAGGATGGCCAGGTGCTCGAAGGCTAGAAGGCCCCAAAGCTGACCGTTTGAGAGCCCCAGCGAGCGGAGGAATCCCGTTTCCCCCTTGCCCTTCTCAAGAAAGGCCAGCAGATATGTAGCGTACCCAATCCCAATGGTGATAAGGATGATGCCCACCGCGACGAACACCATCGATGTCCATCCCGCCGTGGTGAGCGGATCGAGTCGCGCCGTCTCGACCTGCGACAATCGGTCGTAGATGGTGCCGGGAGTCAGCGACAGCGAGTTGACCCGCTCGACGACCAGTTCATGAGCAGCAGGGGCAACCGACAGGAACACCTCGTTCGGTCTGAGTCGGTTGGTCGGAATTATGATGTTGGCATGAAGGTGCAGGGCGTTCAGGTCCGCCAGGATGAACCCCTTTTCGCTGGGACGCATGGTCGGGAAGTGGTCGACGACCGAGCGAACTACCGACGGTATGGCCCTTCCTCCCACGTTCATGAGGATGAGATCGCCGATTTCTACCCCTACCGCCTCCTGGAATCCTGTGCTCACGACCACCGGAAGCTCGCCTCCCGTGGGGCTGAGATAGATGCCCCGTACACCTCGCTGCCCCTCCTGGCCGAACCGGAACATCGCCGAACGGTCTCCGTCCTTGGCGTCCCCGGCGAATGAGTACAGCCTGTCGGGCGCGAGACCAGATGTGATGATTGGAGTCCATCGAAAGAGCCCTTCGAAGTCCTCCAAGACGGTCGGTTCGCTGGAGCTTGCGGTCTCCACGTGAATGTTGTCGATAAGCAACGCCCCGGGGGTGAGAGTGCCTACGCGGGACTCGTAGAGTTGCACCGATACGAGACTCAAGGGGTGTTCGAGCCTTGCAGGGATTTCACGACTCATGAGCTTCCATGGGGGCTCCGGTGGATCGTCCGGTATCACAATGGTGGAATCGTCCGAGTCCGATGACTGGCCTGGCGGAGTCTCCCAAAGCTCCCCCAGCGAGAGCGTGGAAATATTGCCGTCGCCCTCTTGAATGACGACCTGGATCCAGAGTCGTTCGATGGGACGCTGCAGCCTTGTCCACATGGCGATGGACGTTGAGTCCTCGGGCAGGACGATGACTTCCGGCGGAGGGTGCGCGTTCAGCGAGCGCATGATCTCTGCCAGCGGCTGCTCGGAAAAATCCTCCCGGTACCATGCGAGGAACGGGAACTCACGCGAGTCGACGGCGAAGACCTCCACCCCGTCCGGTCTTCCGAACCGCGGCTCGCGGTAGGCGGGTGAGGCCGTTCGCACGCCGGGGATGGCCTCGTAGCGTTCCAGCAGCGTCTCTATGGGAAACTGCGACAGGTAGACATTATCTCGAAGAGAGATACGAACGTCGGCCCCGGCATCATACTGGGCCTGGTCGGTCTGGCCACGCTCTAGCGTGCCCCCCACCGTCGTGGCCAATACTCCCACGCCGGTGGTCATGACTAGCAGCAGAACGAGCCATGAGTATTGCAGCGGGTTGCGTGATACGTAACGCAGACCTATCGAGACCGACGCCGGGGTGAAGCGGGAGGCGATGTGGAAGACCACGAACGCAAGCTGGACAGGCACGATTGCCATGAGTAGAACGGTCGGAGCCGTGAGGGCTTCGGCGGTTCGTACCGGCTCTTCCGATAGAAACCAGTAGATGAGACCGAGTTGGGCGGCATAACCTGCGATCCGGTAGCGAATGAGGACCGATCTTGTGGTGAATAGATAAGCCGCGGCTACCAAGCCCAGGATGATGACCGGGCCGATCCACTCGCCGCTGAACGGGTCCTGCCGGATCTCTCGGTAGGATATCCCCACCGCAAGCGGGACGATCGCAAGGGCGAGCAGGATATGCGACAGTGCCGGAGACTCTCCCGCAATGAACCGCACCAATATCGGGAAGACTCTCAGGAAGAGGAGCGTGACAACCAGGAGGAAGATGACAGGTGCTAGGAGGAGGGCTTCGTTGACCTCGACGTTCCTGAAGAGCCCCCCCGACAGTATTTTGCCCCGGTTGTACAGTTCCCAGAAGATGATTCCGCCAATGACTAGGATGCCGATGTCGAGATAGTAGCGGTGGACGAATGGAATGGAGGGTGGCCTTGCCGATCGCAGCTTGTGAAGCAACAGGCCTCCCCGACTCCCGACGGCGGCAGGTATCGCGTAAACGACTAGACAGGCCAGACCGGTAACGGCGGCCACGATGAAGGGCATCATACCGACGACCAGAGGCAGAAAGTCGCCGTTCGTCATTTCACGGAAGAAGGGGAGCACACCCGCCAGCGCCACTCCGGCCACGGCCAGGAATGGCGCGATGATGACGGCGATGATCGTCATCACCAGGCCTTCGAGAGCGTAGATGCGAAATATCTGCCCTGTCGTCACCCCCCTGGCGCTCAGGAGCGCGGAGTCCTCTTGGCGGCTGCGGACGAGGTACGTAACCATCATCACGAGGAAGAAGAGGACAGTTGCCACCATGAGCGTTTGCAGAAGCAGCAGCGGCACGCGGGCAAAGAAGCTTCGGGCGTCGAACCGCGCCAGCATCCGGTAAAAGCCTGACGAGACCTCCGCCGCCCCCGGCATTCGCATAGCAAACTGCGTCTCGAACTCGCGGAAACTGTTGCGAATGTGGTTGGGAGTCCACCCCTTAATCACCTCCTTGTCGAGGCTGATCGTCCAGATGCTTACGCTCAGCGTTCCCGGGAACGTCGTGTCCACTGTCTCGACCAGCATCCCCATGCCGGTTATCAGAGGAACGGGAGGGATCTGAGGGTTGTAGACTCCGTCCCCGGGGTCGTCCGGGTCGGGCGTTTCCGGACGCAAATAGAGGCTGGGTGTCGGCAGCCAGAAATCCGCATTTGGATCGCTCGGCTCTATGATGCCCACGATGGGTACCGATATGACCTTCGGCAGGGTGAGGTCCGGCGTTAGCCGGAGAACATCCCCAACTTCAATCCGAAACTGCGAGGCCGCGAATTCACCCAGCACGGCTTCGAGCACAGGCGCATTGGGATCATCGGATGTTTGACGCTGCGGAAGACGGCCTTCGACAAGGGTGACGTGTTGCTCGAAGTCCGAAAGGCTCCGCAGCAGCGCCCGCGCTGCGGACCCGTTCGCAACTTCGGCGGGCGGCAGCGGGATGGCCGGAATGTCGGAGTAGAACTCCAGCCCGGTCACGAATCGCCGGTGATCGACATAGATCTCAGAGATGTGCTCATCCACAAGCTCATCGAAAGTCCGGTCGGTCTCCGCCAGCCGCTGCTCGGTAAACGGGATGTAGTAGGCGAAGCCGAGCAGCTTCGACTGGAACCTTCCCAGTCGGTCGATCTCAAGGTTGAGGGCCAGCCGCTCGAGCGATCCCAGATAAATCGGCACAGCGGCGGCGAGGGTGGTGGCGAACAGGATGCCGAGGAAGATGCTTGCCAGCAGCATCTTGGCGTTTCTGATCCGTCTCAGGACGAGCTTGGGGGTTGAGAGTGAGCTCATAGGTGCAAGTCCGCCCTGACGTAGTGGCGGCTACTATACACAAAACGCCTACTGCCCGCATAAGTTTGCATGTTCGCGGCGTTGTCCACGCCCTCGACTGAATTGAGCGTATAATGACCTCGCTCAACCCCCTGTACAGAGGAGGTCCGACGAATAATGCCTCGCGTGATCGTTCTCGGTTCCGGCACCCCCGCTCCCAGTCCTCTGCGATGGGGTTCGTCATTCCTGGTTCAAATCGGCGGGGAATGGATGATGTTCGACTGCGGGTTCGCGGCCACGTACAAGATGTACCGCGCCGGATTCAAGGCTACGGATGTCGACCATCTCTTCTTCACCCACCACCACTCCGACCACGACGCCGACTACCCCGCGTTCCTGCTCACGCGCTTCGACATGTCTATCGGCGTGGAAAACGAGATCCGTGTCTACGGCCCCACGCTCACCAAGCAGATCACAGAGCGGATCATGGGCGAGGGCGTCGGTGCATTCTGGCACGACATCGTCGCGCGGACGAACCACCCCCTGAGTCTGGGCGCCTACACGGGTCGCGGAGGCGTCCTTCCCCGTCGACCGCCGGTGATTCACGCGAAGGACGTCGGCCCCGGCAAGGTCGCGTCCGGCAAGGACTGGGAAATCACGGCCGCGCGCGTCGAGCACGTCCAGCCGTACCTCGACTCCCTAGCCTATCGCATCGACAGCGATGAAGGCTCGATTGTCTTCTCCGGCGACACCCGTCCGTGCGACTCCCTCACGGAACTGGCGAAGGACGTTGACCTGCTTATCATGGAGTGCATTCGCCTCAAGGACGATCCGGCGCACGAGGTGGCGGGCGACTACGAGACGAGCACCGTGGGAGCCGGTCAGACCGCCACCGACGCTGGGGCCAAGAAAATGCTGCTGGTACACCAGAGCCTCAGCCTGGAAGAGCCGGAGGCCCACACCCAGGCGATACGCGAGGTGCAGAGCGCCTACGACGGCCCGACCATCTGGGCTGAGGAAATGACGGAAGTCCCCTGGTGATAACATTCCCCGTCATTCCCACAAAGGTGGGAATGTATCCCCCTTTGGGACTGCTAAAGGTATCTCAACCGATTACCCTCGCCAGCATACCTGTCATTCCGAGCATAGCGAGGAATCTAAGATGGCACGCCTTCGCTCTATGGTGCAGTCCGAAAATTAGTCTTGTTCTCCAAGCAACGATCCTAGATTCCTGACTTAGCTCCACTGTGTTTGGAATGTCAGTGGAAGGAATTATGCGAAGGTCTTCCTTCGCAGGAATGGCGAACTACGAACAGGAATGGCAAACTACGAATACGCCACAACCTAGTGGAAGAACTCGAGATAAGGCCCCACCCACTCGAACGCCTTCGCCGATAGATACAAGAGCGTCGTCGTCATCACGACCTTCCCGATGGCGAGGTAGATGAGAAACTTCACCACCGGGTAACGCACCGCCCCGGCAATCAGCCCCGCGGCATCCACCGGGATCAGAGGCACGAGAGCCGACACGAGGATGATGGGGCCTCCCAACCTCTTCATTCCCCTCTGGAACCACTCGTAGGACTTGTGGCCTTCGAGCGTTTCTGTCCCGTGCGTTCCGACATAGTACGCCGTCATCTCCCCTAGCGCGCCCCCAATCCCCGCCGAAACGCCGAGCAGGAGCCAGTTGAGGTCCTTCGCCATCAACAGCACCGCGGCGAATCCAGGGCTCGGCATCACCACGGTTGCCGAGCTGAGACACGTAACCACGAACGCGGCGACGTAGCCCCACACGCCAATATCATCAAGGTACGGAAGGAGGGTCGCGGTGATGGCGAGAAGCAGCGCCGTTGAGATCACGAACAGCGCGGCCTTTTGAAGAAAGGTTAGTTGAATCGATGAGAGTCGATTGTAGAAGCCGACCCCGGCCTTGAGAGCGTTGCTAATCATTAGACGGACCGCTGGCAGCGGTCGGTAGCTTTGCTCCTCTCAAGTGTTCGGCTGGCAGGAACCGGGCCGCGAAAATGGCGAAAATGCCTACCGCCGTCACCGCAATCGACCAGAGCGTCATGCCGTTCGCCGCGTCGTGGAGGAGTTCGCCTGCCACGTCTATGGTGAGGTTGCAAGAAGGCACCTCGACGAAGGGACACCATAGGGACTCCCACACGCCGACGAATGACGAAATCGATAACCCGACGACAATGAAGATGACACCGCAAACGACGAGCGTTATGCCGGGCCACCTCGCCATTTGCTTCGGATACGGGTAGAAGACTCCCGCGATGCCCGCAACCGCCGCTACGAATACGATTGTCGCAACGATTGAAAAAGCTCCGACAAGCAGCCGGAGTACCGTTCTCGCAAAGCGGAACCGTTCCAGGGTCTCGTGACGGCTCCCGACCGATTCGGCAATCTTATCGACTGCGCTGTACCGGCCACTGTCGTCGAGGTCTTCTCTAAGCTTGTCTATCGATTCCTCAATGACGGGATCGGCGACGGCCCGCGCGGCCAGCTTCAGGGCCGTATTCGTATCGCCGCTTTCCAGTGCGTTCACAATAGACAGTGCATCGCGTGCGAGGTTGGCCTTGGCGGTTTGCCGGGCTTCCTCGTCCGGGAGCAGTTCGGTCGACTGCACGAATGCGTTGATTACCCAGTTAGGAGGATATCTATCGAGGGCCGGAACGGTCTCGGGAAAGGTGCCCGCCGCTATGTTGCGAACGAGTGCCTCGACTGATCTCAATAGATCTTCTTCGCCTGTCACCGTAATCGGCTGGGCCCTGTCAATCCGCTCGTCCAATAGGCTGAAGACCGCGGGCTTGATTCGCGGAATCGCTGGCGAGAGATCTATGGACACTTCGAAGGTGTCCGTCTCGTTGTTAAGAAATGCTATGACGGAGGTGACGTCCTCCTCGGAGGCGGTCTTGAGCTCGCTAGGTGGGAGTATTTCCTTCAGCAGCCATGCTTCCGTTTCCGGTTCGATGCTGAAGCCACCTACCAGACCCCTCAGCGCTCCCTCGAACTGCTCGCTGACGATGCCCTCGTCGTAGACGCGATTGTATGCGTCATGCTTCTTCAGGGCATTGAGCAAGGGCTCTGGACTTCTCAAAGTGTCGCGAACGCCCATTGCGACAAATGCGTAGCCGAGCGCTAGGAAGGCCATAACGCCGAGGAGAAGAGCGACTATTGATCTGAGGAAAACGCCTGCGGGCGACATAGCCCCGGTCCGGCTTTCAACTGTGAGCGGCAGTTAGCTCGATATGTCAATGTCGAGGAGTTCTATGGCATTCAGGCCGAGAACGCGTCGCTTTGTCTCGTCGTCCAAATCGGCAGTCGTGATGCGACCTACCAGTGTACGTGCGTCCATGAGTGGCATGTCCGAGCCGTAGAGCACTCGGTCGGCTCCCGCCCCCTCGACCAGGAACTCGATGGTGCCGTGCTCACCGTGAGACGTGCAGGTCTCCAGCCAGATGTTTCTTGACGACTGCGCGGCCTCGACCGCCTGAATTTGGCCCGGCATGGCGTTCCCGGAATGTCCCAGCACCCATCGGATGTTGGGATAGCTCTCTGCCAGCTTGATGAAACGGATCGGAGCCGTCAAAATATCGCCCTCGTCGTTGAATGAGCTGTGGCTCTTGACGACGATCCGGTTCTCGTCGCACCACTCGAATATCGGGAAGTACGATGGATCGTCGATCGGCGCGCCCAGATAGTCGGGGTATAGCTTCAGCATCTTGAACTCTGGCAGCTTGAACACGCGCTCCAACTCCGACATGGCCTCGTCGAGGTAGCGCGGCGTGACGTGGGCCACGCCGAAGAACCTGTCGGGATTCAGGGCGACGAACCTTGCCACCGCGTCGTTGCACCGTCTTGCCGTCTCGAAGAAGATGCAGCTCACCGGCGCGACATCGACACCCGCTTGGTCCATGATCCGAACGTACCGCTCCGGTGCGTCATGCATACGAAAGTGAGTCTGGCGTCCAACGTGGCTGTGCATGTCGACGACGGGGGTGTTCATTGATGTTCTCCCGTGAGTTGTTCGTGCTTGGAAGGGTAGCGGAAAGGGTATCATGTCTGTCGAGTCTCACGTTGGCTTTATCGCGCATTTTTATCCGGGAGTAACGATTGTTCGAACGTGACCGCATTAGTGCCGCCGGCACGGTCATCCACTATGAGGTGCACCGTAGCAAGCGGCGCAAGAAGACCCTTCAGATCACGGTGGACGGCCAAACCGTTCGCGTTGCCGTCCCATGGAAGATTAAAACCCGCGAAGCGCGGGAATTCGTACGCAAGCATGCGGCTTGGATCATCAAGAGTCTCTCCCACTTGGCGCCGCCGGAGAGGAGACGGACAAGGCCCGAAAGTGACAGTGTGCGTGTTGAAGGCACGACTATCAAGTATGAGGTGATTCGCAGTAGACGGCTGAAGAGGACATTCCGATTCTCCGTCGAACGCGGCGCCGTTTGGGTTGAAGTGCCCTGGGACGCTTATCCCGAAGCGATACGTAGTGCAGTACGTATACGGGCCCCAATGATCATCAGCCAGTTGTCGCAGTACCTGCCGAAGAGTAGGCGGAAAGTTACCGAACGGGACAGCGTACGTGTTGCAGGCACTACAATCGAGTACGAAGTTCACCGCAGCAGCAGGCGAAAGAAGTCGGTCCAGATCAGGGTCGAGCGTGGCGTCGTTTTGGTTGTCGTGCCCTCAGTCGCGAAGTCCGGCGTCATACGGAGGGCCGTACGGGATCGGGCGGAGTGGATCCTCAATAAGCTATCGCAGGCCCCGCCGGAGGGCATCCAGAAGCGTTTCGTCAACGGCGAATCGCTGCCGTATTTAGGCGAAGACGTTCGTATCGTGGTCCGTTTCGCCGACGTGCCCTCGCCGGAGATTCGACTCGACGATGGACGCTTCCGGGTCGCGGTGCCTCCGAATCTTAGGGGAAAGAGACGCCTGGAAGCGATGCGCCAAGCATTCATCGAGTGGTACCGCGAGCGCGCCCTCGATCAGGTCACGGAGTGTGTCGACCGCTGGTGGCCCAAGCTCGGTCGCGGAGGAAGGTCGCGTGTGCTCATTCGCAACCAGCGCCGACGATGGGGAAGCTGCGCCTCCGACGGCACAATCCGCATCAACTGGCGCGTCATCATGCTGGAACCCTCGCTCATCGAGTACATCGTCGTCCACGAGCTGGCCCATCTGAGCGTGCGCAACCACTCACCCGACTTCAAGAAACTGATGGCAAGCGTACTGCCGGACTTCAGAGACAGGGAGAAACGTCTCGGACAAACGGAGGGAATTCTTCCTCTGTAGAGTGTGCTTGTCGGCGTTCAGAACCAGCAGCCTTGTGTCACCTCCAGGACATCAAGATAGCTCGTGGACTTACGCCATTTCACGCCATTTGCCACCACTTTATTGTTATTGTCAAGTTATATTGACCTTGTCCAGATCGGTCTAGCGAGGAGGTAACGCATACCTCAAGACCGAACACCTCGTCTGTTCCACAAAAACTGGGTGATATACTTGAACGCGGAGTAGCGTACCCGTGGGGGATGAAGACATGCAGATTTCCATCGTCGGAGAGGCAGGGTCGACCCCTGAGATCGCTGCTCTCGCGGAGGAAGTGGGGGCCGAGCTGGGGCGACGAGGGATAATACTCGTGTGCGGTGGCGGTCGCGGGGTCATGGAGGCCGCGTGTCGGGGCGCGAAGTCCGCCGGAGGCACGACGGTCGGGATTCTCCCGTCGAGCGACCCGGACGCTGGCAATTCGTGGGTCGATGTAAGAATTCCCACCGGTCTCGGACAGGGCCGCAACGTCATAGTCGCCCGAAGCGGCAGGGCCGTCATCGCCATCGGGGGACGCTACGGCACCCTCACTGAAATTGCCCACGCTCTCAAGGGGGGCATTCCTGTCATCGGACTCCGAACGTGGACGTTGTCCAAGGGCAGCGTCGTCGACCCGTCGATCATCGTCGCCGCCGACGCCAAGGATGCCGTCGAAAAGGCTGTCGCGGCGGCAGGACGACCTCGTCCTACGGACATATCGAATGATTGAGTAGGGGAGAGTGAGGAACGTCGTGGCGAAGATATCGCAAGTTGTGGGCCGAGAGATACTGGACTCCAGGGGAAACCCGACCGTCGAGGTGGATGTGTCCCTCGATGACGGGGTCTGGGGACGCATGTCCGTGCCATCCGGCGCCAGCACCGGCAAGAATGAGGCGCTGGAGCTTCGTGACGATGACGAGGCGCGTTACGAGGGCAAGGGCGTCCTGAGAGCCGTAGGCAACGTCAACGCCAAGATCGCTCCCGCCATAGTTGGACTCGACGCTTACGATCAGGAGGCGGTCGACCGGCTGCTCATCGATCTGGACGGCACGGCGGACAAATCGAACCTGGGGGCGAACGCCATCCTGGGGGTTTCGGTAGCGCTGGCTCAGGCGGCCGCGGCGAGCAGGGAAGTCCCACTCTACCGCGCTCTCGATCAGGACGGACGCCTCAGCCTGCCCGTGCCGATGTTCAACGTCCTGAACGGCGGACAGCACGCCGACGACTCGACCGACTTCCAGGAGTTCATGGTCGTGCCGGTCGGTTTCGACACGTTCCGCGAGTCGGTCCGTGCCGGAGCCGAAGTCTATCATGCCCTCCGTCGACTGCTCCGGGACCGCGGATTCGGAACAACGGTCGGAGACGAGGGAGGCCCCGCGCCCAGCGGAGTATCCAATCTCGGCGCGCTCAACCTCGTGGTCGAGGCTATCGAGGCGGCCGGATACCGTCCCGGTGAGCAGTGCTGCATCGCCTTGGACGTCGCGGCAAGCGAGCTTCGACATCAGAACGCCTACATCCTCATCAAGGACCGCAGCATACTCTCTTCGGACGAGTTGATCGACATGTACGAAGAGTGGATCACGCAGTACCCCATCATCAGCATCGAGGACGGCATGGCCGAGGACGACTGGAAAGGGTGGACGGCCCTCATGGAACGGATCGGCGACCGCGTGCAGATCGTCGGCGACGACCTGTTCACGACCAACCCCACCCTCATCAGGCAGGGTATCGACCGCAAGGCGGCCAACTCCGTTCTCATCAAGCTCAACCAGATCGGTACCGTCACCGAGACCCTTGAAGCGATCCGTCTCACTCAGGAGACCGGATGGGGCGTAGTCATCAGCCACCGCTCCGGCGAGACCGAGGACACGACCGTCGCCGACCTCGCAGTCGGCACGGCGTCGGGCCAGATCAAGGCCGGCGCGCCCTCTCGTGGCGAGCGCACGGCAAAATACAACCGCCTCCTCCGAATCGAGGAGGAACTGGAGCACGAAGCCGAATTCGTGGGACCAAAGGTGTACGGCGCGTACGAGAGGTAACGGACCTCAACCCAGTCTCCCCAACATCTGCTCAGCCGTCCATGCGTCGGTGACAAGCGTCAGGTTCTCAAGATTGACCGGCGCGCTGGGACACCGACCGTCCAGCAGATCGACCAGGGCGTTGAGCTTCTGGGCGCCACCAGCAACCATGATGACCTCGTCCGCCGTACGGATTCGCTCAGGAGGTACGACGAGCACCTCTTTGTTGATCCCTTCCACGGCCCGCAGCAGGCTTCCCGGATACTCGCGACCTCCCGTCGGGAAGAAGTGATGCGCGATTCCAGCCACGCTGTCCAGTAGAGCAGGCTCGTCGGCCTGAAGCTCCTTGAGGGTCTCGATGTACGGCGCGATCGCCCCAAGCTGGACGTTCTGGTCGTGGTGGAGGAAGAACTGGTGCCTCGTGTTGAGCACTTCAAGCCCAACCAATGCCATGTCGAGATCAGGACTATCGGAGTATCCGACGTCGTGCCGTTGTTCGCCGGATATCCACCCCCGCATGTAGGTGACGCCGCTCCTCGGCACTCCGAGAATTGACGAGAGTTGAAACACATTCTCGTCGGCGTCCAACGCCCGCACTGTAGGGAGCGCCCAAGCGCCAACCCTCGCGCCGCCGCACAGGGACTCGATTTGAATACTCCGATATCCTCTGAGTAGGGAAGGCCGCTCCTGCGCAAGATCGGCCAGTCCCATGATGAGAAACCCCACTCCGCGCCCTGAGGATACGCCGATGGTCATGCCACGCCTTAACCTCGACGCGAAATACGATGATGCCGCTTGTCCTAGGGCCTGGTGCAGCCGATCGTGCGCCTCGAATGCTCGTTGGGCGTCGACGCCGTCGTCCGGCCCCAGGTACTCTTCGGAATATGCTTCGCCTGCTCCCTCGATCACCGCGACGTGAGCCCGCCAAATGTCCGAGCGATCTGAGAGAGCGTCGCTGAGGTGCTCATCGATGTCCACCACTCGGGGATGAGTCTGCGCGGCCCTCGTGTCCGCCAGTTCGAACCTACGGTCGTCGAGCCACTTCGCAAGCCTGCGGTGCAGCGTGGCGGGAGACCGATGGTATCTGCCGGCAAGCTGCTTGAGCGTCCACCTATCCAGCAGGTATCGTGTGGCGATTTCGAGCGCTTCGCCGTCCAGATCGTCAACACCGTCAGGCATGAATCACCTTATCGGAGAACTGAAACATCGTTTCATATATGAAATCATATTTCTATACCGCTGTATCTGTGAAACATGGTACCGTTGCTTGTGAGGTGAGTCAACAGTGTTGAGTAATCGGTTCCAGTGGCCTATTCTTTGGCAGGCACACAGGACAAATCTCCACCAAATTCCATCGCGCAGGAGGCGAAACAGATGACCACTCGGGTAGGAATCAACGGCTTTGGACGGATCGGACGTCAGGTGCTTCGCGCCATCAAGGAGCGGCACCCAGACTCGCTACAGGTTGTCGCCATCAACGACCTGACCGACACGGCGACGAACGCCCACATGTTCAGGTACGACTCGAGCTACGGCATCTACCCCGGCTCCGTGGAGGCCACGTCGGACGATTCCATCGCCATCGACGGCGACGAGGTCAAGGTTATGGCGGAGCGCGATCCTTCACAGCTTCCCTGGGGAGACCACGGCGTCGACATCGTCGTCGAGTCCACGGGATTCTTCACCGACGCCTCAGCCGCTTCGGGACACAAGGCGGGCGGAGCCAAGAAGGTCATCATCTCCGCTCCTGCCACCGGGGAGGACGCGACCATCGTGCTCGGCGTCAACGAGGACTCCTACGACCAGGCCTCTCACCATGTCATTTCGAATGCCTCGTGCACCACGAACTGTATCGCCACCATGACCCGTGTCCTCCACGACTCATTCGAGGTGAAACGTGGCCTGATGACGACGGTGCACTCCTACACCAACGACCAGAAGATACTCGACCAGGTCCACAGCGACCTGCGTCGCGCCCGTGCCGCCGCGGCAAACATCATCCCGACGACGACGGGTGCAGCCAAGGCCGTCGGCCTCGTGCTCCCGGAGCTCAACGGCAAGATTCACGGCATGGCCCTCCGCGTGCCCACTCCCACCGGCTCGGTAACCGACTTCGTAGCCGAGCTTGGCAAAAGTGCAACCGAGGAGGAGGTCAACGACGCCTACCGCGCCGCCGCCGCTGGCCACATGGCCGGACTTGTCGAGTACACCGATGAGCCTATCGTCAGCAGCGACATCATACGAAACCCGCACAGTAGCATCATCGACGGCCTATCCACCATGTCGATGGAAGGGAACATGGTCAAGGTCGTCGGCTGGTACGACAACGAGTGGGGCTACTCGTGTCGCACGGCCGACCTTGCTGCCTTCCTTGCCGGCAAAGGACTGTAGGGACGTGTCCGACGGGCCGGTGATGGACCTGCCCAAGGCGCTCCTCGTCGACCTCGACGACACGATCCTCGACTCCGACAGCAATGCCGATGAGGTCTGGCTGGAAGTCTGCCGGGAATTCGCCGGTCGTCTTGACGGCCTAACCGCGATAGATCTCCACGCCGCCGTCATGGACTCGCGTGACTGGCTGTGGGGCGACCTTGAGCGCGCGCGTACGGGTCGCCTCGACCTGTGGCAGGCCAGACGGGATATCCTGACGAGGTTCCTGGTGCACCTTCAGATTTCTAACCCGTCCGTCGTGGATGGTATGGCCGACCGCTACGCGACCAAGAGGGATGAAAAGCTAAAGCCCTTTCCGGGGGCCATCGACACCCTCCGACGGTTGAAAGCGGCGGGCATCAGAATGGGTCTCCTGACAAACGGCAGCTCCGAGTCACAGCAGGGGAAGGTCGACAAACACGGGCTTGCCGAGTTCTTCGACCACATTCAGATCGAGGGTGAGTTCGGAATAGGAAAGCCCGACGAGCGAGCGTTCCGCAACGCCCTCCATGTATTAGGAGTGAGTCCTGCCGATACATGGATGATCGGAGACAACCTCGACTTCGACATCCACGCCGCCCAGCAGCTCGGCATCTACGCCGTATGGGTCGACGCTCCAGGAAACGGCCTCCCGGCCGGAACCCCCGTCCGCCCCGACAGGACCATCAGGTCGCTCTCGGAACTGATCGCAGACGACACGGATTAAACCCCCCTCTCCCATCGTGGGAGAGAGCCTGCCCCGTACTCGATACGGGGGCTGGGGTGAGGGTATAAAGCTGCCGCGAACCCAACCCACCTAGAACCGTATCCCGCTCGTTGCCCTGAACTCCGCCACGGCGTCACGGATTCTCTTATACCCCTCGTAGTCCGTAACGACGTCTTGCGGTCGCTCCACGCTGCGCGCGAGGAAGCCCGGTTCGCGCACCGACTTGACCGGTCTGCTGCCGTCCTGGTACCGGATGTCGATGCTCCAGCGAATGGCGTTCGTCCGGTTGGGCGGTGAGACGTGCGGGACGTGCTGGTGCATGAGAAGGGCGTCTCCCACCTCCATCGGCACCACGAGTGGTTCCAGGTCGTTCAGCTCATCCACGTAGGTATTCGGCTCCCACTGCTCCTCGTAGGGTGGTGTGTGCAGGTGTCCTCCCGGAAGCACGTGGAGGCAGCCGTTCCGCTCGTCTACCGGCACCAGCGGCACCCAGAAGTTCGGCTCCGGCATCCTGGGCGCCGCGACTATGCGGGACATGAACTTCCCGCCCGTCTTCGAGGCTGTGCGGTCAAGCCCATACTGCTGCTGGACGTAGGTGACCCTCTGCGTCGCATACTCCGTGTCCTCGTGCCATCGGAAGTCGGCCACGCCGAAGTTCGGGAGCTTCGGGCGTAGACGATGACGGCCTTGACAGTGCACCTCCGGCCCGACGATGTCCTCCACGATGTCGAGGAACGCCGGATGGCTCAACAGCCTGAACACCTCAGGCCCCAGGAACTTGGAGTCGACCATCTCTCTATATGCCTGCTCCGCGTCTTTGACGATCCGCATGAACCGCGTCTCGAAGCCCTCGTCCGCATAGAGCGACTCAGTCAACCCGTCCGCGTGATAGGCCCTCGCGATCCGGTCGATTTCGGTGTCCAACTCGTCGATCAGCGGTTGCAGCTCGCCCGCGTCGAACAGGCCCTTCAGGAGCACGTACCCCAGTTCGTCGTATTGCTGCTTCTGTTCAGAGGTAAGTCCTGACATATTCTGCTCCTGAGTAGGAAACGTCCGTCGCTGTTTTCGGGCCGATGCACGATGGGCGGGCTAACGACACCATGCTTTCCGAAACAGGGATGGAAGTCAACCCTCGTGGAGGCAACTGCGAGGTACAAGCGACCGCCGTTGCGTCAAGTGGGCAGGGGACTAAAGCGTAACCGCCTCAGGTACGTCATCGAGGCCGAAATACTCGTGCTCGACGTGGTCGGGGTACACCTTCACGATGCGTAAGCCGGAGGGGTCTATGCCCAGGGGGTAACCGACTGCCCCGGATGCGACGACGTTGAGCGGCCCGTACTCTGCGTAGGCGTTCTTGTGCCAATGGCCCGCGAATGAGTATGTCGCGCCGTACTCCATCAAGAGCTCCACGATCTTCTCGCGCCGCTCTCTGGGGACGTTCAGCATGTGGTCTGCCTCGTCGAGGAAAGCCACGAACAGCGGATGGTGCGTAAACAGCATGATGTGGTCGGCGTTCGCCTCACGCGCCTTGGCCAGGTCGCTCTCCAGGAAGTCGACAATGCCTTCCCACTCCCCAGGAGCGCCAGACGGGTCCACACACACGGAGCTGTTGATGACCACGAAGTGACTGCCCCCGTGATCGAAGGAGTAATTGTCCGGGCCGTAGCGCGACTTGTATACGGCGATGCTCTCCGGGGTGGGCGGGACTCCCACATCGTGGTTGCCCGACACCCAGCGCATGGGAATGTCGTCATCCAGCAATTCCGTCAGACGAAGCAGCGTCTCGTGCTGCTCGTCGTCAGTCTTATCCTGCACGAGGTCGCCGCACGTAATCGCGAACGCCGGACGGAGCCGGTTGATCGCCTCGATTGTCTGTGTATACCGCCGAGCTTCCTCGCTCATGTCGGTGACTTCGGTCGGGAAGATCCGCAGGCCTTTGCGCCACCAGCGTCTGAGTTCCTCGGGGTTCCGCCCGTTGAACGATTTGAACATTCCAAACTGAGGGTCGGCCAATACTACGAAGAAGAAGCTCATGCGACTAGCACCGGCTCCTTCGGCATTTGATAGCTAAATCGACAGACGAATATCCCCTCTCCCGTCGTGGGAGAGGGCTAGGGTTAGGGTATTTCTTCGAATAATCAAAACCCATGGGGAATCACCTCTAGTCCCAGCCGAAGACCTTGTTCGTGCCCGCGAGAGGAATGCGTGCCATCGCCGACGCCTCCAGGGAAAGGGCGACCATGTCCTCCGGTTCGAGGCTGCGAACGTCGCTCTTGCCGAGCGAGCGTGTCAGAAGCGCCGCCTCCATCGTCATCGAGTTGAGGAAATTGGCTACCCTCTCCGCACCCTCGTCCGGGTCGAGCCTCGCTTCTAGTATGGGGTCCTGCGTGGCGATGCCTACGGGACACTTGCCGGTCTGGCAGTGATGACAATCACCCGCCGGGACTCCGACCTCTCGCTCGAAGTCGGCCTCAGGAATGTCGCGGTTGCAGTTGAGCGCGATCAGCGCCCCGATTCCGATGGCCACCGCGTCGGCCCCGAGCGCAAGAGACTTGGCCATGTCCGCTCCGCTGCGGATGCCACCCGAAGCCACCAAACTAACCTCGCCGTACAACCCCATCTCCCTCAGGGCCTCGCGGGCCATGACGATGGCAGGCACGGTCGGAATTCCGCTGTGATCGAGCAGCGCTTCACCCGACGCGCCGGTCCCGGCCACCATGCTGTCGACGACGATGATGTCAGCGCCCGCCTTCGCCGCAAGCTTCACGTCGTCGGAGACTCGGCACGCGCCGAGCTTCACGCTAACCGGTACGCGACCGTCGGTGGCCTCGCGGATCTGCTCGATCTTGACTGCGAGGTCGTCCGGTCCCAGCCAGTCCGGATGACGCGCCGGGCTCCGCTGGTCGATGCCTGACGGCAGGTCGCGGCTCTCGGCTATGTGATCGAGCACCTTGACGCCCATCAGCATCCCACCCGTGCCCGGCTTCGCGCCCTGTCCGACGACGATCTCCACCGCCTGCGCGCCTACGAGATGGTGTGGATTGAAGCCATACCTGCTCGGCAGGACTTGGTAGATGAGTTTCTCCGATGCCTCACGCTCCGCTTGGAGCATTCCGCCGTCACCCGTGCAGCTCGCCGTGCCGACCATGGTCGCAGCCGTGCCCAGCGCCTGTTTGGCGTGTCCCGATAGCGCTCCGTAGCTCATCCCGGTAATGTATACCGGCGTCTCGATGACCAGCGGCTCGCTCGCGTGGCGTCCGCCGAGCTCGACCTGCGTGTTGCACTTCTCCTTGTAGCCTTCGAGCGGGAACCGCGTCAGGCCTGTGGAGAGGAACGAGAGATCATCGAAATGGGTGACCTTCTGAAACGTGCTGAACCCGCGAATCCGGTAGCGTCCGATGTCCGCCTTCGCGTGGATGTCGTCGATGATGTGTCTGGCCCAAATCTGGCTGGTTGACTGTACCATGTTAGCCCTCAGCCCCATCGACTCCGCGAAGGAGACGTTTGGGGAATTTACACCGCCGACATCTCCAGACGTTCGAGCGTGTCGAAATGATAGAGTTTCTTCTCGGATACGATCTTGCGGAAGCGCGGCTTTTCATCGATGCCGTTCTGTTCAAGCAGACCCCACAGATCGATCAGTTCGCCCTCGGACACCTCTTCGACCTTCGCGTCCGTTCCGAGTGAGCCGATCTCGCCGCCGACGTAGATGACCCCCTCGTACATCGAGTCGCCCACCGCCTCGCCGACGTCGCCGCACACGACGATGCGGCCCTTCTGCATCATGAAGCCCGTGAGGAACCCGGCGTTCCCGCCGATGAGGAGAGTGCCGCCTTTCATGGATATGCCCGCGCGAGCGCCCGCGTTCCGTCCGACGACGATCTCGCCGCCCCGCATGGTCGCGGCGACCGATGCGCCCGCGTCCTTGGTGACGGTTATCTTGCCGCTCATCAGGTTCTCGCCGAGAGCCCATCCCGCGTTGCCGTCGATGTGCACCTCGGGGCCGTCCATGAGCGATGCGCCGTAGTACCCGACGCTGCCCTCTATGCTGATCTTGCAGGGCTGCAGCACACCCACGGCGATGTTGTGACGCGCTTGGGGATTGACTACCGTGATCTCATCCGCCGAGTCGGCGGCGTCCTTGATCTTGCGGTTTATCTCGGTGGTCGAAAGGTCCTTCGCGTCTATACG
>VXLM01000084.1 GCA_009841605.1 Dehalococcoidia bacterium
GGCCCGGCCGCCCCCGTCGCGGCCGACGCCGCGGGGCGGGCCGCCCTGGCCCTGGCGGCGGGCGCGGCGTCCGAGGCTCGGGGCGTCGTCGTACTGGGTGAGGCCGTCGACGACGCCGGACTCGCGGATGAGGTCGTGGACGCGATGGGCCGTCGGGACGAGGCGCTCGTTGCGGCTGAGTGGGAGCACTGCCACCTTGACGGGCGCGAGTGCGGGATGCAGCTTGAGGAGGACGCGGGTCTCCGGCTTGCCCTTGGCGCTCATGGTCTCCTCCTCGGTGTAGGCGTCGGCGAGGAAAGTCATGACGGCGCGGTCGACGCCGGCGGACGGCTCGATGACGTAGGGGGTGTAGCGCTCCTTTGCCTGCTCGTCGAAGTAGGTGAGGGACTCGCCGCTGGCGTCGGAGTGGGCCTTGAGGTCGTAGTCGGTGCGGTTGGCGATGCCCTGAATCTCGCCCCAGCCCCAGGGGTAGAGGTACTCGATGTCGTAGGTGGCCTTGGCGTAGTGTGCGAGCTCGTCGGACTCGTGGGGACGGAGTCGCAGGTGGTCGGGGTCGACGCCGAGGCCCGTGTACCAGGCCATGCAGTCGTCGATCCACGTCTTGTGCCACTCTTCATCCTCGCCCGGCTTTACAAAAAACTCGATCTCCATGATCTCGAATTCGCGGGTGCGGAAGATGAAGTTGCCGGTGGTGATCTCGTTGCGGAAGGTCTTGCCGATCTGCGCGATGCCGAACGGGAGCTTCCGGCGCGTGGTGTTGAGGACGTTCTCGAAGTTGACGAAGATGCCCTGTGCGGTCTCGGGCCGGAGATGGACCTTGTTCTCATCGGACTGGACGGGGCCCATGTGGGTCTCGAACATGAGATTGAACTGGCGGGCCTCGGTGAAGTCGCCGGGCCCGTCGCAACCTGGGCACTCGTCGCCCACGAGCAAGTCGGCGCGGAATCGCTGGTTGCAGTCGCGGCAGTCGACGAGAGGGTCGGTGAAGTTTTCGACGTGGCCGCTGGCGCGCCAGACCTCGGGGTGCATGAGGATGGCGGCGTCGAGGCCGACCATGTCGCGGCGTCCCCAAACGAAGGTCTGCCACCAGTGGCGCTTGACGTTGTTCTTGAGCTCGACGCCGAGGGGGCCGTAGTCCCAGGTGCTGGCGAGTCCGCCGTAGATCTCGCTGCTCTGGAAGAGGAAGCCCCTGCGGCGGCACAAGGAGGTCAGGGTCTGGAGGGTGGTGGTGACTGGGTGCTGGGTGCTGGGTTCCGGGTTCTGGGTAGTTGGCATTGGGCAATCAGGAAACATTAAGAGAATTGGGTAGGGAGTAGTATACCTGATGTGGGGCGTGGGGCAGAAAAGCAGGGGAGACCGGGGCGCTACTGCTGTAACTCGGCAATGGCTTTCTCAACGTCGGCTTGGAGAGCGGGGTCTTCCGTTAGGGTCAGGGCTTTGTTGAAATCGTCGATTGCGCGTCGGTGATTGCCCATGTCTGCGAAGACAAGTCCTCTGTCGTAGTAGTAAACGGCGTCAGTAGGATCAAGCTCAATGGCCCTGTCGTAGTTTTCGATTGCGCGGCGGTATTCGCCTAGAACAGCGTAAACAGTCCCTCTGATGTGGTAGGGACCGGCTTCCGTAGGATTAAGTTCAATCGCCCTGTCGTAGTCTTCAATTGCACTGCGGTATTCACCTAACACATCATAGGCACTCCCTCTGTTGTAGTAGGCAACGGCGTCAGTAGGATTAAGCTCAATGGCCCTGTCGTAGTCCTCGATTGCACGCCGGTATTCACCTAACTCATAATGGGCAACCCCACTGTTGATGTAGGTATCGGCATCGCTAGGATCAAGCTCTATGGCTCTGTCGTAGTCCTCGATGGCGCGGCGATACTCACCTAACTCATTGTAGGCAATCCCTCTGTTGTAGTAGGCAATGGCGTCAGTAGGATTAAGCTCAATGGCCCTGTCGTAGTCCTCGATCGCGCGGCGATGTTCACCTAAATTATCGTAGGCAACTCCTCTGTTGACGTAAGCGTCGGCGTAATTTGGATCAAGTTCGATAGCCCTGTCGTATTCCTGGATTGCACGGCGGTACTCACCGGATTCGTCGTAGTCGAATCCTCTGTTGTAGTGGACTTCGGCCGAAGTATCTCCACAAGCGGCGGACACCAGGAGGACGGCGCATGCTGCAGCGTAGGTGAAGGCGGGCGAGATCTTCATCAGAGGCTGCTCCAGAGTGTTTTGAGCGGCTGCGGTTAGTATTGCCAAGCCTCAATCGCCCCTGGCCCCGGCGATGTCGCGGCGCATGAAGAGCCAGAACGAGACTCCAAGGAGGACCGCGGTGTATACGAAGATGACGAGGAAGGCCTGGAGGGCGTCGGACGACTGCTCCCCGGAGACACTGCTCACTTCCACCTCGACGAGTGGCGCGGCGTTCCACGTGTTGACGCTTGCAACGAGGAGGTAGTCGGTCACATTGGAGAGCGTATCGTTGAGGTTGAGGATCGGCGAGAGGATCGCTTCGACGAGGTAGTACCCGATGGATACGGCTATGCCGACGGCCGTGGACGAGGTGAGCACGGTGAGAAACACGCTGAGCGCTATGAAAGGCAGCAGCGAATAGACGATCTTCAGGTACTCGACAACGATGTCCAGCCATGTACCAGGATCGGCCAATTCACCCGTCTCGCTCGGTGGGATGACGCCTGCGATGAAGCTGGAGACGACGGCAAGGACGGCGAGGATTATGAGCACGTCGGAGCACAGCCGCAGAAGCAGAAGGAGCTTGGCCGAGAGGAGCTGCCAGCGTCCAGTGCCCCGCGTGAGGACGTTGCGCAGGGTGCCCCAGCCGTACTCGCTGCCCATGACGGAGGCTGCGAGAACCATGATCAGGAGGGGACCAACGGCCGAGAATCCCCCGATTGCGCCGGTGATGCTGTCGGGGAGGATGAATCCCTTTCGGAACTCGTCGGCAACTTGGAAATTGTCGCAGGCGCCTCCTCCGGAAAATTCCTCCACGTCATTAAGGAAAACCTGCTTTTGTTCTTCGGTGAGTTGATCGAACTCAGGCGGCATGCGGTCGTTGACTATGTCTGAGCAGGACATAGTCAACGAAACAGTCTCGTCATCTCTCTCAAAGGTGGTGCTAAACGAAGAGGACCCGCCGCTAAAGACCTCCTGCACGGTGTCATTGTGGTAGGCGGCGTAGTTGGCCCAGAAGCCAACTTGGGCGAGAAGCACGGCGATGCCGAGGAGAATCCAGGGCATCCAGCGCTTTCGGAGCTTGAACCACTCCCATTTGGTAAGCCGAAGTACGTGGGCAATCAGCATGATGTGGGGATTCCTTATGATGTGTTATTGGCCGTGCAGGTCGCCTTGAGTTCAATCGGTACTGGGACAGTCACCATCTCGTCACTCGCCATCGTCTCCAGTGACTTCTAGGAAGTAGCTTTCGAGGGACTTCTGGCCGGTTGAGATATTGGTGACGAAGACTTCGGAGCGTCCGAGGGTGGTTGAGAGGTCGGAGGCGCGGTCGCTGGGGGCTGCCACGACTACCTCTCCGTCCTCGATCTTGATGTCGTCGACCCAATCCAGAGCGGAGAGTACCTCGACAGCCTTGTCATTGTCGGTCGTCTTGAGTGTGATCTGATCTTGTGACCGGAGCAGGTCGGCAACGTTGCCCTGTGCGATGAGCTTGCCCTTGGACAGGATCGCGACGCTGTCGCAAACCTGCTCGACCTCGTGGAGCAGGTGGCTCGACAGGAGGACGGTCCGTCCGCCGGTGCCGAGGCTGCGGATAAGATCGCGTACTTCCGCCATGCCGGCCGGGTCCATGCCGTTGGTGGGCTCATCGAGGAAGAGGAGTTCGGGGTCGCCGAGAAGGGCGTAAGCGAGTCCGAGGCGCTGCTTCATGCCGAGGGAGTAGGTGCGGAATTTGTGGTCTCCCCTGCCCTCAAGACCTACCCGTTCAAGCAGGGCGTCGATTTCGTCGGACGATCCACGACCCGAAATGCCCTGAAAGTAGAGGAGGTTCTGGCGTCCGGTGAGGTAAGGGTAGAAGGAAGGCGATTCGATGATCGCCCCGACGCGGTGGAGGGCCGCTTCGAGTCCGTCGGAGGAGTCGAAAAGACTGAAACTGCCTGCCGTTGGGCGCACGAGACCGAGCAGCATACTCATGGTGGTGGTCTTGCCGGAGCCGTTGGGACCAAGCAAGCCGAAGACGTGACCCCGCGGGACGGACATCGAGAGGCCGTCGACGGCTACTATGCCCCCATAGTGCTTGGTGAGCGAGGTGGTCTCTATGACGTGGCCGGATGATGCCATGTTGGTCTCCTGAGAGGGCTTAATGCCGATGAATCACAATGGTGGACGCCGGGGATTGTACAACGCAAAGATGTAAGTGTCAATACAGCATTACATGATATTTCGATAGATTGCTGGCCATGCTGGCGAGTGTAGGTGAGGTTGAGAGAGAAGGGGGCATTCATCATACAGGGTTTTGCCCTACACCGGCAGAGAGACTCAAAGAGAAAATCTACCTTCCGGCCTTTCTCGCCGCGATGAGGTACCTCGCCGCGAAGAACCCCAGCTCCTCGCCTGCCTCAAGACGCTCCTGAAGCGTAAACAAGGGCCGCAGGTGCGATTTCACCGTGAACCCCGGCACCTCCCAAGGAATCGCCTTCAGGTAGTAGACGATTGCGCCCACGTCCTCGAACACCATCCGCCCCTCCCACTCCTGTACATCCACGATGGTGAGACCGGCCTCTCTCAGAAGCGGCACGTATTTCCCCGGAGTGGCGTCAGGGAACTCAGGAGTCGCGTCGAATGCCGCCTGCAAGTCCCACAGCCACATGCCATGCACCTGCTGTGTGAGAAACGTACCACCCGGGGATAGGACACGCGCCACCTCGCCAGAATTGAAATCTGCGTGCCGGTTGAGTATGAGATCAAACTCGCCATCCGCGAAAGGCATCGGGTCGGTTTCGGTGACCGCCGTCTTCACGACCTCGACACCCAAAGGTGAAAGGCGCTCGCAAGCCAACTCGAAATTCGGGGCATAGTCCTCGGTTGCTACGACTCTCGCGGGCCAATGGTCCCGAAGTTTCAAGAGCTTTTCTCCCCCGCCCGTGTCCAGATCGATCACCGACGACGACCGCTCCATCAACTCGGCCGCCCTGCCCAGGTACGACCAAGGCTCTCGCTCTCCCCTTATCCGGCCATCGAGGTACGAGAAGTCCCAACCGACAAACGGTTGCCGCTCCTCCCGCAGCCACGCCTCAACGAGATCATCACGGTTTACACCCATCAATCAAACGACTCCACGAACCATCCTTCGTCCTTTTCCTTCCGTTTGCGCCTCACTGCTACCATCCTTTGTTCCATCGGCCCTTCACTGGCCGCTAATGCAGTCCCGGCGATGGGTCCGATCTTGAATTCTATAGGTGACTAGCGCTCCTCTCAACTCGCTATCCCCTGGAATTGCCTGCTCGGGGTGCGCGACTTGCGCGAATAGGAAGACATATGGTACTGTTGCCCCAAATTGCCCGATTGCGTCTGGCAAGGGCTGTACGACGACGAGAATAGCTTTATTGAGGAGGCTTGGTAACCATGGGAATGATGCCGATGATCGTCATGCGGACTATTCTCGGCGCGTTTACTCTTGCAATCATCTCCTTCTTGACCTTCGTAATCATTCAGCTGCCCGAAGGCGACTACGTCGACCGGTATATCGAGCAGCTCCGTCTTGAGGGCGACGAGATCAGCCAGCAGGAGGCCGACGCGATTCGCGACTACTACGGCCTGAACCGCCCGATGCTCGTCCAGTATTGGTTCTGGATCTCCCGGATCATATTCAAGCTCGACTTCGGGCGATCGTTCGCCCGGCAGCGAACCATTAAGGAGTTACTTGCAGATAGACTGCAGTTCACCATTGCCTTAGCGGCCTTCACTGCCGTCCTCATTTGGGTGTTCTCGTTACCGGTGGGTATCTATTCTGCCGTGAGACACCACACGTTCGGTGACTACGCGTTCACATTATTGGGGTTCACTGGGCTCGCTGTGCCCGATTTCTTATTGGGCTTAGTAATGATGTACGTATTCTTCGCCTACTTTGGGTGGAGTGTGGGCGGCTTATTCTCGGGCCAGTACATTAATGCGCCATGGAGCGTGGGCAAAGTGATTGACATGCTCCAGCACCTGATCGTGCCGGGCGTGGTGCTGGGAACGGCAGGCACGGCAGGTCAGATTCGCGTGCTGCGCAACAATCTGCTGGACGAACTCGCCAAGCCATACGTCATTACGGCGCGAGCTAAAGGCGTAGTGGCCTGGAAACTCGTCGTCAAATATCCGCTACGCATTGCAATCAACCCGCTCATTAGCGGCTTCGGCAGTCTGCTGCCCAGTCTTTTGGGCGGATCGGTCATCGTGTCGATCGTGCTCAGTCTGCCAACCCTGGGACCGCTGATGCTCAACGCGCTCCAACAGCAGGACATGTACCTCGCGGGGAGCATATTCCTGTTGCTCTCGACGCTGACGATCATCGGGGTTCTCATCTCCGACCTGATGCTCGTTGTCGTGGACCCGCGCATCAGGCTGATGGGCGGCGCCGGCCAGTAATCGCATAGTAACCGCAGATAAACCTCGACCCCCTTGCAGGCAAAATGCAAGGGGGTCTTGCTTTTCCGCGCACCCACCCGATGGAGTCAAATGGGATTCGGTTCCCACAGAACAGCTTCTGTTCTTCGACGGCTTCACGAAGCCGCTCCCGGCCATACAAGGCTCACAGGCAGCTTGACAGTGTACACCTTCGGACGTACCATGAAAGTACGTTGCCTAGTTCTGCTAGGTGGCGATACTGGTATGGAGGTGAGCGCATGGACGCGCCAATAGTTGTCCTGCTCGCCGTCCTGTCCGGTCTGTTTGGTGTTGGTTTAGGTGCCCTGGGCTTCTTTTTCGTCTGGAATAACGTCTCCGGCAATCGGATGGAGACAGCGAAGAACGAGGCCTCGAAAGTGGTCGAGGATGCCCGCTCCGAGGAGCGGCGAGTGATCCGAGAGGCCCGTGAGGAAGCCAAGCGCACCGTATCGAGTGGTGAGTCGAAAATCAAGGAAGCCGAAGGCGAGCTTCGTGAACGCCGCCGTGAGATGCAGGGAGCCGAGCGGCGGATATCGAACCGTGAGGAGAACCTCGATAAACGTGCTGGAAACCTCGAACGTCGTGAGCGCGACCTCACGGCCAAAGAGGAACAAGCCGCGGAGATCGAGAACGACTTGCAAGACCTCAAGCTGAAGCAGACGCAGAGGCTTGAGGAGATTTCCAGCCTCAGCATGGAAGACGCTCAGTCAGAATTGATGCGTCAAGCCGAGGAGGAAATTCAGCATGAGCTGGCCCTGCAGTACCGCGACATGGAAGACGAGGCGCGGGCCCGGGCCGACGACTCTGCAAGAGAGATCATCAGCGAGGCGATCCAGCGTCTCGCGTCCGACGTGGTCTCCGAAGCCACTCTAACCTCAGTGCCACTGCCAAACGATGAGATGAAAGGTCGTCTCATTGGCCGCGAAGGACGGAACATCAGAGCAATAGAAAAAGCAACCGGGGTCGATCTCATCATCGACGACACCCCGGAGGCCGTGACCATATCGTGCTTCGACCCGATTCGTAGAGAGGTCGCGAGACTGGCCCTGACCAAGCTCGTGACCGACGGCAGGATTCACCCCGCCCGGATCGAAGACATGGTCACCAAGACCGAGAAAGACCTGCAGGAGGCCATCCGCAAGACGGGAGAAAACACCGTTCGAGATGTCGGCGTGCGCGGTCTCAACAAGGAACTCATTCACCTGCTTGGCCGGCTCCAGTACCGTTTCAGCTACGGCGAAAACGTGCTGCAGCACAGCGTGGAGGTCGCCTACCTCGCCGCGGCGATGGCCGCCGAGATCGGCGCCAACGTCCGCGTTGCCAAGATGGGTGGCTTGCTCCACGACATCGGCAAGGCCCTGACCCATGAAATCGAGGGGCCGCACGCCGAGATCGGAGCCGAGGTTGCCACCAAGAACAAGGTGCCGAAGCCGGTCATCGCCGCAATCGCCGAGCACCACGACGACGACCACTCCAGCCCGGAGTCGTTCCTCGTCGCCGCCGCCGACGCGATAAGCGCAGCGAGACCCGGCGCCCGACGCGACACCGTCGAGCACTACCTCAAGCGTCTGCAGGCTCTCGAACAGGTCGGCATGGCCTTCGATGGCGTGGAGAAGTGCTACGCTATACAGGCCGGGCGGGAAATCCGCATCCTGGTTAAGCCCGAGGACATCGACGACCTCGCCGCCAACAACATGGCGCGCAACGTCGTCAAGAAGATCGAGCAGGAGCTGACCTACCCCGGCCAGATCAAGGTGACAGTCATCCGCGAAAACCGCGCTGTCGAGTACGCTCGGTAGAACGCGGACAGTATTGACGAACATCAGACCACCCCCGGCGGGGTTGCCGGGGGTGGTCTTGGTTTCCGCTTTATCGTCCCAACGGATACAATGAAATTAGATAATTCTAAGGCCCCCGAAGTGCATGAAGTAGACCTCCATCGCCACACTACCTCGTCCGACCCCACCCTCACACCGACGTAGGTAGTAGACATCTGGGCCCTAAAGGGCCTCAAGATTATAGCCATCAGCGACCACGACTCAACCGAGGGCGTCGCCGAGGCTCAGTCCGCCGCGATCAGGCACGGCATCGAGATCATCCCCGCCATCGAGCTGAGCACCGACGTCCCCGACAACGAGATCCACATGTTGGGATACTTCATCGACATGGAGGACACAGGCTTTCAGGACATCTTGCGAGAATTCCGCGCGGGAAGAGAAGACCGCGGGCGGAAGATGGTCGAGCGACTGGACGGCCTTGGCATGGACATCACCTGGGAGGAGGTCGAGCGCATCGCTGACGGAGCTGCCGTTGGCCGACCGCACATCGCACAGGCGTTGATCGAGCGCGGGTACGTCTCGGTTTGGCAGGAAGCCTTCGACAAGTACCTCGGACGCACCGGCCCTGCATACGTCGAACGCACCCGGCTCGAACCCGAGGAGGCGGTCCGGGTACTGCTGGACAACGGAGCCCTCCCCGTCATGGCCCATCCCCTCTATTACGAGCGCGAGGATACCCGAAAGCTCAAGGACCTCGTTACAAGTCTCAAGGAGGCAGGGATGGTCGGCCTTGAAGTCCACTACGGCGAATTCTCCGAGAGCGAAATCGACATGCTCGCCAACATCGCGGCCGAGCTGGATCTCATCCCCTGCGGCGGGAGCGACTACCACGCATCAGGCAAGCCCGGGGAGATCATACCCGGCGAGGCCGGCCCGCCCATGAGCACGATAGAGGCGCTTCGCGAGATGAAGGGTGTGGCAAGGGCGCTATGACCCTCACCGCCGTCGCATTCATCGTCGGGGCCTACCTGCTCGGTGCGATTCCCACGTCCTACCTCGTGGCCCGCTTCCTCAAGGGAGTCGATATCCGTGAGTCCGGCTCAGGCAACGTCGGGGCCTCCAACCTCAGCGAGCACGTTGGACGCTGGATCGGCATCCCCGTCGGCCTGTTCGACCTCATCATCAAGGCGACCGTGCCAATCCTACTGGCCAAGTTTCTGGATCAGAGCATCACGGTCCAAGCCGCAGTCGGCTTGGCTGCCGTGCTGGGCCACAACTGGTCTCCCTACCTTCAGATGACGGGCGGGCGAGGCATCTCGACGGTCATCGGAGTCATGGTCGCGTTTCTCATGTGGCCGGAAATTCTCATAGGCATCGCCCTCGTCGGCATCATTGGGACCCTGTGGCTCAAGGACATGGCGCTTTGGATGTTCGTCATGATCCTCGCACTGCCTGTCATGGCGTATCTCTTCAACTTCTTCGATCTCTTCGAGCGAGATATGACGCTCGTCATCCTCTTCGCCTGTCTGGCGATCGCTCTGCTGGCAAAGCGATTGACCGCCAACTGGGAGCGACCGGAGCAGGGCTACAACTGGCGAGTCTTCCTCTATCGTATCCTCTGGGACCGTGACGTCCGGCGACAGGAGGAGTGGACGCGCAGGGGTATCGAAGGAGAGGTAACCTAGTGGCCGAGCAGAGAACCGACGCGACCTACTGCATCCGGCACAAGGAAACTCCGACGGGTCTCCGGTGCGGGCGCTGCGAGACTCCGGTATGCCCGCAGTGCATGGTGCACGGCCCCGTCGGCGTCCGCTGTCTCGACTGCGGCAAGCCCCCCAAGCTGCCGCAATTCGAGGTCTCAACGCCACTGGTCCTGCGGGCGATAGGGGCCAGCCTAGGATTGGGAATCGCGGGCGGCGTCGTGTTCCTGATCCTCTACGCCTTCGGCCTCTTCTTCTACCTGATCGCCGCCGCCGGATTCGGCTACGTTGTCAGCGAGGCCACCAGCTACGCCGCCAACAGAAAGCGGGGGCCGATACTCGCCATCATCGCCGCGATAGGAGCGGTCCTGGGACACGTTCCGGTCATCGCGCTAACCGGCCTGCTGCATCTCATCCTCGGCGCTGTGATCGCCGGCTTCATAGCCTACGTGCGCTTGAAACAGCCGTAGCAGGTGGCGAGAGGAATACCGTTCATCTATGTTGAAGGGTATTTTTCGCCCTTAGTCCGACAGAAACTCTCTATGCGCTATCTACCTTCTTACCTAGTTTTCTGCTGAGTTTGTGGAGGTAGTTAATAGCTTTAGCCACTTCCTGCCTCAAGCATTCCCTTTCGTCGGGATCATCAGATGCTGCCATTTTCTTGAGCCGGTGGGTTATGTATACTTTTGCACCCAGCCAGCTACTCCAATCTGTACCTTGTTTCTCGCATATATACTCGTGGACCTGCCAGTACTCCACCCCCAACCTCTCAGATACTGCTGCAATGGACTTACCTCTTTGCACCATTTGTAAGGCCTTAAGCTTCCAAGGCTTATTCGTGGCCATTTGTCGAACTCCCTTACAAAGGTACCTGAAATCAGAGCGATGAATACCACAACGCCTACGTCCCAACGCTCCCTACGGAAGCGTCTCCACGATGTCTTCAGCCGTCAGCGCCTCAAGCAGCGCCGCGACGTTTACGTCCTTCTTCGTGTGGTGACGCAGCGGAAGCTCGGGGTCGACGCTGTAGAGGTTGCGCCTGCCGCTCTTGTGCCGCTGGATGTATCCCGCCTCTTCCAGATCGGAGATGATCTTGTGGGTCGTCCGCTCGGTGATGCCGACATGGTTCGATATCTCCCGCGCGGTGTGGTCGGGATTGTGATAGATGTAGCTGAGCACCAACCCGTGGTTGGTGATGAAGGTCCATCCGGTGGGTCGCATGTGTTTACCGGCCTACCTGCTGGATCTGACGAAAAGCGTACCACACGCCGATTCCGTCCGCAATAGCGCCGCGTCTACCGCATGACCATGCGCTAAACGGCTAGCAAGAAATTGTTCGTTTTGGCAGCCTACTCCCCCGCCAACTCCTCCGCCAGCTTCACCAGCGTCCTCACCATCACGCCCGTTCCACCCTTCACCGTGTACCCGCTCGTCTTGCTCGAAAACGACGTCCCCGCGATGTCCACGTGCGCCCACGCCGCGTCTCCCGCGAACTCACCGATGATGAGCGCTCCCGTGATCGACCCTGCCGGTCGGCCTCCGATGTTCCTCATATCCGCAACGTCGCTGCGGTACTGCTCCTTGTACTCATCGTAGGTCGGAAGCTGCCACAGCCGCTCGCCCGCCGCGTCTCCCGACGCCTTTATCCGGTCGATGAACCCCTGGTCGTTGCCGAACAGCCCGCTGCAAATGTGCCCCAAGGCGATGCTCATCGCCCCCGTCAGCGTCGCGATGTCCACGATCCGGCGGATGCCCTGCTCGTGCGCGTAGTACACGGCGTCCGCCAGCACCAGCCTTCCTTCTGCGTCCGTGTTGTCGATCTCGATGGTCTTGCCGCTCATCGTCCTGACGATGTCGCCCGGCCGCTGAGCGCCTCCGCCCGGCATGTTCTCCGTCGCCGCGACGATTCCGGTGACGTTGATCTTCGGCCCGACCTGCCCGATCACCTTCATGGCGGATATGACCGCCGCGCCCCCCGCCATGTCGCCCTTCATGTCTCCCATGTTCGCGGACGGCTTTATCGATATCCCGCCGCTGTCGAACGTGATCCCCTTGCCCACGATGGCGAGGTTGTTACCGGGATTGTCGGGGTCACCCTCGTACTTCATGATGATGAGCTTCGGCGGCTCCTTGCTCCCCTGCGCCACGCCGAGGAACGCCCCCATGCCCAGCGCTTCGAGGTCCGGTCGGTCGAGCACTTCGATCTCTAAACCCGAGTCATCGGCCGCCTTGAGGGCCCGCTCCGCCATCCGCGACGGCGTCATGCGGTTCCCCGGCTCGTTCACCATGTTGCGGCAGAACGCTACCGCCTCCGCCTGCACCATCCCGCGATCGACGCCGAGCTGCAGTGACGCCAGCTTCGAGGAGTCGAACTCCACGATCTCGACGGTCTCGACCGACTTCCTCCCGTCCTTCGACGATTTGAACCGGTCGAAGTCGTACAGCCCCAGCACCGTCCCCTCAACGATGGCCTGGGCCGACTGCGCCGCGTCCATCCCGCCGATGCCGGCTCCATGCGCGATGGTCGAATACCTCGAAACGCCGATCCCTTGCAGCCTCCGCGCCGTCTCGCCCGAAACCGATCGCACGGCCTCCGCGTCGAAGTCTGACGACTTGCCCAACCCGGCAACCACCACCCTCGCCGGAGCCATCTTCCCCAGCGTGTGAATGACCGTAACCTCGCCGTGCTTGCCCGTAATCTCGCCGTCGGCGATGAGTCGCGTAATTGCTCCGTCCAGAGCACCGTCCACCGCGCCCGTCGCCCCACCCGGACTCGCTATCCCCTGGAACAGATTGACCACAATCGCATCCGTCTCCCGAACGCCGAGGTCGCCTGCCACAACTTCAAAATTCATGTCTGCGCTCCTCTTCAAATTCTTGGAAAATCAATCAAGCGAATTATAAGCGAGTCCCTCCACAATGTGCCCCCCACTCCGGGGCGATCTATCCCCTCTCCCGTTCTGGGAGAGGATTAGGGTGAGGGTGAAACGTCCCAATAGACATTCCGAACTCACCACGCCCCTGTCATTCCGAACGCAGCGAAGCGAAGTGAGGAATCTAAATTCCTTGCTCGCAAAACCACGCCACGCAACAGTACCCAGAACCCTCTTTCCTCCCTCCGCATCCTCCTCTCCTTCTCTGCGCCCTCCGTGCTCTCTGTGGTGAATCCCCATCCCTTTGGTATAATTCCCCATAGGCAGCCAACAGAAGGAGGCGAAATGCAGCGCTCACAAAGCTCACGAGAGACCGATCTCCTCAAGAGAGTCTCCCAGTACATGCCGGGCGGAAGCAACGGCAACACCATCCATATGAACGTCGTCATCGAACGCGGCGAGGGCTCCAAGGTCTGGGACGTCAGCGGAAACGAGTACGTCGACTACGCCCTCGGCTCCGGCCCCATGTTCATCGGCCACGCCCACCCGAAGGTCGTCGAGGCCCTGCGCGACCGCGTCGGTAAGAGCTTCACCTTCTTCAGCCTCACCGAAGAGGCCATCCTCCTCGCCGAAGAGATCTGCAAGGCGGTTCCGACAGCCGAGCAGGTGCGTTTCGCCAGCGGCGGCACCGAGGCAACTTTGATGGCCATGCGCGCCGCGCGGGCCTATCGCGGACGCGACAAGATCCTGAAATTCGAGGGCGGCTACCACGGCATGAACGAGTACGCCCTCATGAGCCTCGCCCCCTCCAAGCTCATCGACTTCCCCCGGCCCGAGCCCGACTCCGTCGGCATCCCCCGCTCCATCCAGGAAGAGGTCCTCGTCGCGCCGTTCAACGACCTCGAAACGACAACTGCCATCATCGAGAAGTACCACGATGAGATCGGCGGCGTCATCGTCGAGGCTTTCCAGCGCGTCATCAATCCCCAACCCGGCTTCCTCGAAGGACTGCGGGACATCACCAACCAGTACGGCATTCCCCTGATCTTCGACGAGATCGTGACCGGCTTCCGCTTCTCCTACGGCGGCGCGCAGCAGCACTACGGCGTGACACCCGACCTCTGCTCGCTCGGCAAGATCGTCGGAGGCGGCCTCCCGCTCTCTGCCGTCGCCGGAAAGGGCGAGATCATGCAGGTCTTCGACGCCGCCCACGCCGACGAGACCGGCCCCATGCCGCAGGTCGGCACTCTCAACGGCAACCCCGTTGCCTCCATAGCCGGACTCGCCACCCTCGAAGTCTTGCGCGAGCCGGGCATCTACCAGGAGACCTTCGCGCGCGGCAGGCGACTCCGCGATGGGTTCCAGGACGCCCTCGACCAAGCCGAGATACCCGCGCAGGTGATAGGACACGACACCGTCTTCGACATCTACTTCACCGACGATGACAGGCCCATCGCCGACTACCGAGACACGGTGAAGGGTGACAAGGCGAAGATGATGAAGCTCAACGACCTCCTCCTCGAACGGGGCGTCTTCAAGGGCGACACCAAGTACTACGTCTCCACCGCCCACACCGACGACGACATCGACCGGACGTTGGACATCTTCCGGTCGGCCATTGACGCGCTCTAAGAGAAGGGTTTAAAGAAAATCCGCTCACCCTGAGCCTGTCGAAGGGTAATTACGCCGTTCATGGTTCGAGGAACTTGCGGCTGCGAGGAGTCCCAATGCACAGGTTTCGGTCTAGCTGGGGTGAAGTAACGTGACGAGAGTTCCGTGGGCCTTAATGCTTTCGGGGCTCGTAACGGTCTTTACCCTGCTGTCCCTGACGGCCTGTCAAGGCCCGCCCGGCAATCCCGGCCTTCCGGGCAACCCCGGTGAGCCGGGCAATCCCGGCAACTCCGGCCCGCAGGGGCCTTACGGCGCTCCCGGCCCTCCTGGTCCCCCCGGTCTTCCGGGCAACCCCGGCGAGCCGGGCCATCCCGGGCTTCCGGGAATTCCTGGCCTTCCGGGGCCGCTGGGCCCGCCCGGCAATTCGCCCAAGGCTGCCCTGACAGTCGAAGGCGACGAATTGGTCTATTTCGGCAGCAGCGGCAGCTTCTTTTATCTCGACATCGACGACCAAGTTTTTCTCGAAGAGGGTCTCACCATCAGGGGTTCCGGCTTCCAGGCCTTCGAGCCGGTGCAAGTGTACATTGATCTGGAGGGCGGACCCGACCCGAATCTGGGCTTCGCAACCGCGAACGGAAGCGGCGCATTCGAGCTGATCATCGAAGGCCCTCTGAACGATATCCCGGGCATTGACCGAACTCGAGACAGCCTCATTTCACTGGACGCGGTAACCGTGATGGCCCGAGGGGCAGACGGGAGCATTGCCACCACCCCTGCGAATATTCGTAACGAGAGGCCTATCGGCATTCTCCGCCCTCCCGCTCCGCCTCCAACTGTTGACGCAAGTCTGCTGGCAAGTTGTGCCATTATCGGAAACTCAGCCACCGTCTGGGGTTCCGGCTCCAAGCCGGGTGAGGCGACGAATGTCTTCCTCATCACAGGTTCCACTACCGAAGGGGCCTTCATTCACTCTCAAGTCGGAAGCGCAGTAGCGAATGACCGTGGCGTTTTCAGGGCGACCATTGAAATCGAAGAATCCATCGGAGACTCGGATATCGAACCCGGCCTCTACACGATCAAATCAGCAGGCATCCGTGGCACCGAGGCGACCGCGCCGCTGATCGTAGTCTCACCACATCACTCCGCCACGTGCGACCCCAATCGCCTCCCATCCGTTTCCACCTTCAAGGCCTCTCCTTCCGAAGGCGCTGTCTTCAAAGCCATAGCCGCCGGAGGTGGTCACACCTGCGGGATCACGGCGAATTCTTCTCTCGAGTGCTGGTCGGAACATGAATCTCCCGCCGCCTGACACCCTGATGAGCGGTTCGCGTCCGTCAGTGCAGGGGCCGGTCACACATGCGGAGTAATGGCTAACGGCACGGTATCCTGCTGGGGCGCCAATGGTGATGGTCAGGCGTCGCCGCCGGATGGACAATTCGTCGCCGTAAGCGCGGCGGCAAGCCACACGTGCGGTGTGAAGAGCGACTCTTCCGTCGTGTGCTGGGGAAGCGACAGTCACGGAAAATCCACGCCCCCTGCAGGGGAGTTCGTCTCGGTCAGCGCCGGCGACTATCACACGTGCGGGATCAAGAGCGACGGTTCCGTCGTCTGCTGGGGACGCGATCTCTACGGCGAGTCGACCCCGCTCGCCGGGACCTTTGTCTCCATCAGCGCCGGATGGGGCCATACCTGCGGGGTCGAGATGGGCGGGGCCATCGCCTGCTGGGGCCGCAATCGCTATGGCGAGGCAACCCCGCCCTTCGGGACGTTCGTCTCCGTCAGCGCCGGATGGGTCCACACCTGTGGGGTCAAGACCGATGGTTCCCTGGCCTGCTGGGGCCTCGATGACTATAGCCAGTCGACTCCGCCACCCGGCCAGTTCATAGCAGTCAGCGCCGTCGACTCCCACACGTGCGGACTGAGAAAGAACGGCTCCGTCTACTGCTGGGGCCGCCTCTAATACCCCCGCAACCTGAGCATTCGGTCATTCCGGCCCTGAACATGGCCCAGCCAAAACCGTTATTCCTGCGGAAGAACGTCACCCCGTACCCCGATACGGTGCAGGAATCCAGGGCGGTGGGGGCGCGGACATCCTTACGCCGCTTGCTACTCACCCCCCCCCCAACTCGCCAATTTAACACTTCATAAAGTATTGTACTTTTCCAAAACTTGATATATCATCGCGTCAAATGCCGTGTTCGGGGTAGTGCACGTCATCGACGGCCCAATGTGGCCTCACATCGCTTTTCCCGGACACGAACGTGGCGGGAGGTGTCCTGTGCAACTCGGGGGAACATTCGTCGACGTAATCAGTGATGGCGCCATCTTGATCGACGGGGGCTCGATGTTCGGTCAGGTGCCCAAGTCGGAGTGGGAGCTCTACATCAAGCCCGACCGCAAGAACAGGGTGCGCCTAGGGCTCAACTGTCTCCTCATCCGCAACTCCGCCGGTAACATCCTCATCAACACCGGCGCGGGCTCCAAGCGCCTCGAACGCCTCAAGGAGTCACACGGCCTCCAGGGCAACAAGCTCATCAAGGGCCTCAAAGCCCTCGGCGTCTCCGCCAGAGACATCGACACCGTCGTGCTCACCGACCTCCAGTTCGACACCGCCGGCGGCTCCACCAAGCTCGAACGCTCCGGCAGGGCCATCCCCACCTTCCCGAAGGCGCGCTACGTCGTCCAGAAGGCCGCATGGGAAGAGGCCAACGCGCCCGACGAGCGCAACCGCAAGCTCTACAACGACGAAGACTTCGTACCCCTCGAAGAGGCCGGAGTCCTCGACCTCGTCGAGGGCGATGTCGAGCTTGCCCCCGGCGTCAGGACTAAGGTCACCAACGGCTACTCCAACGGCCACCAGATCGTCCTCGTCGAGGCTGGCAGCGAGCGCATCGCCTTCCTGTCCCACCTCATCCCCACGCCGTTCCACATCGCCCTCTCGACCATCGCGGCCTTCGACAAGGACCACGGCGAGGTCATCAACCAAAAGCGCGAGGTCGTCGGCATGGCGCTCAATGGCGGATGGCTCATGATCTTCGGTCTCGCCCAGGAGCAGAGCGGGGCATACGTCCAGCAGCGCAACGGCAAATCGCAGCTCCTCCCCGTCGCCTTCTGATCCCGGCGGGCACCCATACGTCCCGTTCATCACTGGGTTGTATATGCGAAACGGACTACCCTGCGATCGGCCTACCTACCTAACCCCCTCTCCCGTTCTGGGAGAGGGCTGGGGTGAGGGCAAGTTCCTACCCCTATCAGCCCACCGGGGGATACGGAGAGGGGGAAAGAAGTTACCTGATGGCCCCGGTCGGACCCCCGCGACATGGCTGATCGTCACTACACCCACGAGGAGGCCGAGGCTGCTCTACCTTGGGTGAGGGATGCCATCGACGCCATGCGCGTGGCCACACTGGAACTGCTCGACGCCCGCACCAAGCTCAGTGCCCTTTTCGAAGCCATCCGCTCCAACGGCGGCAGCACCCACGACGAGGAGGTACACGACCTCCGCTCCCGTGTCGAAAAGTCCACCGAATCCTTGCGCCAACCCCTCGAAGAGTTCGAGAACAGGGAGATCATCATCCGCGATCTCCAGCAAGGACTCATCGACTTCCCCGCCCTGAGAGAAGGCCGCGAAGTCTACCTCTGCTGGCTCTACGGCGAAGACCGCATAGACTTCTGGCACGAGCTCGACACCGGCTTCGCCGGCCGCCAGCCGCTTTAGCACATCCACAAGACCCTCCAGTCTCGCGTAAACCGCCCTTCGACAAGCTCAGGGCGAACGTAACTTGCTATCCAGACCCGTTCGTGCTGAGCCTGTCGAAGCATGAAGACTCAGTCCATGCAAGGTAACGGAACACAGTCTAGGGCTGCCCGCCCCCAACCTCAAACACCGCCCCCGTCGTAAACGAACACTCCCCCGACGCCAGCCAGCATACCGTCGACACCACCCCCTCCTC
>VXLM01000057.1:0-15893 GCA_009841605.1 Dehalococcoidia bacterium
CTGCTCCAGGCCGCCCCGCGCCGCGAACTCCCACTCCGCCTCCGTCGGCAACCTCCCCCCCGCCCACTCCGCGTAGGCGACTGCATCGTTCCATGAAATATGCACGACCGGATGGTCATCTCGCGTCTCTATGGACGACCCCGGCCCATCAGGCTCCCGCCACCACGCGCCGTCCACCTTCCACCACCACGGCACCTTGGCGACCGCCTGATCGACCGTCGCCGCTACCTCTTCCGACACGAACTGATTGAACATGAACGACCACCCGAACCGCTCCGCCTCTGTCACATGCCCCGTCGCCTCCACGAACGCCGCGAACTCCCCGTTCGTGACCGTCGTCGTCGCAATCGAAAACGGGCTGAGCGTGATCCTGCGAACGGGGTCCTCGCCGTCCCGCCGGTTCCGCACGGGAGCCCTCGTGCCCATCAGGAACTCGCCTTCGAGGTGTACGAAGTTGGTTCCGTTCAACTGTGATGCAGTAGTGGACGTGCCAGTTTTCGTCGAGACCGAATCCTCGGTAGCAACGCGGTCTATATTGGGGATGCAGCAGTCCATGGGTCAGGCCAGCCCAATTGTACACCTTTATAACAGTGACTAATTGACGCTCATAGCAGTGGGCCCTGACACCATAGACACCCGTCCGCGAGTATGGCATCGTGTACGCATTCAGGCGGAGGCCGTCGTAATGAAGATCCTTGTCGTGAATCCCTTCGGCGACACCGAGTTCTACGGTCAGGACAATCTCGCGAGGATCGCGCGACCCGACACCGAGTTCGATGTCGTGGATATCGGCGACATGTACCCGCTCCGAAACAACCAGTGGCTCTACTTCCGGTATATGTGTACCGACGGGACGCTCGAAACGGTCATGAAGGCTGAGAAGCAGGGCTACGACGCGGTGTTCATCTCATGCAACCTTGACATTGGCCTGTACGAGGCCCGGCAGCTCGTCGATATCCCCGTCACCGCGACGCTGGAGTCCGCGGCGCTGGTCGCCCACATGATGGGCTCGACCTACTCCCTCGTCACCGTCGACTACCAGAACGGCAAGATCCAGGAGTCGCTTGTGCGGACGTATGGCCTGCACGAGCACTTCGCCTCCCAGCGCCCGTTCGACATCGACGCCAACGACCTCTATCCCGACAGGACCCCGGCGGGCGAGGTCATCGAGGCGGTCGTGTCGGCGGCGAAGGCCTGCGTCGACGAGGACGGGGCCGAGGTTGTCATACCGGGATGCACGCTCGCCGGCTCAGTGCTCACCCACGACCTGCCCGACGCCGAGTCGGTCATCGGCGCGCCCGTCCTCGACGGCATGGTGACCGGCTTCAAGATGGCTGAGATGATGGCCGACATCCGCGCGGCGGGAGTTCCCACTGTCTCGCGTCGCGGATGGTTCGAGAAGCCGCCGGAGTCCGACATGCGTACCCTTCGCACCTTCCTGGGGAGAGAACCGTAATCATACGTTCCCCTAGAGCACAGATACCCCGTTCGCCCTGAGCCTGTCGAAGGGCGAGATACCACAGTGACCCCTATTTTGAGGTAGCCCCATGAAGACAACGGCTGACGCAATAATCATCGGCGGAGGGGCCGTCGGCACCAGCACCCTCTACCACCTGACCAAGCTCGGCATGACCGACATCGTCCTCCTGGAAAAGGGCAACCTCGCGTCCGGCTCCACGGGCGACTCCGCCGCCATCGTCAGGCAGCACTACTCCAACGAGGTCAACATCCGCCTCGTCAAGCGTAGCATCGAGATATTTTTGAGTATGCGCGATGAGACCGGCGTGGAAGTCTTTACGCAGTCCGGCTGGTGCTTCCTCGTTCCGCCGGAGGCAGAGTCATCCTTCGTCGAGAACATGGCGCAGCTTCAGAGGCTTGGCGTCCGCACGTGGGAGATTTCGGTCGAGGAGGCCATGGAGGACCATCTGCCCGGACTCAACCCCGACGGCATAGGTCGCGTTGCCTACGAGCCGGACGGTGGCTTTGCAGACCCTCACCTTCTGTGCCAGGGATTCGCCGACAGTGCGAAGAGTGCAGGCGCCAACGTGTATCCCAACACACCCGTCACCGGCATCAAGATGTCCGGCGACAGGGTCACGGGCGTCCGTACGCCCAACGGCGAGATTGACAGCCCGTTAGTCATCAATGCCGCCGGGCCTTGGGCGGGCCCCATCGGTCAAATGGCTGGCCTCGAACTGCCTCTGGAGATCTCCCGCGAGCAGGAGATGATGCTCCAAGTCCCTTCAGGTGCTTCCGCGCCTCGACGCGCCGTCTCCAATATGGTCGAGCGCATCTACTTCCGTCCGACGAAACAGCCCGGCACAGTCCTCATCGGAGTGGGCCACCCCAAAGAGAACGAGCCGGTTCCCCCCGACGATTACGACCGCAGGGCAGATCCCGACTTCATCGAGGACGCGGGCGCGCGGCTCGCTCACAGGATGCCGCATCTCGCGGACGCCGAGGTCATCGCAAGCTGGTCCGGCCTCTACACCATCACGCCCGACTGGAGCATGATCGTCGATCAAGCGCCCGGCGTGGACGGGATGTACCTCGCCGTCGGCGGCAGCGGCCACTCCTTCAAGCTCGCGCCCGCCATCGGCCAGTGCCTCGCCGAGATGATCGCCACAGGCTCGGCCACCACCGTCGACATCACCCCCCTCCGAGCAACTCGCTTCTCCGAAGGCGACCCCCTCCGCTCGACGTATGGGGGGAATAGGGGTTAGGTGGCGGTTGCCTGTCCCCCTCTCCCGTCGTGGGAGAGGGCTGGGGTGAGGGTGAAGAGCCTACCTACCCGCACCCCCTCAGTCCTCGAACTTCTCGTCCTCCCGCAGCGCGTTCCGGTGCGGCAGGTACTCCACGATGATCTCCACGTGCTTGATGGACACGGGCTTTATCAGCGTCTCGTCCTTCGTGAGCAGATCGACCCTGAGACGGTTCGTGCCGGCTACCGGCAGCAGTCCCTTCTTCAAATCGACGTGCAGCCTGTAGCCCAGGCTGGTGTCGGGCCGAGGTCGCAGTTGATACGTCCAGTCCGCCCACCGGTGCTCGTCGATAGGCACCTCGCAGTCATTCCAGAAGACGGCCACCTCGTCGGTGTGCATCCGCTGGTCGAGCAGCACGCGCAGCTCGCAGCGCCACAGCTCCCCGGCGTCCGACTTCGCCGCTATGTCGTCCGAAACGTCGAGCGTCACCTCCCGTCCCGGCTCTCCGGGACTGAGGTCAATGGGAAGCTGGTCTTCGACTCCGGCGAACCTGCCAATCGAGCTTGGCCAGCCGGCCACCGTAAGGCGGTACGTCTTGTCCATGTGGCCGATGATGTCGGGATAGCCCATGAACCGGATCCGCCCCGTCGTCTCGAAGTTGTACGGGTACCTCTTCGGATTTGGGTAGTACGTGTGGTACAGGACTTCCTGCGCTCCGACGGCATAGGCGTTGGAGGCTGCGGCGTAGTCCGTCAGACGGGAGGTCTGACCCTGGCTGTTGGCATGTCCCGCCAGCACCTTGACGCTCGTCCCCTCCGCAACTTCCACTATCTCGCGCAGCAGGGCGGTGTCGTTCTCCCAGCCGCCGCGCACGGGCATGGCGATGACCGTTTCAACGATCTCTTCCCGTATCCATCGCTCCAGGTCGAGCCCTATCGACTTGCTCCCCTTAAGCGTTCCCGGCATTCGGACGACCAACCGCTTGGCGATGCCCTGCGCTTCGGACGCGGCGTCGCACGCCTTCCTGATGTCCCGCATCCACTCCGTCAGCGTGTCGGTATGCTCCTCGATCTCCCGCCGCGCAATCAGCGGAGTGTAGTCGTCGAAGTTCATCTCCACGCCGTCGCTGGGATAGTCCGTCACGAGCTCGCGGATCACGGCGAGCCGGTCTGCCCGCACCTCCGGGTGCGCGTAGGAGAGCCTGTTGGGGATATCGCTTTCCGCCTCCGGGTAGTCCGGCTCGGGGCCGACCTGCCATTCGGGGTGCTCGCTCGTGAAGTCGGCCACGCGGCAGTTCGTCACCCGTCCGTGGTCCGTGTGGACCATGTTGAGCAGAATGTGCGGAAGGAACTGGAACCCCCGCTTCTTCGCGTGCTCGCAGACCAGCATCAGCGGGTCGGTCCCCGATTCGATCATCTGCTCGGCGTTCATCCCCGCGCGGTACCAGATCTGGTGGTCCGTCAGGTCGACATTGTGGCCCCATCGCTCGCCCACCTTCGTGTCGTACAGGAGTACGCTGCAGTCGCCGACGGCGTAGGTGATCGTGTCGATGCCGAGGTCGAGCAGCTCGTCTATCGGCTCGACGTACTGCCTGACGCCCATTGGCGGCTCATAGAGATAGACGCTCGTATGGCGTCCGTCGGTGTAGAACATTACCTCGTGGCTCTCGCTCATTCCGGTTCCTTTCATCTCGCAGGAATTTCGATAACGTAGCCTATCGCGTTTGACTGTCTTGGTCTACCTCACGCACTGGCCACACAAGACCATTTGGAGTCCGGGGCATCCTTGGTTGCGTCGAGAATAAATTCCGGCTAACCCGTCGTAGGGGCAACCCTTGTGGTTGCCCTTCTTGGCTTCCCCGCGTTCTCTGCGCCCTCTGCGGTGAATCCTCATGCCCCGCACCAGTCCCGCGTGTGATACCGTATCCGGGCGCGAATTCCTGACGCCAAGAAACGGAACGAAGAATGGACTACCAGAACCACGAGATTCAGCCCGGCATGGAGGCCATGATGGCCCGTGCCGACGAGGCCGCCGCCGATCCGACGCGACCGGTCTACCACTTCGGCCCGCCGTCGGGTTGGATGAACGACATAAACGGCCCCCTCCTGCATAAGGGCTACTACCACGTCTTCTACCAGCTCAACCCGTTCCACACGGACGCGCGGTATGGCACCCACTGGGCGCACGCCCGCAGCACCGATCTCGTCCACTGGGAGCATCTGCCTCTCGCGATCTGGCCCTCCACGGAGGACGGGGAGACGAGCTGCTATTCCGGGACGGCCGCGTTCAACAGGGACGGTCAGCCGGTCATCCTGTACACCTGCACGAGGAGGTGGGGACGGGACAGAGTGGTGCCTGAGCCGTTCGAGCAGTGGGCCGCCATCGGCGACGACGATCTCATCAACTGGACGAAGTACGCCGACAACCCCGCCCTGAGCCACGAAAGGGACGCCCGCCCGGAGTTCGACTGGAGGTGGCGCGACCCGTTCTTCTTCTTCGAGCAGGGCAGGAGCTTCATGGTTCTGGGAGCCACCGGCGTCGGCACGCCGATATGGGAGTCCGAGTCGGGCGATCTGCTCAACTGGACGTATCGAGGCCTCGCCTCCGACATCAGCCAGGAATGCCCGAACCTTTTCAAGCTCGGCGACGACTGGGTGATGCTCACGTCGCCATACACCCCCGTCGACTACTACATCGGCGACTTCGACATAGACACCTACCGGTACACCCACCGGGTGAACGGACTGATCGAGCCGACCAAGACCTTCTATGGCACCAACATCCTCTTCGATGCAGATGGTCGGTGCCTGCTGTTTGGTCGCCTCCTGCGCACGTTCGAAGGCGCGGCGTGGAACGGCTGCATGGCCATCCCGCGAGTCCTCACCATCGGAGAAGACGGTCACCCTCGACAGACCCCTGTTGAGGAGATAGAGATGCTCCGTGGCGAGTGCCACTCTCCTCCCGACACGACGCTGTCCGGTACTTCCAAAGTCCTCGACGTTCGTGGCGACACCCTAGAGATCATCGTCGAAATCGAACATACCGGAGCGTCCTTTGCAGGTATCCGAGTCCGCCGGTCCGACGACGGCGCGGACGGCGTCAGGATCGGCTATGACGGCGACTCGGTCTGGGTCGGAGGCATTGAGATACCCTATCCCCAAGCGGCGGAGCAGGGCAGCATCAAGCTCCGCGTCTTCCTCGATAAGTCCGTCATCGAGGTATTCGTCGACGATGGCGCTCGCGTGGCGACCAACTTCATCGATTGCGGCGTCAACGACCTCGGCATCGAGTTGGTCGCCCGGGGTGGCGAAGCGGCATTCAGGTCGATTGACATCTGGGAAATGGAGCCCATCCGTTGAGTCGAGATTCCAAGAAACGCCGGCTCCTGTACTACAACGACTCGCGCCACACGTACATGTACTCGTACGACCCTCCCATGACGCTGGAAGAGGCGTGGTCTCCCGTCGACGAGGTGGCGGGCACGGCAGTCGGTACCTTCATATACGGCTCCGGCGCGGGCCCCGCGGTCATGCACGACTCCAAGTCCGGTGAGGTCTGGGGGCGACGCTTTGAGAAGTTCGACAGCGCGTGGTCTTGGCGGGCCTACGAGAACGTCAAGAGCCTCATCGACGCCGGCTACGACCCCCTAAACCTGCTCATCGACCGCGCCCACGATAAAGGCATGGACTTCTTCGCAAGTCTGCGCCTGAACCACCCGATGGACCCTGCAGACGTGGACAATCCCTTCAACTGGCAGTTCCGCATGGAGCACCCGGAGTGGTGTCTCACCGGCGAGGGCAAGCACTCCTTCAACTGGGTGTACCCGGAGGTCCGCGCCGAGCGGTTCGCCTACATCGAGGAGTACCTGACGCAGTACGACATCGAGGGCTTGGAGCTTGAGTTCACCTTCTGCCCGTACTACTTCGAGGACGACGAGGCTGAGCGCAACGCCCCCATCATGACCGACTTCCTGCGAGACGTCCGACGCCTCGCCGACGAGACGGCGGCTAAGCGTGGCCGTCCCCTCGAAATCGGGGCCAGGATCCTGCCGACGCAGGCAGGCAACCTCACGCAGGGACTCGACGTTGCCGCCTGGATACAGGACGGGCTGCTCGACTTCGTGGCCCCCACGATCTATCAGGACCATCAGGTCGATGCTAACCTCCCCTTTGAGTGGCTCGTCGATCTCGCCGAGGGCACGGACTGCCACGTCTACCCCACGCTCCAGCGAGCCGTACGAGGGCTGGACATTGCCGACAACCGTTTTAACCCCGGTTCCCTCGAGCTCCACGCGAGCATCGATCAGCTCCGAGCGGGAGCCGCCTCCTTCTGGGACCGCGGGGCGGACGGCATCTACATGCTCTTTCTCAAGTGGCCGCACGGCCCTGAGCAGCGAACGATCTTCACCGAGGCACACGATCCCGACCTGCTGAGGCGCAAGCCCAAGAGCTACGTCGTCCGGCGACACGACGACCTGTCGGCGCAGTTCGGTTACGAGTCCCAGCTCAAGGCAACACTGGAGGAGGGTGAGGGCCCTCAGACCGTCCGGCTCTACCTCGCCGACGACCCGACCCAAGCCACAGCGACCCTCCGACTCCGTCTCATCTGGTCGACCACAATCGATCGGCTGACTCTCCACGTCAACGGCAACCCGCTCTCACTCGACGCGGCCCGGCGAACGCAGCTGGACGCCTATCTCGCCGCGTGGCTGGAGTTGGAGTTGCCCTCTGACACACTCGTCCACGGCTGGAACGAGATATCTCTATCCCTCGACGCCCGGCCCGCCGGACTCGGTGCCACCATCGTCTGGGAGGGGGTCGAGATCGACATCGAGCACCCCACGCCGCGTGCCTCCTTCGGGATGCCATGATGCCTGAACATATCGGAAAACGAACATGAGCAAACGACGCCTGATCTTCTACAGCGACGCTAGGCACACCCACATCTACGCCTACGATCCTCCGCTCAGGGTGGAGGATGCCGTCGCGCCCGTGGACGACGTGGCCGGAACGGGCGTCGACACCTTCGTCTACGGCTTCGGAGCCGGGCTGACGATGTACCACAACACGAAGGTCGGCGAGACATGGGCCGAGCACCTCATCAAGGCGGGCAAGACCACCTTCCGCGAGCCGGAGATATGGAACACCTTCCCCTTCTGGCGGGCGTACTCGAACATTAAAAGCCTCCGCGATCGTGGACTCGACCTCCTCGAGCTTCTCACCGACCGCGCCCATGAGAAGGGACTGGCGATGTGGGGCAGCATCCGCACCAATCACGGCCAGGACCCTGCCTTCATCGACACCGCCGACAACTCCACGTTCAAGATCGAGCATCCTGAACTGCACCTCAAGACCGTGCCGGGACAGCCCTTCAACTGGGCCTACTCCGAGGTTCGAGCGGAACGACTCGCCCTCTTCGAAGAGGCCGTGACAAACTACGATCTCGACGGGATGGAGATCGACTTCGTCTTCAGCCAATATCTCTTCGAACGGGGAGAGGTTGAGGCGAACAAGCATCTCGTAACCGAGTTCATGGCCGACGCCCGCCGGATCGCGGACAAAGCCGCCGCCGACAAGGGCAAGCCCTTCACCCTCGGCGCGAGAGTCTTCCCCACGCCGGAGTCGAACGCCGCTACCGGTCTCGACATCGCGGATTGGATCGCGGACGGACTCGTCGACTTCCTCGTGCCCGCCGTCTACGGCCCCATACAGATGGATGTCAACCTCCCCTTCGAATGGCTCGTCGATCTCGCTGCGGGGACCCCGTGCGAGGTCTATCCCGCGCTCCAGGACAAGGTCTTCTCCGTCCACACGAGCGGCATTCACCAGGTGGACCGCCGCATCTACGAGCACGCCGCGACGCCGGAGCACTTCCGCGCCGGCGCAGCCGCCTACTGGGCAAAGGGCGCGGACGGCATCTATCTCCCGTGGTTCGACTGGCCCGTCGACGCGAATGAGAAGCAGATTCTCTCCGAGATCCACGACCCGGACCTCCTCAGCGAGAAGCCCAAGCACTACTGGTCGCCCGTCCGCGACGTGGACGGCGACTACGAAGGGTACTCATCCCAGTTGCCGGTCACCCTGCAAACCGGCGTCGAGGCATCGGAGCAGGTGGTCTCCCTCTACTTGGCCGACGACAGCGCCCGCAGCGATGTTCGCCTGCGCCTCAAACTCACCGGCTCGGTCGCCGCCGACGTGATGTCCGTCACCCTCAACGGCGCAGAACTCGATTGGAAGACGAGCCGCGTCACCCGCCACGGCGGGGGAGGGGACATCTTCGCGTGGTCCGATTTCCCCATTGAGCCGGACATGTTCCGTCGCGGAGTCAACGAGATCGGCGTCGCCGTCCTCTCCCGCCCCGAAAACCTCGTGGCAAGTGTCATCCTCCAGAGCGTCGAGGTCCTGGTCGACTACCCCGGCAACGCCGCAAACACGGAGTTCGACCGCATTTCCCTCGGTCGTCGGCTCTGATCAGACATGCCCCGAACGTTCAAGGCGATCATCTTCGACTTCGACGGCCTGATCGTCGATACCGAAGTCCCGGAGTACGAGGCGTGGCTGAGCATCTTCCGCTCATACGGCGTCGATCTGCCCCTCTCGGTCTGGACGCCGCACATCGGGGGAGGAAGCGAATCCTTCGACATCTACGACCATCTCGCGGAGCTTACCGGCAAGCCGGTTGACCGTGATGAGATGCGTTCCCGCAGAAGGGCCGCATTCGACAAGCTATTCGAGGATGCCGCCCCTTTGCCCGGCGTCGAGAACTACATCGCCGCCGCACGCGAACGAGGGATGCGACTCGGCATCGCTTCAAGCTCCCCCCGCAGGTGGGTACACCCCAAACTGGAACAACTCGGCCTCGCCGACACGTTTGACACCGTCGTGTGCGCCGACGACGTTGGGAGCGCCAAGCCCGATCCCGCCTCTTACCGAAAGGCCGTCTCCGATCTCGGAGTCACTCCTGACGAGGCGCTTGCCCTGGAGGACTCGCCAACGGGAGTGCAGGGAGCCAAGAACGCTGGCCTCCTCTGCGTCGCCGTCCCCGGTACCCTGACCCGCGACCGCTCCTACGACCACGCCGACATGCGACTGGAATCCCTCGCCGACATGCCCCTTGCAGAACTGCTGGAGGCCCTGTCGTGACGAACGACATGGTCATGTTCTCCAACGGCGATGTTACCTTCATGTACCGCGTCGGCGGCATCGCCGTGCATGATGGGCGGTTGCTCGTTGAGCACAACGTCAAGCACGATTTCTGCTTCGTGCCCGGCGGGCGTGTGGAGTACGGCGAGAACGCAGTACAGGCACTGTCGAGAGAACTGAACGAAGAGATCGGCGGCGGCGTGGAAATCGGACGGCTCGTCATCGTCTCCGACAACCTCTTTGAGTTGGACGGCATACGTTACCAGGAGGCAGGCTTGTACTTCGTCCTGGATTTTGCCCCGGATCACCCCATACTCAGTCGCGAGGGACGGTTTGAGGCGGCGGAGCCCAATCTCGTGTACGAGTGGCTGTCTCTTGACGAACTGGAAGAGGAGAAACTCTTCCCCCGGTTTCTCCGTGAGCTTGTGCTGGACATTCCCCAGACGCCGAAATATGTCATACAATCAGACATTGAGTCCTGCTGGACGGAATCGTATCCCAACGTGACGGAGACTTAGAAAATATCTCAGATACGCTTCGGCGAGTTTTGTCCACGCAAAGGCTCAGAGAAAGACACGTTCGCCCTGAGCTTGTCGAAGGGCAATTCTCTTCCGGCACACATTGCATTGAGATAGGTTCGTAGGGCACACCGCATGCAAGATCATGCGCGAGTCGTAATCATCGGAGCGGGCATCGCGGGCGCAAGCGTCGCGTACCACCTCGCCAAGTACGGCTGGAGCGACATCGTGGTCGTGGACAAAGGCCCCATGTTCGAGACCGGCGGCTCGACGTCACACGCGCCCGGACTCGTCTTCCAGGTCAACTTCTCCAAGATGATGTCCGTCTTCGCGAGGGAGACCGTCGAGCTCTACGACAGCCTCAATCCGCCCGACGGCGAGCCGCTCTGGTTCGGAGTAGGCGGCCTTGAGGTCGCGTGGACGCCGGAACGCTTCGACGACCTGAAGCGAAAGGTGGGCGCGGGTAGGGCATGGGGCGTGGAGACCTACTTCCTCGGCCCGGACGAGACCCGCGAGAAGGTCCCCCTCTTCTCCGACAAAGTCCTCGGCGCGATGTACACCCCCGGCGACGGCAACGCCCGCGCGTGGATGCTCGCCGGAGAAATGGGCCGTCGCGCACAGGAGACCGGAAGCGCTGCCTTCTATGGCGACACCACTGTCACGGGCATCGACGTTGTCGACGGCAGGGTGACCGCAGTCCGGACCTCCGGTGGCACCATCAAGACCAACGCCGTCGTCTGTGCCGCGGGGATTTGGGGCAGCCTCATTGGCAAAATGGCCGGTGTGACACTCCCGCTCCCTCCCATGCGACACCAGTACGCCATCACGGCGCCGCTGCCCGAGCTGGCCGGCGAGACCGTCCGATATTCGGCTCCCGTAATCCGCCACCAGGACCGCGCCATGTACTTCCGGCAGGACTATGACGCCTATGTCATCGGCTCCTACGACCACGAGCCGCTCCTCCTTGAGCCGGAGGACATCTGGAGTCACGCGGACGCCCCGGAAATGCCCTCTATGATGCCGTGGTCGGAGTCGGCCTTCCGCAAGGGAATGATCTCTGCGGGCGAGTTCATGCCTGTTCTCCAGGACGCCGAACTGGTGCAGAAGGTCAACGGCATGTTCGTCTTCACCCCCGACGGGATGCCCGTCCTCGGTGAGTCGCCCCACGTGAAGGGGTTCTGGTCTGCCGAGGGCGTCTGGATAACCCACGGCGGCGGCGTCGGCAAGGCCGTAGCCGAGTGGATGGTCGACGGCCAGCCCTCTATGGACCTCCGCGAGGCAGACATCAGCCGCTTCCACCCGCACCAGCTCACGCACTCGTACATCACCAAGCGCGGCGCTCAGCAGTACCGCGAGGTCTATGACATCATCCATCCCTCCCAGCAGATGGACGATCCTCGCGGACTCCGCATCCTGCCGTATCACGACCGCTTTGAGGAGCTTGGTCCCTACTGGGTCGAGAACGCCGGGTGGGAGCGCCCTCAATGGTTCGAGGCAAACACCGAGCTTCTCGAAGGCTCGACCGACCACGACCACACCCGCACCGGTTGGGAGGCACGGTTCTGGTCACCCATCATCGGCGGGGAGCACAGGGCAGTCCGCGAGCGCGTTGGCCTCTTCGATCTCACCCCGTTCACTAAACTCGACGTGAGCGGGCCGGGCGCTCTGGCATTCATGGAGCGCATCACCGCCAACCGCATGGACAGGCCCGTCGGCGCTATCACCTACACCTCGATGCTCACGCCAACCGGCGGCATCAAGTGTGACCTCACCGTCACCCGCCTGGCCGCAGATCGCTTCATGGTCGTCACCGGCGGAGGGACCGCAGAGCACGACAAGGCCTGGATAAGCAGCCACTTACCCGACGACGGCTCAGTCACCATCACCGACGAGAGCACGAAATGGTGCTCCATCGGCGTGTGGGGTCCGATGGCCCGCGAGCTGATGCGAAATGCCACCGACGACGACGTATCCGGCGTAGGGTTCCCCTACTTGACCGCACGCCACATCTCCATCGGCGAGATTCCCGCCCTCGCCCTGCGCATCTCCTACGTCGGCGAGCTCGGTTGGGAGATATACGCCCCCTTCGAGTTCGGTCGCAAGCTCTGGGACGAGCTTTGGGAGGCCGGACGGCACATGGGCGTGGTGGCAGCCGGGCTCGGTGCGTTCGACTCCCTCCGCCTCGAAAAGGGCTACCGCCTCTGGGGCAATGATATCCACACGGACTACAACCCCTTCGAGGCCGGCATCGGGTTTGCCGTCCGCATGAACAAGGGAGACTTCATTGGCCGCGATGCTCTGGTAGAGGCGCGGAAGAATGGCATCGCTCGCAAGCTCTCCTGCATGACCCTCGACCTTCCAGACGCAGTGGTCATGGGCAAAGAGCCGATCCTGGTCGACGACCGCATCGTCGGCTACGTCACCAGCGCGGACTACGGCTACTCCATAGATACGGGCATCGCCTACGGCTACCTGCCAATCGAGCACGCCAAGCCCGGTGCCACCGTCGAGATCGAGTACTTCGGCGAGCGCTATCCCGCAACGGTGTCCGAAGAACCCCTCTGGGACCCCAAGTCCGAGCGTCTGAAACGTTGACGCCTCGTTATCCAGCGCATTATCGATAGACAACCTGAGAGGCTACTTGTACTGTTTCCACTTGGAGATGACAGTTAGATCGAGAGGCGAGTATCCCCTCTCCCGTCGTGGGAGAGAGCTAGAGCCTGCCCCGTACTTGATACGGGGGTGAGGGTATTCTTCGGATAACTAGCTAAAATTATATGGAACCGGTACTAATGGCGAACAAGGGCGTTCTGGAGCAACTGGCCGAGGGTGTCGTCCTCGGCGACGGTGGGTACATTATCGAGCTTGAGCGGCACCACTGGAATCGAAGGGCCATGCCCATGAGCGACACCGAGTACAACAGTCAGACCGTTGGAAGAGAGGCTACCTCGTGACCGACCAACGTTGGCTCGATGTTCCCGGCGCCTACAACGTGCGTGACCTCGGCGGCTACCACACTGCGGACGGCAAGCTCACACGCTACCGTGTATTCCTCCGCGCCGATAGCCTCCACAATCTGTCTGACTCGGTCAAGACGGGCCTCATCGAGTACGGCGTCCGCACCGTCATTGACCTGCGCCGCACCATTCAGACCGTCGAGACTCCAAACGCCCTGGCAGGTATGGACGGCATCGAGTATGTCCACTTGAACATGATCGGAGATGGGGATCCTCCATGGCACGATACGCCCCCGCCGGGTGATGTGCCGACCGCTGCATGGACGGCACACACATATAATTTGCTTCTCGATAAGAGACAGGGAGTGATTTCCGAGACTTTGGCAAAGCTCGCCGATTCCAAGAGCCATACGGCCATGTACCATTGTGCCGCGGGCACCGACCGAACCGGGATCATATCGGCCCTGTTGCTGGGTCTCGCCGATGTTTCCGATAGCACCATCGTCGATGACTACGCCCTCAGCGCCCACGGTCTGAGACGCAGGTACTTGACCGAGGGCATTCCCGATTCCTTGGCGCACGTCGACTTCTCCCTCGAGGAACCGCCCGAACTCCTCGCACCTCCATCAGCAATGGAAATAATGCTCAAGCACCTCAATGACGAGTACGGCGGCATCGAGTCCTACGTCCGCCACATCGGCCTTACCGACGCCCAAGTCAGCGATATCAAAAACAAGCTGCGAGAGTGAACTACCCATGACAAAACTCACCCAAAACACCCGTGTCCTCGATGTCGAGGGTGCATACAACGTGCGCGATATCGGCGGCTACCTCACAACCGACGGCAAGACCACGCATTTCCGTGCATTCCTCCGCGCTGATGGTCTTCACGACCTGCCCGAGTCGTCCAAGACCGGACTATTCGAGTACGGCGTTCGCACTGTCATCGATCTGCGCCGCACCTTCGAGACCGTTAAGTCCCCGAACTCCCTCGCTAACATGGTAGGAGTCGATTATCATCACCTGAACATGATCGGAGATACCAACCCTCCCGGCTACATTCCTCCGCCTGAGGACGAGTGGACGACTCCCGAAATCACGGCAGGAATATACCGTGTGCTGCTTGATGAGCGACAGGAAGTGATGTCCGAGACCCTCGTCACCCTCGCCAACTCCGTGGGCCATACCGCCATCTACCACTGCGCCGCCGGCACCGACAGGACGGGCATCATTTCAGCCCTGCTGCTTGGCCTAGCAAGTGTGCCGGACGACACCATAATCGCCGACTACGCCTTCAGTTCGCATGGTCTGAGAGACAAGCTCTTGGCTGAGGGGATTCCCGGTTCCTTGGCGCATGTCGACTTCGCCCTCGAGGAGCCGCCCGAAGTCCTCGCACCTCCATCAGCAATGGAGCGGACCCTTCGGCACCTCAGCGACAAATACGGCGGCATCGAGCCATACGTCCGCCACATCGGCCTGACCGACACCCACATCACCGACATCAGGAACATGCTCAGGGAGTGACCCACCCATGACCAAGCCCACCGAATACACACGCGCTCTCGATGTCGAAGGCGCATACAACGTCCGTGACCTCGGAGGCTATGAGACCTGTGACGGTCGAACGACACGCTGGGGGATGTATCTCCGTGCGGATACCATAGCGAACTTGACGCCCAATGACGTGGACACCCTGCTCGAATACGGCGTCCGCAACATCATTGACCTCCGCCGGAGCAGCGAAATTCAGTTCAGGCCGAGCCCCTTCATCGGCAACGAGTCCGTCACCTACTACCATCAGAACATGGGGGGTGACGTGCCCGTTCTGCACAGGGGGGAGCTCGACGAAATCGAGGACACGGCCGAGCGGCGGGGTAGGTCGTACTTTATGAGGCTAGAACAGCGCAAGCACATCCTCCACCAGATATTCTCGATTCTCGCCATGCCCGACGGTCTTCCTGCCCTCGTCCACTGCAACGCGGGCAAGGACAGGGCAGGCATCGCCGCCGCACTCGTGCTGGAAATCTGCGGCGTTCCCCGCGAGACCATCATCGACGACTATGGCCTCACCGGCCGCTACCTCGTCCGACGCCACTACGCCCATAACCCCGATGTGAACCCTGAGGAATACACCTGGACCGACTACCGTCGGGACGTTTGCCCCCCTAAGAGCATGGACATCACCCTCGACCTGCTCAACGCCAAGTACGGAGGCGTGAAGGGCTATTTGCGGGACACGGGCATCACCGACGATCAGTTGACGGCAATCAAGGAGGCAATGACCGAATGAGCACCGAACAACACCCCGAAATCAACCCGAGGCGAGCCGTCCCCGTCGAGGGCGCATACAACGTCCGCGACATCGGCGGCTACCGGACGAGCGATGGTCGAATGACCCGCTGGGGCAAGTACCTCCGAGCGGATACCCTGATGAATCTTACCCCCGCGGGCGTTCAGACTCTCGTCGACTACGGCGTCCGCAACATCATCGACCTCCGCCGCAGCAACGACCTGCAGTTCAGGCCGAGCCCCTTCATCGGCAACGAGTCCGTCACCTACTACCATCAGAACATG
>VXLM01000057.1:15903-18510 GCA_009841605.1 Dehalococcoidia bacterium
CAGGCCGAGCCCCTTCATCGGCAACGAGTCCGTCACCTACTACCATCAGAACATGTCGGGCGACGTTCCGCTTCAGAACAGTCACGCGTTGGAAGGCATCGAAGACTCGGCCGAGCGGCGGGGTAGGGGGTACTGCCACATTCTCGACCAGCGTAAGCACATCCTGCATCAGATTTTCTCGATTCTCGCCGGTCCCGACGGCCTCCCCGTTCTCGTCCACTGCAACGCGGGCAAGGACAGGGCCGGTATCGCCGCGGCTTTCGTTCTGGATATCTGCGGTGTTCCCCGCGAGACCATCATCGAGGACTACGGCCTCACCGCTCGGTACCTCGTTCGCCGCTACTACGCCCAGAATCCCGACGTTAGCCCTGATGAATACACCTGGCTCGACTATCAACAGGACGTGTGTCCCCCACGAAGTATTGGGGTTACCCTCGATCAACTCGACAAGGACTACGGAGGCGTCGAGGGCTACCTGAGAGACACCGGCATCACCGACGACCAACTCGCCGCCATCAAGGAGGCAATGACCGAATGAGCGCCCCAAACCTTCCCGAAATCGACCCAAGACGCGGCATCCCCGTAGAGGGCGCGTACAACGTCCGAGATCTCGGGGGATACGAGACGGCAGACGGCAGGCACATCCGATGGCGCACCCTCTTCCGTGCCGCCGACATCCACGCCCTCTCGCCCTCCGCCCAAGCGACCCTCACCGACGCCGGTATCAGGACCGTCATCGACCTGCGGGGATCGAAGGAACTGGTCGAAGCGCCTAGCGTCTTCAAGGACATCACGCACGTCCAATACCACCCCCACAACATGACCGGAGACGCCCTCATCAACAGGTGGGGAACCATTCCCGTGCCCGCCGACTCGTCGATTAGGCTCTCCACCATGTACTCGACGGTTCTGGATGAGCGCGGCGAAATGATAAGGACGATACTCGAAACGGTCTCACAGCCGGGTACGCTGCCCGCCGTCTTCCACTGCACCGCGGGCAAGGACCGCACGGGCGTCCTCGCCGCTCTCCTGCTGAGCATCGCCGGCGTCCCCCGTGACAGCATCGTCGAGGACTACGCCCTGAGCGCGAGGTTCCTCTACGGCTCCTCGACCGTTCCCCCGGACGGTTCGGGCGCAGACAAGTTTCCGCCCTTCGAGGAGTACCAGACCATGTGGTGCCCGCCCGATGCGATGGGACTAACCCTCGATCACCTTGAGTCCAAGCACGGCGGCATCGAGGCCTACGTGAGGAGCATAGGTGTGGACGACGCGACGCTGTCAAGAATCAGGAACGCGCTCGTGGAGTAGCCCTCCGAGAGGTTCCGTTCACCCTGAGCCTGTCGAAGTGTGAACACCGTTCGTGGTGAACTTGCCGAGCCACGAACGCTTTGGCTGACCCACTCTAGCCCTGCTAGGCCGCCACACCAATCCCCAACCGCTCGAACACCGGCCCCAGATCGACGTTCTCTCTCAGCAGCGCCCCGAAGCGCTCTACCTTGTCGGGGTGGTCGAATCGAACGTTGTCCTGCAGCGTGCGCAGGGTCTTCATGGTATCGAGAGTGTCCGTGTCGACGATGACGATGGGAACCTCTTCCAGCTCCGCCTCGTGGACGATGTACTCCACCGGCTCCGTCCCGTTCGTGAGAATCAGGCACGATGTCGGCGTGTGCAGCGCCGCCATCTGAACGTCGGGCCGGTCGCCGCGAACGATCACGGCCTTGTCCTCTCGAATGCCGAAATACAGCGTGCCGCGGTCCAGCCCCATCCCGCCGACGAGGAAGTGCTCGATGATCCTGTCACCGTCCTCTTCACCCTGCAGATAGCGCCCCTCCAGGCACTCGACGATCTGGTCGATGGTGGATGAGACCAGCTTCCTGTCCTCAGGCACGACCCCCAGCGTTCGGATGCCGAGACCCTCAAGCGCAGGAATAAACTCCGTCGCTACTGCCGTCCCTTGGTACTCCGTGCGACCATTCACCACCACGCCGATGAGCCGGTCCCCGAACGTTGTTGGCCAATCCGAAAGGTCGCTTGCGTCCTTCCCATGAATGTGCTGGGTTACCCCCACAACACTGGCATCAAGCGCCTCAACGAGTTCCCGGGTGGCCTCGATGCCGATACTGGACGAACCTTCCACGATCAATACGTCGTTGTCTCCCACCGCTTCCTTGCACCGGTCCGCCACCGCGTCCATCGGATCGGAGGTGGAAGACAGGACAGCGTCGTGTCCCTTCTGACCGAGCAGCTTCGAGTAGTATTCGTCGTGGATGTCGTCGAAGGGGTTGACGACGGCAACCGATGCCCCCTCACGACGCACCAAGCCGGCAAGCGTCACTGCAAGCGCGGTTTTGCCCGTGCCCGCCTCGTCCGAAAGAATATATATCGCGTTCATGCAGTCCTTCGCCTCGTCCAAATACGCGCGAAGATTATACCAAACGTGGAGACTGGCGGTACCACCGGGTGTGGACAAAGGGTACAAACACGGCAGTCCTTTCCTGTGCCAGGCAACCTCCGGAGGTCCTACACCTACACGTCATTCCCGTGAAAACGGGAATCTATCGTCCCCTTGCACCCAACCCTTGTCAGCCCTCCCCTCTGCGCCTACTC
>VXLM01000065.1 GCA_009841605.1 Dehalococcoidia bacterium
CCCCCTTCTTTCTCCTCACTACTTTCTACTTTCTCGCCTCCCCAAAATGCTAGAATGGAACAACAACCGCATCTTCCCCCCGACCCACCAAGAGCACGCCCCGAATGACAAAACTCGTGACCTTCGGCGAGACGATGGTCTCTTACAACGCCAAGTACATTGGCCCCTTTGACCCCAACGTCGACGGTCCATACGAGGTCTACTGCGCCGGCGCCGAGTCCAACGTCTGCCTCGATCTTGAGCGCCTCGCCGTGCCCGGCCTCGAGACCGTATGGGTCAGCAAGCTCGGCATGGACGATGAGGGCGACGCCATCCTCCGCTCGCTGGACGGGCGCACCACCGTCGTCGCGCCACAGGTTCAGGAGAACCCCTCCGGCATTGCCTACGTCAACCACATGCAGGACGGCAGCATCGTAAAGAGCTACCGTCGCAAGGGCAGCGCCGCCAGCACCGTCACCTTCGAAGATGTCCGCCCGCACCTCACCGACGCCGACGCCCTCCACGTCACCGGCATCACCCCCGCCCTCAGCCCGACCACCCACGAGACCATATTCCGCGCCATCGAGTACGCCCACAAGAGCAACGTGCCCGTCGTCTTCGACGTCAACTACCGTCCTCCCATCTGGGAACCGTCCGAAGCGCGGACCGTCTTCGACGAAATGCTCCCGTACTCGTCGGTCTTCAAGGTCGGCCACGACGAGGCCGAGACCGTTTGGGGCTGGGGCCTCTCAGCCGAGGAGTACGCCCGCCGCTTCCAGCGCGTAAACGGCCGTCTGGTGATCGTCACTCGCGACGCCGACGGGGCCATCGCCTTCGACGGAGCGAACTTGGTCGAACACCCCGGCTACCCCATAGACTTTGTCGATCCCGTAGGCGCGGGCGACGCCTTCATAGCCGGGTTCCTAGCGGAGGTCTTCCGGCAGGGGACCGTCAAGAGCTTCCTCGCCGCGAGCCGCGACGAACGGCGCAGGGTGCTTGAACGGAGCCTCGCGGTCGCAAACGTCTGCGGCGCGCTGATCTGCACCCGGCGTGGAGACACCGAGGCGATGCCGACCGCGCAGGAAGTCGCCGCCTTCCTCGAATCCAACAACCAATCGGACAGCACACCCTGAAAGCGACGCCAATGCCCCGACTCCTTCTCGTACCCTTCACCCTGATCGCGCTTGCCCTGATTCTCGCGTGCGGCACGGATGACCCGGAATCCATACCCCAGTTCGCGACCGCTACTCCCGCGCCTGCTCCTCCCACGGTCGGTCCGACTCCGACGGCTCCTCCTGCCGACACGCCCGTTCCCGCCGATCCTGCGCCCACGCCCATAGTGGAGACCCTTCCCGAAACTGACGCATTCTTTGAGCCGGACGTCTGCAAGATAAGGGAGCCTCAGGGCGTCATCGTTCAGTGCGGCAACCTCGTCGTTCCCGAGAACCGCACCGACCCGGACTCGCGCACGATCAAGCTCCACGTCATGGTGTTCGGTACATACTCGCGCAATCCCGCGCCCGATCCGCTCCTGTACCTCGCGGGCGGGCCCGGCTCCAGCATCATCGAGACCGCCCCATACCAACTCTCCTTGTTCGCGCCCTTCCTCGCAGAGCGCGACGTGATCGTGTTCGATCAGCGCGGCGTCGGGGCCTCGGAACCCGTCCTCGACTGCCCGGAGGATGCGCAATCCGTTTTCGATAGTCTCAACCAACATCTCACCATAGAAGAGGAAAAGTCCCTTCACGTCGATGCCTTGTGGACCTGCCGGGAACGACTCGTCGGCGAGGGCGTCGACTTCACCGGGTACAACACTGCCGAGAACGCCGCCGACGTGCGAGACCTGCGAATGTCCTTGGGCATACCGGAGTGGAACCTGTACGGTGTGTCCTACGGAACGAGGCTCGCGCTGGCGACGATGCGCGATTACCCGCAGGGAATACGCAGCGTCATCCTCGACTCGACCTTCCCGCTCGACGTGGACTTCTATCCGTCCATCGTTCCGAATGCCGATCGGGCCTTGAAGACCCTCTTCGACGAGTGCGCGGCGAGCCCCACCTGCAGCCGCGCCTACCCCGATCTGGAGTCGAAGCTCTACGACACCGCCGCCCTCCTCGACGCGCAGCCCGGAAGGACTATCGTCTTCAATCCCTTTAGCCGACAGACGCACGAAGTCGTCGTAACGGGGGATCGCCTTGTCGACACCGTATTCGACGCGCTCTACGTCAAGGACTTCATCCCGCTGCTTCCTGAACTCATATACGACGCGGCGGAGTACGAGTTCGATATGTTCGAGCTCGTCTTCGGGACAATAATCGGGCAAATCGGGTTCCGAAGCTCCGGTATGTACTTCTCCGTCAACTGTGCCGACGAAGTGCCGTTCACGACCCTAGCTCAGGTAGAGAGGGCCTTGAATGCCCATCCTCAGCTAGCGCAATTCATGGAACCGGACTCTGTGTTCGATATATGCGGCTTCTGGGGTTCTGAGCCGAACGACATCAAGTCGAGACCCGTGGATACCGACATCCCGACGCTGGTCCTGGCGGGCCGTTTCGACCCCATCACTCCGCCGGAGTGGGGTCGCCGCGCCGAATCTGCCATCGCCGGAAGCCACTACGTCGAGTTCCCCAGCGGCGCCCACGGCGTGCTCGGTTCCAGCGACTGCTCGTTCGGCATTACCCTGGACTTTCTCCGCGACCCTGCCCAGGAGCCTGACTCCTCCTGCATCGCCGAACTTCCACAGGTCGCGTTCAAGACTCCGGCCACCACCGGGATTGCGCTGGTTCCGTTCGAAGATAGTCGGCTCGGCATCCGCAGCGTCGTTCCCGCAGGCTGGATCCAGTACGGGCCCGGCATTCACGGCGAGTCCACCCGCGGCGTCACGGCCATCATGCAGCAGGCCGTTCCCACCAACGCCGCGCCGCAGATCCTCCCTGCCTTCGCGCAGCAGTTCGGAGTCACGATTCCAGAGGAACCGGACCAGATGCTGGAGTTGGACGGCCTGCGGTGGGACATCTATCGGCTGTCGCTCGACAACCGCTCCGCCGCCATCGCCATTTCGGACGACGATGAGGGGATGACGCTCTTCCTCATGCTGACCTCCGAACCCGAAGACCACGAAGCCCTCTACCGCAATGTCTTCCTCCCGACCTTGGCCGAAATCGACACCCTGCAGCCCCAGTAGACCGGGATGACCCGACTGCTGGACGAGAACCGTCGGTGGCTGGTGCTGGGCACCCTGTTTCTCGCGGCGGGAGCAAACGTCGGGTCGAGCAACTACGCCTTCGGCCTCTTCGTGGAGCCGCTTGAGACCACCTTCGGCTGGTCGCGCACGGCCATATCCGCCTCCCTGTCGTTCACTGCCGTCGGCGCTCTCGCCTCACCCATAATAGGTCGACTCATGGACCGGCACGGCGCTCGACCGGTGCTGGTCATCTCGCTCGCCCTCATGGGCATCAGCTTCCTCGTCCGCCCGGCCATGACCGAACTGTGGCACTGGTACGGCCTCAGCTTCCTGCAGTTCATCGGCATCTCCGGCATAACCGTTCTCCCCGCGGGTCGTCTCATACCCATCTGGTTCCCGTCCTCCCATGGCAGGATGATGGGCATCACCGTCGCCGGGATTAACGTCGGCGGGATCACGATCCCGTTCATCGTGAACGTGACTCTGGGCGCATCCGGTTGGCAGGCGGCGTACGTCGCAATGGGGGTCATTGCCGTTGCCCTTGCGGCGCTCGCGCTACTGTTCATCCGAGAGCGTCCGCCGGATGCCCAGGACGATTCTGCGGGGGCGGCTCAGGACGTGATCAGCCGAATGTCCGGTCTCCCGTTGTCCGCGGCGACGAGGACTCGCAGCTTCTACGCGATCGTGGGGGCGCTGGCCCTCGGCAACTTCGGCCACGCCGGTGTCTTTCCCCAACTCATCCCTCACTTCACGGAACTGGGAGTGCCGGCGACATGGGCTGCCATAACCGTGACGGTGATGGCCGTTGCCGGCCTCATCTCCAAGCCGACGTTCGGGTATCTCTCGGAGCGGATGACCGCCCGCCGGGCGATGATGCTGACGCTGAGCGGGCAGTGCGTCGGCTCGGTGCTGCTCGTGTTATCGCCCATAACCGCGTGGGCGGGGCTGCCGATATTCGGGGTCAGCATGGGCGCTCACAGCGCACTGATGCCGCTGCTGGTGCAGGAGAGCTTCGGGTCAAGGCACTTCGGGAGCATCATGGGGACCGTTACGATGTTCACGCTGATCCCGTTCGGCCTCGCCCCGATCATAGCCGGGCTGACGTTCGACGTGATGCAGAGCTACACGCTCGCGTACCTTGGGTTCGCGGTGCTCTTCGTCGTTGCAGCGGCGGGGCTTACGCAGATGCGGATACGGGGCGAGAACGAGTTTGTCTAGCCGGCTACGTTGAAGCGCTCGGAGACCGGGGGCTTCGACCAGAGGTCTTCGGCTCCGGCCATGGTGACTTTTCGCTCCGGGCTGGCCTTCCACTGATCGTAGATCTCGGCGCTTTCCCAGACGACGAAGGAGGTGATCTGCGACGGATCGGTCATGGAGAGGACGGTGGTGCGGCTGACGAAGCCGGGAGAGTTGGCCTGGGCGGCGCCGTTGCCGTCGAGCAGGGCGCGGGCCTTTTCGAACATGCCGGGTTTGGCCCAATGGTGAGTCAGTACCGCGATCATGATTGTCCTCCCTTGTGTCCTGTTTCTGAATTTCGTTGCAAGCGGATGGGAGTGTTCCGGGGAGTCACCCTCACCCTAGCCCTCTCCCACAACGGGAGAGGGGATTTTCACGCGCTGATTAGTTCGATGAATCCTCTGACACAGGACACTAGAGGTTGTACTGCGGCTCGATGTAGTCCGGGTCCTTGCGGTACATCTGGATTCGCCAGCGCTGGGAGTCGGACACGACGATGCGCTTTTTGGCAGGATCGTAGTCGACGCCGGCCGGCAGGGCGAAACGCCATTCCGGTTCGAGCGTCCTCACACGTCGGCGCGCCTTGAGCACGTCGGCGTTGGAATCGACCTGCTGCTTGTGCCACTTCGCCATTTCCACGGCGTCGCCGATGAGGGTCGTGATGAACTTGCCTGTGGCGTCGAATATCTGCACGCGGCTGTTGGCCCAGTCGCAGACGTAGACGTCGCTTTCGGGGTCTATGGCTACATCTGAAGGACGGTTTAGCTGGCCGTTTCCCGTCCCGAAGGAGCCGAAGGACATCACGTAGCTCCCGTCGGAATCGAGTTTCTGCACGCGGTGGTTCTTGTGGTCGGCCACGTACACGAAGCCGTCGGCATCGGTCGTGATTCCCCAGGGTGAGTTGAACTGACTTTCGCCTGTACCCAGGCTCCCGAACTGTCCGATGTAGGCACCGTCCTTCGCGAGTTTCTGTACGCGATGGTTGAGCGAATCGACGACGTAGAGCGTCTCATCCGGCCCGAAGGCGATCCCCGCCGCGCCGTTGAACTCACCACTCCCTGCGCCGGCTCGACCCCACGTGCTGAGCAGCTCGCCGTCGGGGTTGTATACGGAAATGCGATTGAGCCACTCGTCGCTGACGTAGACGTTCTCGTCGGAGTCGGTGGCGATGCCGGTCGGCCAGACCAGTTCGCCGTCGCCGTCGCCGTACTTGCCGAACTCGAAGAGAAGCTCCTCAGCGCCCGGAGTGTCAGGCACCTCGTACTTGCCGACCTTCGCGTGGACGGCGGTCTTGTTCCAAGGAACGTCGGCCAGCTGCTCGTGTTGGCGGCTGAGGACGTACACGATGTCCCCCGCCCCGAAGGCGACGCTGATCGCTATTCCCATGTTGCGGGAGCCGACGTTGTAGTCGTAGTCGTATGTTCTGCCTGCTACTGATTGGGTGAGCATGGTGGGTTCTGGGTGCTGGGTGCTAGGTTCTGGGTTGTGGATTCCCGCTTTCGCGGGAATGACGGGTGGTCTCGTGAAGGCCACACAAGGGGATGAAAGTGCGTTGGCGCCGAGGACGGGCAACCACAAGGGTTGCCCCTACGACAGGTTTGCCGGGGTCTATTTTCATGGTGATGGCGATGGATAGTCTCCGGGGTTAGTTCAGGAAGCGGGGTTTCTCGAAGGTGCCGCCGACGATGGGGTTGGCGTCGAGGCGGAGCCAGTCTTCGATGATGGTGCTGTAGACGCCGCGGAAGTCGAGGTTGGGGACGGGGTCGCCCTGTTCGAGGTCCTCGCGCTTGATGGACGGGTACGTGCTGTACTGTCCTCCCGCGACGGCGTCGCCGAGCATGAAGACCGCGCCCGCAGCGCCGTGGTCGGTGCCGGAGCCGTTGTCGTAGGTGCGGCGACCGAACTCGGAGAAGATGAGCATGATGACGTTGTCGGCAGCGTCGTGCGCCTTGAGGTCGTCGAAGAAGTCCTGAGCGCCGCGCGACATGTCGGCGAGGAGCTTGTCGTGCATTCCCTCCTGATTGGAGTGACTGTCGTAGCTGCCCTGATCGACGTAGAAGACGCGCGTTCCGAGGTCGGCCATGTGTATCTGGGCGATGCTCCGCAACTTGCGTCCGATGGACGTTTCGGCGTACTCGACGCTGGACTCGTAGCGCTGTGGCGCGATCTTCAGGATGTCGGCACCCGCGAGGGCGTCAAGTCCGGTCTGGCCGAGGAAGTCCATCACGGGGCCTGAGCCGACGGCGGGGCCGTAGAGGCGCTTGTAGCGTTCGAGGAGCCGCTCGCGCTGCTTGGCCTCCTCAACGTTGGTCATCAGGCCGTAGCTGTCGAGGTTGTCGACGCACGCGACGGGGACACCGGGAACCGAGAGGGCGCGGAACATGCTCGGCCCCATGCTGACGGCAGTGACGACGTTCTCCTTGTTGGGGTCGAGCTCCCTGACTACCTTGCCGAGCCAACCTTCGGTGCCGAGGGTGTCGGGCTCGCAGGTGTGCCAGATGTCCATCGAACGGAAGTGGGAGCGCGGGGAGTTGGCGTATCCGACGCCGTGGATGATGGCGAGATCTCCCTCGTCGTAGGCGTCCTTGAACGGTCGCATCTCCGGATGCAGTCCGACGGTGGAGTCGATGGGAATGACATTTTCTTCGGCGACGCCGACGGTGGGCCGGTAGTCGTAGTACATGCCGTCGGAGTAGGGGATGACGGTGTTGAGGTAGTCGTTTCCGCCGGTCATCTGGAGGACGACGAGGACGGGTTCTTTGCTAGTGGTCGTCATGGTGATTTCTCCCCGATTTATCCTCTCTTAGCGGCCTCTGCCGTCGGAGACTCAAGCGAACTGGTAGTCCCGCAGTGCGACGATGAGCTGCAGCATTTCCGTTATGCGTGCTACGGTCCGGTCGTAGCCGCCGTTCGACTCCCACGTCAGGGGGCCGCCCTCGGAGGCGTGATCGATAAGCTCCTGTCTCGATGCCTCATCGACGTTGAGCGGACCGAGGAGATCGAGGCATGTGTCGACGAACTCTTCGGGCGACATTGCGCCCCGCTCACGGAGTGTATCTATGATCGCCTGGATGCCAGGACGATCGGCGTCGCTAATCATGTCGGTGAAGAAATTGGTGCGGGTCATTATCGAGCCGCTGTTGATCCACTCAGGTCCCGTGTGCCAGCCCTCGACGGAGGGTGGATTGAGCAACTCCTGACCCATGTATGAGACCTGCCGCGAGAGGTTGCCAATGCCCGGCCCTGGGAACTCCGAACCGCCTACGAGCCGGAGTGTGCCGATCATCACGTCGACGGGACTCTTGACCTTGGCGAAGCGGGCTTCCTTGAAGAAGTCGGAGTTGAACAAGAAGCGCAGGGTCTCCCGAATGTCGTAGCCGGTGGTGTACAGCTTCTCGACGAGCTGGTCGATGGCTTCGGGGTCGCGAGGTGGGGTGACCGACCATGCGGGAACCTGAGCCTCGTCGGCCACGAAGAAGGTGTAGAGATGTCGCGCGATGAACCGCGCTGTGGCGGGCTGGCGCAGGACGATGTCGACTATCTCCTCGCCGTCGAAGTCGCCCACGTGTCCGAGGAAACTCTTGTCGGTGTGGTCGTGAATCTCATCGCGGTACTCGAACTCCCAGTCGAAGCGGCCCATGGGGAAACGAGGCAGCTTTGGGGCCATCGTCCAGCCGGTGAAGGCGCGGGAACACTCGTAGACATCGCCCTCGGTGTAGTTGGTGACGCCCATCGTGAAGAGCTCGAGCAGCTCGCGTCCCCAGTTCTCGTTGATGCGCCCGTTGAGGTTCTCGTTGTTGTCGAGCCAGTAGATCATGGCGGGGCTTCGGGCGACGCTCAGGACGATGTCGCGGAACTTGCCCATGCCGTCCTCGCGGAACGAGTCGATCATGTCCATGATCTCGTCCCAGTGGTCGACCTTGGAGACGCCGGTGGCGAATATCCCGTGCCAGAAGACGGTCATCTTCTCCTGCAGGGGAGCGTTCGTGTTGAGCATCCGGTAGACCCAGGCGGCGTGGCCCATGCCGTAGATGGTGCCCGGCTTCCACGACCAGGGCTGGTAGCGGTAGAGATCGTAGATATCCACCGGCTCCTGAAGGTCGGGCGACAAGAACTCCTCGACCGTGGCCTCGTAGCCCTTCGCTACCCGCGCTTCGAGTTCCTCGCGGCCCGCACCGAACCCGGCACGGCGCATGAGGTGCGCCATGAGTGCGATGTCATCCGAATGAGCCATACCCAATCCTCCCACGATACATGGACCGGTTGGGTGAGATTATAGCGAGATTTCGACGAATGCGTCAAAAGGGATGTCGGAGAGGTGACTGTTCAGAGTCGGTAAGTCGGGAAAGAGAGTAGAAAGTATTGCGTAGTGAGTAGGAAATGAGCGACTCCCTTGCGTTCCTCCTCCAGGTTGAACTGCTGCTATCGGACGGCCTTCACTTCGAGTTGGACTCCCTCGTGCTGCTGAATGTGGCTGATGACTTCAAAGAGGTTGCGGGAGTGAGGATTGCCGGACGGCCCGAACATGCGCATGAGACTCTTGGGCGGCTTGTTCGTGAGGGAGCCAAGTTCCTCGAAACCGATCGTGGCGTTGATGTAGTCGCGCAGTATTATCTTGCCCGCATCAACGTCTCCGGCAAGCAGGCATTCGACGCCTTCCTTCAGCAACCCTTCTCGAAATGCCGGGTCGCGCTCGGCGCGGGCTTGGACGGTCTCCTTGAAGTCACGGGTTAGCGCCATTGTCATGCCTCCTGCCGCTCTGAAGTGCCGACGCCCATGATTCGGGCCATGTTTCCGCCGAGGATGAGGTCCATGTCGGGCTGGGGGATGAAGTCGCAGTAGCTGCGGAGGAAGTCGAGGTTTTGGCGGTAGGTCCACCAGAGGAGGGAGACGGGTATGTCGGTTCCCCATATCAGCTTTTCCGGGCCTATGCGGCGGTACATCTGCTCCATGGTCGGGAGGATCTGGGGTATGGGGTAGTCCCAACGGCGCTGGAGGAAGACAGCGAAGAGGAGTTGGATGTGGTAGTTCGGATTGTCAATCGGGGCGGCGTCGTAGACTTCATCGGGGACGTGGAGCTTCTCATCGTCGGCGAACATGCGCCAGTTGAAGCCGTGCGTCTGGACGACGGTGACGTCGGGGTAGCGCTCCATCCAGCGTCCTAGCGTCCGCAGCTCCTCCAGGTATTCGGCGTAGTTGGTCGAGTAGAGCGTGAAGAAGACGGGTATGCCGAGTTCGCTCAGGGCGTCCCAGAAGGGAGTGAATGTTGGACTCGCCCACTTCCAGTCAACGCCGTAGAGGTCCATGTGATGCGGCATGAACTGGTAGCCGTGCAGGCCGAGGACGTTGATGGCGTGCTGGAGCTTTTTGATGCAGGCGTCGATGTCGGAGGCGAGTAGCCACTCCTCGATGTAGGCGAGACCCTGGATACGGTCGGGGTAGGCGCGAACGCAGTCTGCAATGAACTCGTTGGATTTGCTCATGTAGGGGGTGCGGTGGAGGAGCGCCATGTCCACTCCGACGTAGTCCATCTCGGCGACGAGGTTGTCGACGGTGAATGTGAGGTGGTCTATCCATGGAGGGAGGGCCTGTTTGACGTAGGTCTCGCCGTCCACGTCCCACTCGACCCTGCCATTCTCGGCGGTGCGGAATGCGGCTTCCTTCAGGGCGTCGAAGTCCCATGGCCGTGTCGGATCGACGAGTCCGCTGGCGTCGCCGGGCATCCGGTCTCGCTTTCGCCATACCGGTTGCTGGCGCGAGGTTGCCATGAAGAGCTGGAGGAAGCGGTCGAACTCGGCGGGGTCATCGAATCCGCCGCCGAGCGCGGGGTCCTGGGCGCAGTAGGCATGGCCGTCGTAGATCATGGATTTACCTTCCAACTTACATTGTCGTGAGGGCGGAGACTTCTACGAGGAAGTCCTCGTTGGCGAGGCCGCCGACCACGAGAAGCGTAGCGGGCGGGTAGTCGCCGTTGGGGTAGGCTTCATCGAAGATGGCGGTCCGCGCATCCATGAAGCCCGGAACGTTCTCGCGTCCGACGATGTAGTAGGTGAACTCGACGACGTTGGCATAGGAGGAGCCTGCGCCTGTGAGGACGGCTGACATGTTGGTGAATACCTGTCGGGTCTGGGCCGCTACGTCGTTTTCGCCGACGAGTTCGCCGTCGATGTCGAGGGCGACCTGGCCTGCGATGACGATCAAGGGGCCTTCGGCTCGTGCGGCGTGGGAATACTTGCCGGGTGGTTGGTGGACGCCTTTCGGCTGGGGGATATCAAAACGTGGCATTGTGAATCTCCTTAAGTCGTTTCGAGGTCGAGGAGTCTCGCACCGTTGTTGTAGGTGATGTCGTTGAAGTGGGCCTGGGACTCGCATGAGTCTTGGAGCAGGGACAGCATAACCTCACCGAGGCATGCGCGAAAGGTGCCGTTGGGGTAGTTGCCTCGTCCGTCATGGCACGGGCAGTCGGTGCCCCAGATGAGTCTTTTACGATGGCGCTTGAGGAAGTCGCGAGTGAAGTCGGCGTCCCGGAGGAGGGCGAGGTAGCCGGAACGGGCGGAGAGGTCGCCGTAGAGGTTGGGGTATTCGGTCAGGAGGCGGTCGGTCGTTCCGATGGGCTTGGCGGGACCCATGGGATAGTCGGAGAAGTCGGGTGAGCGGGGATCGGTGACGGGGTCGGCGCTGATGTTGGTCCACCAAGCCATGGCGTGGCCGATGAACGTGGTATCGGGGAGGGAGCGAACGACGCTTTCGAGGGCGGGGAAGTTGGTGCCGAATGCGCCGGTGTAGTCCATGTGGATGAGGACGGGCCAGCCGAACTCGCCGCACAACCGGTAGATTTCCAAATTGCGAGGATGGTCGACGGGCAGGTGGACCTTGTGCTCGCCGAAACCCTTGACGACGCCGGTGTCGCGGAAGGCGTTGAGGCGCTCAATGGCGTCGGGGCTCATGGGGTCGACATTGCAGAAGGCGACGGTCTCGTCCGGGTGAGCCTCATGCGCCTCGATTGCGACCTGCGTGGACATCGAGGCGCTGTTCCCTGCGGAAGAGCTTGGTCCAGGCTCGAGAGGTAAGAGCACTGAGATGCCCCCGCCTTGCGCGCCTATGTGCCGGCGGATGGTGTCGATCGAGCGGTCTCTGCCGACGTGGGTGTGGAAGTCGATCATGCTCTGGTTGCAGTAAGCCTGTGGGCGTGTGTGGCGACCTTGTCGAAGGCCTTCGCGTACTGGTCGATGAGGTCGTCGGCCGGCCGGGTGAAGCTCGGCAGCTCGATCGTGTCGTAGGGGATTTCAGGGTCTTCGGTGACGGGTAGGACGACGTCCTTGTAGTCGATCTTCGTGGCGTTCGGGCCGAGAACTTCCCAGAGGATGTCCTCGGTACCGTGCTCGTTGCCCGTGAATACGGGGTGCTTGTGGAGCATTCGCCAGAGGCCGTCGGTGTGGGGGATCCTGGAGTCCCGGCGCGCAGGGGACCTTACGTTGGCTCCCTCGGCGTTGAGGGCCTCGATCAGCCGATCTCGTGAGATGCCGCCGAGCCTGTCGGGGTGGAACAGGATTCGCCCGGACTGGTATGGCGAGGGGAAGTAGTCTGGGTAGTCGGGGACGGAGAAGCCGTCGATCTCGGCGATGGCGCGGCCCAGCTTCGCGGCGTTGGCGTGGCGGACGTCGAGGCGCTTGCGCCAATGCTTCATCTGGACGACGCCGATGGCCGCGGTGATGGTCGCCATGCGGTATTTCTCTCCGAAACTGAAGCCTGACACGGCCCTCCACTTCGGGTCGGGGAGTTCCTTGAGGCGCTCGTAGTGGCCGAGCGTCGCGGCGCGCTGGAAGACCTCGTCGGAGTCGGTCATGAAGACGCCTCCCTCGCCTGCGGAGGTGAGCTTGCCGTCCTGGAAGCTGATGGCGGAAGCGTCGCCGATTGTGCCCAACATGCGTCCACGGTGCGTCGTTCCCTGGGAGACGGCGTTGTCCTCGACGACTTTCAGGCCGTGCCTGCGTGCGATGTCCATGATGGCGTCCATGTCTGCCGGGATGCCCTTCCAGTGGACTACCATGATGGCCCTGGTGCGCGGGGTTATTTTGCGTTCCACGTCGGCGGGGTCAAGGGTCGTGGTGAGCGGGTCGATGTCTGCAAAGATCGGCACGGCTCCGCAGCCGATGATGGGCAGGCAGTTGAAGGGATGGACGGCTGACTGGGTGATGACCTCGTCGCCGGGGACGACGCCGACGCCGAAGAGGGCGGTGTGCAGGGCCGTGGTCCCGCTGGAGTGAGCGATGGCGTGTTGGACGCCCCACGTATCGGCTACGCGCCTCTCCAGTTCGGTTATCGGGCCGGGGCCGTCGATTGCGCTTGACAGGGCATGATTGCGGATGAGGTCGGCGGCGACCTGTGCCTCTTCCTCGGTGTAGATCGGCCACTGGGAGTAGTGGGCCTGATCGATTGTTACGGCGGGGGCGCCGCCGAGGGTGGCAGGTTGTTCGGTCATGTGTGGAGGCCCCCTTCCTTAGTCCTTCCCCTGGCGGGGGAAGGGTGGGGGTAGGCATTTACCCTCACCCCAGCCCTCTCCCACGACGGGAGAGGGGGTATGTTGGTCGGCAGATGGCACGGTTACATACCCCCGTCAGCCCGGCGGGGCAGAGACGTAGGAGCGCTGTGGAACGGATTCACACAGGCCTCGCTTACATAGAGTCCCATTCGTCGGGGAGGACGGGGGTGTAGTCCTTGTACTTTTCCTGCCAGAGGCGGATGCGAGAGGCGAGGTCGCGGATCGTGTGGCGGTATGCCTCGTCGTTGTAGAGATTACGAAGCTCGTGCGGGTCGTTGTTGAGGTCGTAGAGCTCGCACTGGTCGCTGGGGCTCAGGTGCAGCTTCATGCCTTCGTGGGAGATGATTGCGCGGCGGGGCATGGACGAGGCACGTTGGATGGCATGTTCGGGGATGGTCGTGTTGAAGGCGGACGTGGGCCGTCCGTCCGCGCCGTTCCACTGGACGATTACGTCGTTGTCGCTGAGGTCGGAATTACCTTCCAGGACGGGCACCCGGCTCTCGCCTTGAATCTCGCGTGGGATCTCCTGACCGAGCAGATCGAGCAAGGTGGGCACCGCGTCTACGAGACCGATCCGGCCCTCTACCCGCCGCTGCTCATCGGACAGCCACGGTACGCGCATCAAGAAGGGGACCCGCATGGATTCCTCGTACATCATCGTCTTGTGGAGGATGGCGTGGTCGCCCAACATCTCTCCATGATCGCTGGTGTAGACGACGATTGTGTCATCGGTCTGGCCGCTCTCCTCCAGAGCACGCATGATGCCGCCGACGGCCCTATCGACCAACGACACCAACCCGAAGTAGCGGGCGCGAATCTCCCGCCAGCCTTCCTCGCTCGAAAGGTCGCATCCGTCTTCCATGGCGTCTTTGTAGAAGTCGGCCATCATTCGGTGGAGTACGGAAGTGTTCTCCCACGGAGCTTGCATGAACGCGGGACCGGTATTGAGCTTGTCGCGAGGGTGGAGGTCATCGAGCGGTCCCATGAACGGATTGTGTGGCTCGAAGAAGTTGACATACAGCATGAACGGCCGATCACCGTCCGCGGACTCGTGAATGAAGCGCTCGACCGCCCTTCCGAGGAATGAAGCCTTGGTGTGCTCCTCAGGCAACCCGGCGGCGTAAGGTCGACTGAATACCGGCTGTTCGTCGGCGAAGCGCGCTCTCGCGTCGTGTTCGCCGTACTCCTTCGCGAGCGTCTCCCGGCCCTTTACGTCGGGTTCGAATCCCTGCGAGATGAGATAGTAGAAATAGTCGGAGAACGTACCCAGGTCGGTCGTGTCCGAATAGTAGGGGCGGTAGAGGTCGTCGATGCTGACCCACTCTTCGAAGCCGTGCTGCGGACGGAGCTCGTCGCCGAGGTGCCACTTGCCGAAGTAGCCCGTTCGATACTCGTCGGAGACCAACTCGGCAATGGTCCTTGTGGCCGGCGGAAGCGGGACGTTGTTCACGGTGCAGCCGCTCGTGTGAGGATAAAGACCGGTCAGAATAGTGGCGCGGGAGGGAGTGCAGACAGGCTGGCTGACGTAGGCGTTGTCGAACACGAAGCTCCGGCCGGCCAGCGCGTTGAGGTTGGGCGTTTGAATGTCCTCGTTGCCGTAACACGCCATCGTGTCGGCGCGCTGCTGGTCGGTGGATAGGAACAGGACGTTCGGCTGCTTGGGCACGGCTACACTCCTTGATCGCGATCCTGAATTTCGGACCGCAGACCTCGTTCGCTGTGAGCAGGCAGTCGCAGACACCGTCTGCTTGTTCGTTGAAGGTTAATCAAGGGGAACCTTTACTTCTCGCCCAGTAGCGGCGGAGAGGTAGGCGGCGTAGGTTACTGCGAGGACATCGCGCCCCAAGGAGCTTCCCGACTTCGGCGGGCGGTCATATGCCACGGACTCGCAGAAGTCCTGCATCTCGTGCGGAAAGCCGTTGATCCAGTCCTCGTCGGGGTTGGTGAACTGCCATCCTGCCGTGGTCTCTACCTTCTCGCGGACGTACTCATGGGAGAATGCCTTGTCGTCAGGGGAGTACGCGACAACGGAAGTGTTGGGGCTCATACCGATCTGAACGGTCGCTTTCCCTGCGTAGACGGTCATGACGTTCTGAATGCCACCGAGGGCGGTATCGGCAGCCGTTATCTGCGCCACAGTGCCGTCGTCAAACGTTACGACCATGGTGCCCCAGTCCTCGCAGTCGACCCAGCCGGTGCGAATGGTGTGCTCTTCCTCGGTCTCAAAGGCCTCGCTCTTGGTGAGGTTCGCTACATTGCCGGTAACCCGGACGGGTCGGACGGGCCTACCGCTTTGTCGCATACCCTCGTCCATCTTGAGGTAGAGCGCGCCGCCGAGGGGGTGGCACCCCTTAACGAGCAGGCTGCCGCCACCGGCAGTCTTCCATTGCATTTGGTAGGGGGAGTGGGTGCCACTGTGCGACTCTTCGCCGACGATGCGAAGGATGGGACTTTGCGACGACGCCAAGAGTCGTTTGGCCTTTTGAACGCCGGGAGCGTACACCCAGTTTTCGGCGTACATGATGCGCTTGCCTGAAGACCGCTCGGCCTCGATCATTCGGTCGGCGCTCTCCAAACTTGCGCTGAGGCAGCGGCGCCATCCCGCTTCGTCGTCTCCACGAACGAAGCTACCCGACAGCGGCTTTTCGATGACCACGTGCTTCCCCGCGTTCAGTGCCGCCATGGCAATTTCCTCATGGAGGCTGGTAGGCAGGCATGCGTCCACGAGATCGACGTGGGGATCGTCTAGGACTTCCTCGAGGGCGCCGTAGGTCTTCTCAAAGCCGTGGACAGAGGCAAACTCGGAAGCGGCATCGGGTCTCCGTCCCCAGACTCCCGTCAAGCGAACGTCAATGCCGTGTACCCGCTTGTAATTCTCGGCGTGGAAGTTTGCCGCGAACCCATAGCCCAGCATTGCGATACCGATCGACTTCATACCGCCCCATGCACCCGCGTCGTCGTCCTGCTTCAAGCCTGTTCGCCTACGATGATACCATGCCGTGCAAATTTCCCTTCGTACAGGCAGCCATGGCAAGCCAACTCCTCACGATCAGCAGCAGTCACGATGTCTCGCTCCACATGACCGTTCAGAGTCATGGATGGGTCGCGCTTGAACCCTGGAAGTGGGATGAGGAGTCGGGTGAGCTGTCTCGGACCGATCTGCTCGGAGAGCCGACGAAGATCATGGTGACGCAAGGCGGGGCGAGGGCGATAGACGTTCTGGTAGAAGGTAACGGTAGTACCGACATGTCCGCCGTGGAGGTGATGGTGCGGCGGTGGCTGTCGCTGGACTGGGACCCGGCGGATGCGATCGATGCGGCGTCGGGGGTGGATAGCGACGTTGCGGATGTGATCCGGCAGGGAGGCGGGCGGTTCCTGCGCGGATCGAACTTCTACGAGGACTATCTGAAGACGGTGTGCACGGTGCAAATCAACTGGGCGGGAACGAAGCGGATGGCCGGTCGGCTTGTGCAGGAGATTGGGGATGGGTTCGTCCCGACGCCGGTGCAGGTCCTGGATGCGGGCGAGGCGGTGCTGAGGGAACGGGCGTCAATGGGATTTCGGGCAAAGGGGATCATGGTGTCGACGGAGAGGCTTCTCCGAGATGGACTGGTGGATGAGAATGGAGTGGGGGCGGAAGGTCTGTTGACGTACGAGGTGCTGATGGGGCTGCACGGGATAGGGCCGTACGCGGCGAGCCATCTGCGGGTACTGCTTCAAGACTTCAGTCGTGTCCCGGTCGACTCCGAGGTCACAAAGTTCTTTCGGGAGCGGCACGGCATCGGCCCGAAGGAGGTCGAGCCGTTCCTGGAGCGGTGGGGAGAGTACAAGTTTCTGGGGTACCGGCTGTCGCGGCGGTTGGGGGGATCGTAAGACCCCTCTCTGTATCCCTCCCGCGGCGGGGGAGAGATTGGGATGTAGGTTGTCTCCCACGGCGGGCTGACAGGGGCAGGGAGTCACCCTCACCCTAGCCCTCTCCCACGACGGGAGAGGGGATAAGTCATCCTCACCCCAGGCCTCTCCCGGTCACGGGAGAGGGAGTCTACATTGACCAGAAAGTAACCCCGGCACTGGCTCTCCGGTCTTGCGGTTATGGATTTTAGATTCCTCGCTACGCTCGGAATGACAGGGAGAGAAGGCCGGATTGTGGCTACAATTCCGTTTTGTCTACCCCTGTCAAACCCTCAAGGGAGAGGGGATTTTCCCCGGGACTGATTTGTTCGATGAATCTCTGACACGGGGCACTAGCGATATTGCGGGGCGGGCCATGACGTGAGGCCGGTCAGGTTGGCGCTGACGTCCCATAGTTGGCGGGCGTGGTCTTCGTCGTAGGTGACGGGGGCCGTCTCGCGCACGGCGTTGTCGTAGAAGTATTTGCCCGAGAGGCCGTCGATTTCCGGTGACGTGGCGACGTGGAGGACGACGGCGGCGCCGTTTTCGGGGCTGTCGCCGAGGCTCTCGCCGGAGCCAAAGCCCGCTTCATGTGAGCCGCCCATGTAGTGGTCGAGGAGCTTGGTCGCGATGACGCCGGGGTGGAGGCAGTTGGCGACGACGCCGGTTCCCTCCAAGCGGCGGGCGAGCTCGTAGGTGAAGAGGATGTTGGCGAGCTTGGTCTTGCGGTAGACCTGGCTGGCGGTGTAGTCGCTGTCGGAGCGGAGGGCGTCGAGGTCGAGGGGGCTCTTGCTGTGCACCTGAGACGAGACGGTGACGATGCGGGCGGGGGCGGACTCCTTGAGTGTGTCGAGGAGCAGGTTGGTCAGGAGGAAGGGGGCGAGGTGGTTGACGGCGAACTGGGTCTCGATGCCGTCGACGGTGAGCCGTCTTCGGGGAGTGATGGCACCGGCGTTGTTGATGAGTACGTGGAGTTGGGGATACTGGGATGTGAACGTTCTCACCAGCTTGCGAATGGAGCCCTGAGATGAGAGGTCGGCGATGAGGAGGTCGAGGTTCGGGCTGCTGGTTTTGGCCGATATTTCGGCCCGGGCTGACTCTCCGCGTTCGGGGTTACGGCAGACCATGACGACGGTGGCTCCCATGCGGGCGAGTCCTGTTGCCGTTGCCTTGCCGATGCCGGCGTTCGCGCCGGTGACGAGGCATATCTTGCCGTACATGCCGGGCTGATTCATGGCGAGGCATTGTAGCAGAAGGGGGGAGGGGGGAAGAAAGAGGAAAGAAGAAAGTAGTGAGTAGAAAGAAGGGCGTGTTGGGGTGGCTGGCCGGGGTGGCCTCTTGCGACCAAGGAGGGAACTTGTAGAAGTTGTGTTTTCACCCTCAGATTAGCCCCCGTATCAGGGTACGGGACAGGCTCTCTCCCGCGAACGGGAGAGGGGGTAAGTCGCCCTCAGCCTAAACTTCTCTCCAAAGGGAGAGGGCGACCACAAGGGTCGCCCCTACAGGGGAGTTGGTGAGGGGTAGGCTTTTGG